>JAZHDH010000301.1:0-10776 GCA_036584335.1 Pseudodesulfovibrio sp. | reverse complement strand
CCGACGGCGAACTGAACGACACCGGCACCCTGACCATCACCGTCACCGGCACCAATGACGCGCCCGTGGTCAGCAACGACACCCTCGGCGGGACCACCTACACCCCGAGCGAGACCGTTGAGGCATCCACTCCCGCCACCATCGCCAATGTGGCCCAGGTGGCCGCCCAGTGGGCCAGCGAGGGCATCACGGTCCGCGCCATGACCGGCGACGGCCTCGACCCGAGCACCTGGCAGGACGCTTCCCTGAGCTCCAAGAACGTCTCCTTCACCGAGGACGGGCGGCAATATGCCTACTCCGGCTTCGGCGTCAGCGCCTCGGGCAACATCGACGGCGGCGAAGTGGATACCGTGAACGGCGACGACAACTCCACCGAACTGGTGGGCGTCTCCTTCGAGCAGCCCATGCAGTCCGTGACCCTGACCATCTCCGCGCTGTTCGACGGCATCGAGGACCCGAGCCAGCCCGGCGACGACAAGGGGCCGTACGACGGCGGCTCCATCGAGACCGCCCGCGTGGCGGCCTATGACGCCAACGGCGAACTGATCGGATACGTGGATGTCCAGGGCACGCCCAACGGGCTGGTCACGGTCGTCCTCGACGCCGCCACCCTGGGTTCGTCCACGCCCATAGCCGAAATCACGGTCATGCCGCTCGACGACGGCGCGGGCCACTCCGGCAACAACAGCGACTTCCTGGTCAACAGCGTGACCGGCGAGACCGCGCCCCAGGTGGACGGCGTGTACCTCGAGGACCACACCATCTCCATCGACCCGAGCGTGCTGCTGGTCAACGATACCGACGTCGACGGCGACACCCTGACCATCACCTCGGTGGGCGACGCCACCCACGGCGCCGTCTCCCTGGTGGACGGCCAGATCGTCTTCGCGCCCGAGGCCGACTACAACGGCCAGGCCACCTTCACCTACACCGTGAGCGACGGCCACGGCGGCAGCGACACGGCCACCGTCACCCTGAACATCACCCCGGTGAACGACGCGCCCGAGGCGGGCGACGTCAGCCTGACCCTGGCCGAAGACGGCACCCTGACCATCACCGAGGCCGACGTCCTGGCCGCCGCCTCCGACGTGGACGGCGACGACCTCTCGGTCACCGCCCTGTCCGTGGACGGCGGCACCCTGGCCGACAACGGCGACGGCACCTGGACCTTCACCCCGGCGGCCGACTGGAGCGGCACCCTGAACCTGAACTACACCGTCAGCGACGGCACAGCCTCCACCGACGGGTCCGGCACCATCACCGTCACCCCGGAGGCCGATGCGGCCGTCATCGGCGGCAAGACCGGCGGCAACGCCACGGAAGACACCCAGCCCACGGCCGAAGGCCAGCTGACCATCACCGACCCGGATGCGGGCGAGGCCCACTTCACGGCCGACACCCTGTCCGGCGAAGGCCACTACGGCACCCTGACCATCGACGAGGCCGGCCACTGGGCCTACACGGCGGACAACGCGTCCGACGCCGTCCAGCAACTGGGCCAGGGCCAGACCCTGACCGATCAGTTCACGGTCACTGCGGCCGACGGCACCGGGCAGACCATCTCCGTGACCATCCACGGCACCAACGACACCCCCCTGGCCGCAGCCGATTCCTTTACCGTGGGCCAGGCCGAAATCACCGACGGCGCACCGGTCAGCGTGACCCTGCCGCAGACGGGCGCCATCACCGACGTGGTCAATCAATGGGCCGCCGCAGGCATCGCCATCAGCGCGCTTCACGGCCACGTCACCGGCAACGACTCGCTGCAACTGACCGACCAGTCCGCCGATCTGACCCTGGACGGTCAAAACGGCATCGGCATCGCGGGCGGGCTGAACAACGAGGTCGACTACAAGTCCGACGAAGTGCTCAAGGTCTCCTTCGATGAACCCATGACTTCGGCCGACGTCTCGCTGAACTACTTCTACAGCAACGATTCCTGGGGTCATGACGAGTTGATGCGCGTCTACGCCTACGATCCCGATGGCGAGCTGATCGGGTACGTGGAGGTCGAGGCCTCCTCGTCCGGTGGCCTGGCCACCATCCACGTGGACGCCGAGGCCCTGGGCGGCACGACCATCGGCTCCCTGTATCTCGTTCCTGTGGACGATGGGGCCGGGAACGGCCGCTGGAGCGACAACACCGAGTTCTCCCTCCAGTCCATCACCGCGACCCCGGCCGTCTACGGCGGCGAAACGGACGCCGACCTGACCATGGTCAACGGCGAAATCCACATTGACCCCGCCGCCCTGCTCGGCAACGACAGCGACATCGACCTCAACGACCCGGATTCGTCCCTGAGCGTCACCAACGTGAGCAACGCCGTGGGTGGCTCGGTGTCCATGGTGAACGGCGAGATTGTGTTCGAGCCCACTCCCGGCTACATCGGCACGACCAGCTTCACCTACACGGTGAGCGACGGCCACGGCGGCAGCAGCTCCGCCACCGTCACCCTGAACCTGCCCGAGGGCAACACGGCCCCCGAAGCGGGCGACGTCAGCCTGACCATGGCCGAGGACGGCACCCTGACCATCCATGAGTCCGACATCCTGGCCTCGGTAACCGACGCCAACGGCGACGACCTCTCGGTCACCTCGCTTTCCGTGGACGGCGGCACCCTGACCCAGACCGGCGAGGGCACGTGGTCCTTCGCGCCGGATGCGAACTTCAACGGCACGCTGAACCTGACCTACACCGTCAGCGACGGCACCGCCTCGACCGACGGGTCCGGCACCATAGCCGTCACGTCCGTGAACGACGCGCCGGTCCTGGATGTGGACGGCGGAGCCGCCTACACCATCGGCGGCGAGCCGGTCTCCATCGCGGGCGACATCACCATCACCGACGTGGACTCCTCGCTGATCAGCCAGGCGGTCATCACCCTGACCAACACCCAGGCGGGAGACGTGCTGAACACTGACGGCGTCAGCGGCCTGTACGTGGACGTGACGCACGTCGGCGACGACACCATCATCACCCTGAGCGGCGACGCCATCCCGACGGTATACGAGAGCGCCATCAAGGCCATCACCTTCTCCACCACCGGCGACGCGGACGCCGCCCGCGAGGTCACCGTGCAGGTCACCGACGCCGACGGCGGCCAGTCCACCTCCAGCAACGTGGCGACCACCACGATCAGCGTCGCCGAACAGGCCGACGATCCCATGTGGGTGAACGATGTGACCGGGCAGGAGGTGGTCTTCGTCTCCCAGAACGCGAGCTACTCCAACATGCTCGGCATCTACACCGTGGACGAGAACGGCAACCCGAGCGAACCGGAGATCATCCTCTACAATTCCAAGGACGCCGCGCCGCAGGAAGTGCTCAAGGCCTTCGCTCAGGACGAACAAATCCGCTTCTTCCTGATCCCCAACGGCACGACCCTGGGGCTCGACGCCAACGCCACGCTCTACTTCGTCATGCACGGAGACCATTGGGCCTTGGCCCTGGACAGCGCGAACGGCGATACCGACGACAAGATCGTGGAAGTGCAGTTCGACGACGCCCAGTTCAACCAGGGGGGCGAAGAAGCCAGTTTCCTCTTCCCCTACGGCGGACCGGCCGGAATTACCGAGACGCCCTACAACTCGACAGAGATCCGGGTGGACGACCAGACCGCCGGGGACGATGACAACGACTTCAACGACCTCGTGGTCAAGGTCCAAGGCACCATCCACGGACAGTTCGAGGGAGGCAATGCAAGCGACTACGCCAACGGCGGCGACGGCAAGGATACGTTGTACGGCAACGAAGGCAACGACACGCTCATCGGCGGCCACATGGACGATTCCCTGATCGGCGGCGACGGCGACGACTCGCTCTACGGCGACGGCATGTTCGGCGGAACCGGCAGCGACACCCTGGACGGCGGCGCGGGCCACGACCTGCTCGAAGGCGGCGACAAGGGCGACCTCCTCATCGGTGGCGACGGCAACGACACGCTTTACGGCGAAGGCTCGTACGGCGGGTCGGGCAGCGACACCCTGGACGGCGGCGCGGGCGACGACCGGCTCGTGGGCGGCGACAAGGCCGACACGCTCATCGGCGGCGACGGCAACGACACGCTCTACGGCGACGGACAGTTCGGCGACGGCTCGGGCGCGGACTCGCTGGACGGCGGCGCGGGCGACGATCTGCTCATCGGCGGCGACAAGGGCGACCTCCTCATCGGCGGCGACGGCAACGACACCCTCTACGGCGACTTCGACAGCAGCGGGTGGAGTACGGATCACATCGACGGCGGCGCCGGGCACGACCTGATCATAGGCGGCGGGGCCAACGACACCCTTTCCGGCGGCGACGGCAACGACACCATCTACGGCGCGTACGAAAACGACACCGCCTGGTCCTCCGACCACATCGACGGCGGCGCGGGCCACGACCTGCTCGTGGGCGGCCACGGCAACGACACTCTCTACGGAGGAGCCGGGAACGACACCATCCTGGGCGGCGACGACCACGACCTGATCATCGCCTCCGGCGGGTACGACCAGGTCACCCTGGGCGACGGCAACGACACCATCTTCATCGACCAGTCCGTCCTGGCCGACGGCGAGATGATCGTCTCCGACTTCAACGTGCACCATGACGTCCTCGAACTGGGCGACGGGCTCTCCATCAGCGACATCATCATCGACGACACCCACGACTACACGCAGCTGCTCATCAGCAACGGCGAAAGCGACATCGTGGTCAAGCTGCTCGGCGTGACGCCTGCGGACTTCGCGGCCAACAGCCTGGTTGTGGACACCGACACCCACGCCGATTCCCTGATCCAGATGCTGATCGACGCGGACAACAAGACCGACTTCTAACCATTCCTGGAAAGGCCCGGCTTCATTGGGAAGCCGGGCCTTTTTGCGTGCCAAGGCTTGCCTTATCGTGTAAATAACGATAGATCTTATCAACAACGGAATGAGCGAAGAAAACCCCCGGCAAACATTGATGAAATCTATTTCTACGCTGGCCTTGATCCTGTTGCTCGCCTGCCCTGCCGCAGCCCTGGCGGATACCAACGGTACCGTCTCGCTGACTGATTCCGTCAAGGGGGCGGTGGGGCACCACTCGCAGATCAAGGCCTTTGTCCACAACCGGCAGGCCATCGACCGCAACCTGGCTGCGGCGCTCGGCCGTTTCTTCCCTTCCCTGGACCTCTCCAGCAAATACGGATTCCAGCAATACAATTCCCAGAGCGCGCGGGCCGTGGGCACCGAGAGCCGGTCGCGCACCGCTTCGGACTCCACCCTCACCCTGACCCAGAACCTGTTCGACGGCATGGACCGCCTCAGCGACTATATGGGGTCCAAGGCGCGCCTGACCTCGGCCGAATACCGGCTGCTGGACAACGTGGAGACCGTGGCCCTGGACGCCATCCGGTCCCACGTGGACGTGGTCCGGCTGCGCAGGCTCGTCGCCCTGGCCAAGGACAACGTCACCGCCCACCAGGAAGTGCTCGAATCCATTGCCGAACGCGTGGCGGGCGGCGCGGGCAGCCTGGCCGACGAGATGCAGGCCCGGGGCCGCGTGGCCAGGGCCGAAACCACGCTGATCACCTACGAGGGCGAGTTGCGCTCATCGGAAGCGGAATACGTCCGCGTGGTGGGGATGGAACCCACCGCGCTGGCCGAACTGGCGTTCGAGCAGCAACTGGCGCCCGCCACCCTCTCCCCCTTCATGGAAGCCGTGCTCAAGGACAACCCCAAGGTCCGCGTGTACCAGGCCGAGGTCGAGGCCAAGCGCGAGGATCAGGGCGTTACCACCTCCACCATGATGCCCTCCGTGGACATCGAGGTCAGCAGCCGCTATACCGACCAGTTCGACGGCTCCAGCACCTACCTGCGGGACGACCGCGCCATGCTCGCCCTCTCCTGGAACCTGTTCAGCGGCAGCTCGGACTACCAGCGGATCAAGGCCGCACAGGCCCGGGTCCAGGAGGCCCAGGCCAACCTCCAGGACACCCTGGACGAGCTGGGCCGCCAGGCCGCCACCACATGGTCCGAGTACCAGACCTCCATCAGCCAGGTGGGAAAGCACCAGGAAGCCCTGCAATACAGCATGGAATCGCGCGACATGTACCTGATGCAGTTCAACGTGGGCCAGCGCTCGCTGCTCGACGTGCTCGACTCCATCAATGAAGTGTTCAGCAACAGCGTGCAGCTTGAAACCGCCATTTCCAACCGGGATTTCACCATCTACAAGTTCCTGGCTCTGGAAGGCAATCTGGTGAAGACGCTGGAAGTTGCGGAATCGGCGTACGATCCCTCCGGCCGCTAGGCGCGCCGCAAGAATCCCCCATAGGCACTGAAGGCATGGGCCGCCCGTTGCGGGCGGGGTCTTGACACGCGGATCAGTCGCCGATGACGCGGATGGACCGCCACGGCCCGAACTTGAACCGAAGCACGAAGGCTGTGGTCAGGACCAGGACGTAGGCCAGCAGGCACATCCACGGCCCATGCACCGAAGTCACGCCGAAGTGGACCAGCAGCGAGAGCGGCAGGACCATGCACAAGAAAGAGGCTGAGCCCATGACCAGCATGATGAACCGGGTGTCGCCCGCGCCCTTGAGCCCGCCCATGTAGACGATGGCCACCGCGTCGATGAAGGTGAACGCGGCCACGTACCGGAGCAGGACCACGCCCATATCCACCACCGCGCCGAACTCCGCGCCCGCCTCGCCCTTCGTCCGGAACAGGTTCATCAGGGTTTCGGGGAAGAAGACGATGACCACGGCCATGGCGGTCATGTAGGCCAGGGCGATGTGCAGCACGCTGCCCGTGGCGTAGGCGGCCTGGTCGGGCCTGCCCGCGCCCATGGCCTGGCCGACCATGATGCTGGCCGCTATGTGCATGCCGAGCATGGGCATGAAGGCCAGAGTGTCGATGGAGATGGCCGCGTTGGTGGCGGCCAGCTCCGTGGCCCCGATGCGGCCGACCATGAAGGAAAAGAAGGTGATGGCGAACATGTCCAGGAAGAACTGGACCCCGCCCGGCAGACCGAAGCGCATGAACCGGGCGAACAGGACCGCGTCGAGCCGCCAGGCCGAGCGCACCCGGTAGGTCGCGTCGTTGGCGCGAGTGAAGACCATGAGGGCGAAGCACAGGGCGGGCAGCGTGTAGCCGACCAGGGTGGCCAGGCCGGCCCCGGCTATCCCCATCTCCGGGAAGGGGCCGATGCCGTTGATCAGGCAGTAGTCCAGGGGGACGTTCAGCCCGGCGGCGGCCATGTTGACCAGCATCACCGGCTTGGTCAGCCCCCGGCCGGAAAAGAACGAGGACAGGCAGATGCCCGCCAGGAACGGCCCGCCGCCCAGCGTCAGGATGCGGAAATAGACCACCTCCTGCTCGCGCACGGCGGGGGGATGCCCGGCCAGGGCGAAGAGCGGCTCGGCGATGAGACACAGCGAAGCCAGGATCAGCCCGGCGGGCAGGCAGAACCACAGCCCCTGCCACAGGGCCGCGCCCACCCGTTCGTGACGGGCGGCCCCTGTGTACTGCGAAACAAAGACCCCCGTGTACTCCACCACGCCGAAAAAGAACGACAGGAAGAAAAAGGCGGACACGTTGGCCGGAAAGGACGCGGCAAGCGCCTCCATGGAGTAGTGGCCCAGGAAGACGCGGTCGGTGAAGGTCATGACCGTGGAGGAGAGCATGCTCACCACCAGCGGCAGGCCGATTCTGAAGGATTCGCGGTAGCCGTTTTCCGCTGCCCAGCGCTTGATCTGCATTGTCGTGTCCGTTGTCTGAATTGCTTGGGGGAAGGGGCCTATACGCCAGATGTCCGGCCAAGGCAATGGCGCGTTTCGCCCCATTTTCCCGGACCGGGCGGAACTGCATGAAAATCCGGCCTGATAGGCGGAATGAAGCACTTTCAAGAAATTGTATCGTTCACCCGTTCGGAAAGGCAAGGCAAATGAAAAGGGTCCCGGCACGCCGCCGGGACCCCTGTGCAACCGGATGGAGTTCGGCCGCTAATCCCGATTTTCCAGAAGCTTTTCGCCGGCAGGGGTCTTGAGTACCCCGGCCAGGGCTTCGACCACCGCAGCGTCGTACTTGGCGGACTCGCCCGCCAGGATATCCAGCGCCTGCCCCGGTTCCTTGGCCCCCCTGTAAGAGCGTGGCCGGATCATGGCGCAGAAGACGTTGAGCACCGAAAGGATGCGCGCGGCCAGTATGATCTCGTCGTACTTGAGATGCTTGGGATATCCCGTGCCGTCGATGCGCTCGTTCATCTGGTAGATGGCCGCGAGCACGCCCTCGGCGATGTCGATGTCCTTGAGGATGCGGTAGGCGTGTTCCACGTGCTGCTCCATGACCGCCATCTCCTCGTCCGTCAACCGGCCGGGCTTGGTCAATATCTCGTTGGGCACGAACATCTTGCCGATCTGCGACAGGTTGGCCGCAGTTTCCAGTTCGGCGATCTCGCCCTCGGCCAGGTGCATGGCCTTGCCCACTTCCAGGGAGAGCCGGGCCAGCAGCTTGGTGTGGCCGCCCAGATACGGGTCGGCGGCCTCGATGGTGGCCCCCAGGGCCTCCATGGCGCGCTGGATCAGCCGCCGGTTCTTCTCCTGCACGGCCACGAATTCGGTGATGTCGCGGTAAACCTCGACGATGCCCTGGCACGCGCCTTCCAGGGAATGGTACGGCGACTTGGATATCTGGAACTCGTAGCGCTGCGAGTGCAGGAAGACCGGCTCGTTGATGGTCACCTTGCGCCCGCCGCACACCGCCTTGTCCTGGGCGGACAGCCGCTTGGCCGTGTCGAACCCGAACACGGCAGCCGCGTCCATGCCGATCAGCTCGTCCTTGTCGCGGCCCACGGCCCGGGCAAAGGCGTCATTGACGTAGGTATACTTGCCCTCGATGTCCTTCAAGGTGATGAACTCGTCGATGTTGGCGTTGATCGAGTCGATGAACTGCTTCTGGGTGTCGATCTGGGCGGCGAGATTGCGGAACTCCTCGGCAATGCGCTGGCTCTGAACGCCGGTGAGTACCCACCAGGCCAGTCCGGCCACCAGGAAGGCGGTCAGGAGGCCCAGCCCGGCCACGATCCACACGGTGCGCGTGAAGCTCTCGATGGACTTCATGGCCGTGCTGTAGTCGGACTCCTGCACCACCCACCAGTCCTGCGCGGAGACCTTGATGCCCAGGGAGTAGACCTCGCGGTCATCCTCGGACAGGGAGGTGCGGGCCGCGAAGACCAGGTTGCCCGCGTCGTCGAACTCCAGGATCGAGGTGACGTCGGTGAACCCGTCGGAGGTCCAGGGCGTGACCTCGCGGAAACGGTCGCCTGCCTTCTGCATCAGCCTGGTCCGTTCGCCCTTGGCCGAAAGCGAGGAGTTGGACATCAGCTCGGTGATGGTGCCGGTGATCTGCCGGGTCATCATCAGCGCGCCGATGGCCGGGTCCCTGTCCTCGCGCGCGTCGGGCGCGAAGACGGGCACGTAGACGTCCATCTCCAGCCCCTGCGCTGTCTTGCGCAACGGCGAGAACGTGGCCTTTTTGCCCTGGATCGCCTCCAGGGCATGGGCCAGCTGGTCGTCCTCCATGGGCGGCAGGTGGCCGTCCGTGGCGATGTAGACCTCCCCCTGGCTGTTGAGGATGCGGGCGTTGGTGAAGCCGGAATAGGTGGAAAACTCCCGAAGCATGTTCTGCATCATGGGCAGTTGCGCGGCCAGGGCGGCCCCTTCCGAGCCCGAATCCACGTCCTCGGGCGAAACCGCGCCGAAGATGGCCGTCAGGTCGCCTCGGAGTGCGTCCACCTCGGAGGCATAGAGCCGGAACAGTTCGGACTTTATCAGCCGGTCGCCCTGCTTGGACAGGTTGGTCAGCCAGGCCGAAACCATCTCCGCCCGGCTGTGGGACAGCAGCCCCAACCGTTTTTCCTGGTTTTCCAATCCTTCCGCCTGCTTGTCGCTGACAGCGCGGCTGGCCAGAATCAGGATGCCCGCCGAAATGACCAGGACAAAGGCCAGCACGACGCCTATCTTGACGCCCGCCTTGGCCCCTCCGAGGTTTTTCGGCACCTCGCTCGTCTTCGTCTGTTGTGCCATGGTTCACTCCATCTGTGTTTCCGGACCGCCCGGGGAAGCGGTCCGTTATTGCTTCTTTGCGCGCTGGAACGCGGACTTCTTTGTCGCGGGGACATGCATCCAGCGGAACTGCTCGTTCACGGAATACTGCGGGATGTAGTGCTTGTAGCGTTCATGCGCCAGCACCATCACCGTCTGGTTGTCGAGAATATATATGTTGTCGGGCAGATAGACTGCCAGGATCGCGTGTCCGATGTTGCGGATCATGTCCTTGACCGCCACGATGCGCAGTTGCCCGGGCTGGAAGCCGACTTCGAGCAGCGCGAAATACTTGGCGATGGCGTAGTCTTCGCAGTCTCCCGACTTCTTCAGGAATTCCGGCGGGGAAGCCCAGTAGTCGCTCGCGCCGTAGTTGGCCTGGTCCAGCCGGTAGGGCCATTGGTTGAAGAACGTGTTCACCGCCTTGATCCGCTCCATGTCCGGCTTGCCCTGGATCTCCGCCTTGAGCTTGGCCCAGGCTCCCTTGGACGGCAGCTTGGCCATGTCCGGCGTGGAAAAATACCCCTTCCAGGCCTGCATCCTGGCCAGGACGCCGGTCCACTTGGGCAGCTGGGCGATCTTGCCCTTGAACTCGATGGTGCCGAAAAGCCTGGGGCCTTGCGGCGGCGCGGCGGCAGCGGCGGCCGGTCCGGCGGGATACTCCCAATTTGAGACCGACGAGGCCTTCCCGACCCCGGACCCGTCCACAG
>JAZHDH010000300.1:0-10861 GCA_036584335.1 Pseudodesulfovibrio sp. | reverse complement strand
ACGGTCAGCTGGACCGCGTCCAGGATCTGGAATTCGCAGATGTCCTCGATTTCCCTGCCATGGGCCGCCTGGGTGATATTCATGGGGTACCGCCTTGAAAATTCGTCCGGTGCGGCGGGTCCAGGGAGGCCCGCCGCACCGTTGAGGTTGCCCCTGCACACAGGCAGGAGCCGTCAGATGGCCTTGCTTACTTCATGTCCACGGCCTGGACCCAGATCACGGCGTCCTGGCTCAGTTCCTTGCCCTTGTATTCCTTGTCCGGGCCAACGCCGAGAGCGGCGAAGCCCCACCAGCCGGCCTTGGCGATGCCGAAGGTGATGTAGCCTTCGGAATCGGAAAGGATGGTCTGGGTGATGAAGGAATCCTGGGGGTATTCGACCGAGGACTTCTCGGGCATGGTGTTGGAGCCCAGGTCGGGCATGTGGCTCATGTACTCGACCTCGACCTCGGCCCCGGCCACGGGCTTGCCCTCGGACAGGACCCGGGCCTTGAAGACGTTGCCGGTCCACAGGCCGTAGGGCTTGATCAGGGGCACGAATTCGCAGGGCAGGCCCACGGGTTCGGCCCAATTGCCCGGCAGGCCGCCGACGTTGACGATCAGCTTGGCGATCTGCTGCATGTACACGTCTTCTTCTTTCTCATAGTAGTAGCCGGGCTTCATGACAAAGACGTAGTCGCCCATGGAGCGCACTTCCTTCTTGGGCACCAGGGCCGAGAAGGCCGGGGCCGAGCCGTGGGGATTCTTCCAGGTGATGGGTTTGAGATACTGCTTGAGGTCCACCTTCTTGGGCTCACCGTCGCCGCGCTGCTTGACCACGTAGAATTCCTCGATGCCGCCCATGTCCATCATGTGCCCGGCCTCGGCCGGGTGGGTGAAGATGATGCGCATGTCGAGGTCCTGCCCTTCGGAGAGGGCGGTGCCCGGGGTATAGACGACCATGAAATGGGCAAAGGCGGCGCCCGCCAGAACCAGCGTGCAGACAGCGGCCAGCAGGGGAATGAAACGTTTCTTCATCAATTGCTCCTCATTTTTTGAAATTGAGTGTTGTTCTCAGTACGTCCGGGGAAAAAAGGCACGGAGAAACGGCGTTCCCCCGTGCCGGGTTGCTATTGAACGATGTCGGCGCCGTTGATCTCGACGGTGTGCCCCTCGCCCGCGTCAAACACGACCACGTAGCCGGAAGCGGGCTTGTTGAAGGTGCACTCGCTGTCCTGGTTCATCTTGGCCTCCTCGATGACGGAGCCGTCCGCGCCCTTGATGTGGATCTTGACCCCGGCGGCCGAAGAGCCGTCGGAGAACCCGCCCTCGCAGGTGATGGTGTTGTCGCCGTTGTCGAAGCAACTCATCAGCGGGCTGTGGGCGATGGCCTGTCCGGCCAGGGCCAGGACAGCGGCAAGGGTCAGTACGATAGTCAGTTTTTTCATTATCTGCTCCTCCTTATGAGCACATGGGTTATGAGCATTGTTCCTTGCAGGGAGCCGGGGCGACGGGCAGCGCGCCGCCCTTTTCCTCCGGCGTGGGGATCAGGGCCATGACCAGGGTCAGGGCCAGGCACAGGCCGTAGAAGGCCCACATGGTCTGGAAACCGGTCAGGCCGAGCAGCGACCCGCCGGTGAAGACCAGGCTGGCCACCACCAGCCCGAGCAGGGTCTGGTAGGCGATGGAGAACAGCATCCACTTGGTGGAGTTCGCCTGGTGGCGGACCATGATCGACGCGGGCACGCACGGCGGATACAGGGCCATGAACAGCATCAGCGCCAGGGCGTGCAGCGGGGTGAAGCCGATCTCGCCCGCCTTCATGCTCTCCTGCACGGACTGGTCCGTGCCGTCGATGCCGTAGATGGAGCCGAGCGTGGCCGCCGAGTTCTCCTTGGCCGCGAAGGCGGAGAGCAGCGCGATGTTGATGCGCCAGTTGAACCCGGCATACTGCGTCACCGGTTCCAGCGCGCGGCCCATGGTCCCGAGGAAGCTGGACTCGAACCGCTCGGCCCGCGCCTCGCGCCGAACCTGCTTGCGCACGGTCACGACATTCTTGAGCGAACGCGCCAGCGTCTTGCCGTCCTTGCCTTCGCGCTTGACCACCGCGTAATACACCGGGTTCTCCACCTTGAATCGCTCGTTGATGGCCTCGGACACGGCCTGGTCGGTGACCCCGGCCTTGGCCCGCTTCATGGATTCCTCGAAGAGGATGATGGGCAGGACGTCGTCCGAAGTCAGCCGCCCCTTGTAGTCGGTCCTGGCCACGTCCTTCATGAACCCGGCCATGGCCTTGTCCTCCATGGCCCGGTAGTGGTCCAGCCGGGCCTGGGGCAGGCCGGGATAGTTGATCAGGACGAAGACGACCACGGCCACGGCCGCGACCACGGTGACGATCTTCTTGAGGAACAGCCAGACGCGCTCCACGGCCCGGCGCAGCACGCCGCCGATGGTCGGCAGGTGGTAGGGCGGCATCTCCATGATGAACGGCGCGCTCTCGCGATTGCGCAGCACGGTCATGGACAGGACCTTGGCCACGGGCAGCGCCATGAACAGGGTCACCGTGGCGATGAAGAACATGGCCAGGCCGCCCGCTTCGGCGAAATACGCCCCGATGAGGATGAGATACAGCGGCACCTTGGCCAGGCAGTTCATCATCGGCACGATCATGATCGTGGCCAGCCGCGCCCGCTCGTCCGGGATGGCCTTGGTGGCCATGACCCCGGGGATGGCGCAGCCGCCCACGTACACTCCGCCCAGGATCATGGGCAGCGTGGACTGGCCGTGCAGCCCGAAACGGCGGAAGAGCCGGTCCAGGATGAAGGCCATGCGCGGCATGTATCCGCTGTCCTCCAGGATGGCGATCAGGCTGAAGAGCAGGAAGAAGATGGGCAGGTAGTTGAGGATGGCCGTGGTCGATTTGACCACCCACAACCCGAGCGCCCGCAGCAGCGGATCGTCCATGAACCCGGCGGCGGGCAGGACCTCCTCGGCGAAGGATTCCACCCCGCCCCAGACCGGCCAGACCTGGAGCGCCAGCCAGTTCCCGAAGACGATGGACACCTGGTAGAGTACGAAGAGAATGCCCACCAGGATCAGGGGCCCGAACACCCGGTGGCAGACGAACTTGTCCGCCCGGTCGGAGAGATTGACCCGCCTGGCGTCGGGCAGCGTCACCACTTCGCGGCAGATGCGGGCGCATTCGCCGTGGCGGGTGAAGGCGATGTGGCGCTCGGCCGCGCCGCCCGCCTCGCGGGCGAACCGCTCCCGGCACTCGACGGTCAGGGCCATGACCCGGTCGGCCTCGGGGTGCATCCGCCGCACCAGGACCTCGGCCTCGCTGTCGTTTTCCAGCAGCTTGATGGCGAGCCAGCGCACGGGATACCGCACGCTGAGCAGCGAATCCTCGGCCAGCAGCGCCTGCAGCTCGGCAATGAACGGCTCAAGCGGGCCGTACGCCACCCGGAACGTCTCGTCCGGCTCCGAACCCGCCAGCGACTCGACCGCCGCCCTGAGCCCCTCCTTGCCCTCGCCGCGCTTGGCCCGCGTGGGCACCACGGGAATGCCCAGAATGGCCTGCAGCCCGGGAACGTCGATGGACTGGCCCCGGCGCTCGGCCACGTCCATCATGTTCAGATTGAGGATGGTCGGCACCTCCATCTCCAGCAGTTGCAGGGTCAGGTAGAGGTTGCGCCTGAGGTTGGAGCCGTCGGCCACGTCGATGACCACGCCCGGATTGTCGCCGAGCAGGAAGTCGCGGGCCACGCGCTCCTCCAGGGAGTACGAGGTCAGGCTGTAGGTGCCGGGCAGGTCCACCAGTTCGACGCGGACGTCGCCCAGTGTGAAGGTGCCGCTCTTTTTCTCCACGGTGACGCCGGGATAGTTGGCCACGTGCTGGCGCGCCCCGGTGAGCATGTTGAAGACCGTGGACTTGCCGCAGTTGGGTTGCCCGGCCAGGGCGACGAGCAGTCGACGGGAAGTCATTACAGTTCCACCTCGATATGCCGGGCCTCGCTGTGCCGCAGGGAGACATGGTAGCCATCGAGCTGCAATTCCACCGGGTCCACGAGCGGCGCGTTGCGCACTATCGCGATTTCGACCCCGGGGTAGAACCCCAGGTCCATGAGCCGTTGCCCCAGGGCTCCGGCTGCGGTGATGTCCGTCATGGTGCAGCTCACTCCCGGCTGCAATTCGTCCAGAGTCATGATCCCCCCTTGATGATGCGGTGAAGAGAATGAACAGGCCCGGCGGCGGTCACGCCACCAGGACTTTGGCCGCGATGCCGCGCTCGACCATGACCCGCCCCTCGCCCACGGACACGATGAGCGGCCCCCGGCCATTGTTGAACACCTTGACCTCGGCCCCGGGGATGATCCCCAGGGACTCGAGCCTGGTCCTGGCCCTGATGCCCGCGTCCACGGCCAGTACGTAGGCCGTCTCGCCCGCTCCGACCGCTTGCAGGGTTTTTCCGTCAGCCATGTTTCCCTCGTGTTTCGCAATGTAATGGTTGCAATTGATAATGAATTTCGGTATCAGTGATATGCCTTGAACGCAAACGCGTCAACAAAAACAAGCAACTGACACCACGTGTCAACCAGGCCCTTCGATCAAGGCGTCATGGCGGGACGGTTGAGACAAGCGGTCAAACCCTCTCCCTCCGTGGTTGCGGCTCGGGAAAAAGGAAAGCGATGCAGGAAGCCCTGGAATCCTTCAAGCAGTACCTGTCGGCCAACAATCTCAAGCTGACCCAGCAGCGGCTGCTCATCTTCAAGGTGTTCATGAGCGACAACAGCCAGGTCTCCCCGGAGGACCTGCTGGGGGGCGTGCAGGATGTGGACGAGACGGTCAGCCGGTCCACGGTCTACCGGACGGTCAAGCACCTGCACAACGCGGGCGTCGCCCGCTGCATCCACCGGTCCGACGGCAGCACGTGCTACGAGCCCATGGGCGACCAGTGCAGCCAGATGATCTGCGAACGGTGCGGCCGCTCCGTGCCGGTCAAGAATCCCTACCTCGACTGCCTCCAGTCCGAGACCGCCCGTCAGCAGGGATTCACCCTCTTCCGCTACCGGACCGTGATCTACGGGCTGTGCAGCGAGTGTTCAGGAACCACGGATTCGATCCCGCCGGACGACGGCGGGGAAAACCCAACCCAGTAAAGGAGACGAGCATGACCTTCAGGACCTCCATCAGCAGCAAGGGCGATCCCAGGAAAATCCTCCGCCGGGGCTTCAAGTCCATGTTCGCGGACTACGAGGGTTCCGCACCGGCCACCCCGCCCGTGGACACCCAGGGGGAACGCAAGCGGGCGGGGAAGATGCCTCCGGCAGCCTAGGGACATCTTGAAAGGAATCCTTTTCAGAACGGCTCGGCCCGCTTCGCCGGGACGGCCGGGGGTAGGATTTGGGGGTTCGCCGCCCCCGTGCTGCTTTGGGCAATCACGCGATCTTGAGACAGGAAGACCGCCCTCGAGGGCGGTCTTCCTGTCTCAACGTCCGAACGAATCGTGGTGGACACGCCCATCATGCGGCCGAAACCGGAATCACTTCACCCGCACGCGGGCAGGATGAGGCTGCAGCGTCCCTCTCGTCGGTCAGAACGGGAACCCGGATCATCCCCTTCGCGCCACAATCCGCATGCGCGGTCCGATCCTCCCGCAGATCATCCGTCGAAACGCTTCGGCCCATGCGACTCCATTGTCCGGCTACCGGCCACCATAATGGCCAAGGATTATGGTCAGCGCTCCGAACACGCACAGTGCGCCGCCCGCCGCATCCCATCCATCCGGTCGAACGCCCTCGACCGCCCACATCCAGAAAAGCGATGCTACGATGTAGATGCCGCCATAGGCCGCATAGGCTCGCCCGGCGAAACCCGCGTCAATGTGGGAGAGGACCCAGGCGAAGATCGCGAGGCTGACCATGCCGGGGATCAAAACGAGAGGAGTCTTGCCCAGTCGAAGCCAGGCCCAAAAGGAAAAGCAACCGGCTATTTCTGCGAAGGAGGCCACGATATATAGTGGGATGGTCCACATGCGATCTTGCTGGATAGACGAGCCCGAGGTCACTTGGGCTTGCAGTTCGGACAGACGCCGTAGAGATACATGCGGTGGCGGGTCAGGGTGAACCCGGCGCCCCGGGCCACCTCCTCCTGCCTGGTCTCGATGGCCTCGTCGCGGATCTCCACCTTGCGGCCGCAGTGCACGCAGATCAGGTGGTCGTGATGGTCGTTGCCGAAGGTTTGCTCGTACAGGGACACCCCTTCGCCCGGGTCGAAGGCGTCGGCCAACCCGGAATCCACCAGCAGCTTGAGCGTGCGATAGACCGTGGCCTGGCCGATGTCCGGGGCCTTGCTCCGGACCATCTCATAGAGCCGTTCGGCCGTGATGTGCCCCCTGGCGTCCAGAAATGTCTCGACGATGACCTTCCGCTGCGGGGTCATGCTCAGATGGTTCCGCCGCAGAAAACCGAGGAATGCCTGTTGTGCTGCATGTGACATGGCGTGTAATGAAACTCATTTTCAATATCAATGCAATCAAAAACCTGCGGCGGCCAGGAATTTCGCCGCCGCCACCCCCCGGACGATGTGATCGCGGGTCTGCCGGGTCAGTTCCAGTCCTTCCACGATGTCGAGCGGCGCGCTGTCATGGGCGTTTTTCAGCACGGTTTCGAAATCGGCCCGCAGCCGGGTAAACGCGGCGCGCACGTCGTCGAACCCGTCGGCTTCGTCGCGCCAGTGCAGGGTCAGGGCATCCGAGAGGGTCCGCTGCTCGTGGGACGGGGACATCAGCCGGTAGCGCTCGAAGCACGGGCAGGCCCGCTCGTCCCGGCCGGGATAGCAGAACGAGCGCCAGGAGGACGGCGGCCGGACCAGGGCGTCGTCCAGCACCACCTGGGGCACGGCCAGATCGATCTCGAACGGTTCCAGTTCGATGGTGTACTTGAGTACGGGCCGGTGGTTGCCCCGCCGCTTGACGATGGTCCAGTCGATCTTCATGTCGTCTCCTCAGGGGATGTCGATGATCTCGCCGAAGGGCGGCGTCCCGCCCTGGCCGCCGATGCGCGCCCAGAGCACCGGGTAGCCCGGTTCGGCGGCCGGGAACCCGGCGCACTCCAGGTCCGTCAGGTAGACCAGGCAGGCCGGGTCCAGGCCCGATCGCTCCACCCAGTCGAAGACCGGGCGGTAGTCGGTGCCGCCGCCGCCCACGGGAGCCAGCTCCAGCGGCAGGTCGGCCCGGCCGAAGGCGGCCGAGCCGGTGAGCGCGCTGTCGCAGTAGGCCACGTGGATGGTGGTGTCGTAGGCCTCCAGGATGCCCGAGACCTCGGCCGCGAACCGGTCCATCTCGGCCTCGGACACGCTGCCCGAGGTGTCGATGGCCAGGACAACGTCCGGCAGTTGCCGGTTGGAGAGCGAGGGCAGGATCACGTCCAGGTGCAGAAATCGCTTGTTGGGCGGGGTCCAGGCGTAGTCGTCGCGCGCCCGGTCGCCGATGAAGCGGTCGAGCAGCTCGCGCCAGTCGAGCACGGGGTGGAGCATCTCGCCCACCAGCCGCTCCAGGCCGCCGGGCAGCTCGCCCACGTCGCGCGCCTGGCGGGCGGCCTCGGCCAGGGCCAGCTCCCATTCCTCGTCCGGTCCCCCCTCGGAGGAACCGCCGCCCTCGGCATCCTGGTCGCGGTCGCGGACCTCGCCGCTGCCGCCGGGATCGCCGGTCCGGTCGCTCCCCTCCTCGCCCGGCTCGTCGCCTTCGCCGCCCAGCTCCATGCGGCCGTCGCCCTCGCCGCCCGGGCCGGACTCCGAGTCCTCGCCCAGATTTTCGCCGTCGCCTTCGGCGCCCGTGGCGCCGTCCCAGTCGGCCACGCCGTCGGACTCGCCCTTGCCGTCGGTCAGCGCGGGCCGGGTCTCCTCCCCGCGCGCGGCGTGGAGGTCGGCGTAGATCTGGTCTGCGGTCAGGCCGTGATAGGCCGGGTTGTCCAGGTATTTGGGCGGCAGCGCCATGCCCGCGTCGAGCAGGATCCAGTTGATGGCGTGGTCGCAGGCCATGTTCCAGAGCTTGGGGTCGCGCCCGGCGCGGCGGGTGTGGTGCTGGCAGGCGGGGTGCATGACCGTGTGGGCCAGCAGCCCCTGCACCTGCTCGTCGCGCAGCCCGGCCACGTAGCCGGGGTTGTAGGCCAGGGTCCGGCCGTCGGTCCAGGCCGTGGCGCAGTGCGGGTCCACCCGGGGCTCCATGCGCAGGCACAGGGACCCGAAGAACGGATGGGCCAGCAGCAGCGCGGTGCGCGCCCGGCGCAGCTTGGTGGCGACGCGGTCCATGGCTAGAGCAGCACGTCCGAGTTGGCCGTGGCCCAGCTGGAAAAGGCCGGGGTCTCCACCACGCCCCGGTGCTGACGCACGGCGTCGCGCACCAGCAGCACGCCGAACTCGGACGGCAGGCGCGCGGCGTAAGTGACGATCCCCTCGGCCGTGTCCTCGGCCGCGCGCCGGGCCAGGGCCTTGCACAGGGCATAGAGCGTGGCGGGCTCCTCGGGCACGGCGGCGGTGTCGGGCCGGTCGAGGACCGCGTCCGGGTCGGGCAGCTGGCGAAACATGCGGGCGAACCCGGCGAACTCCACGGCCGCGCCCGGTCCCACGGTGCCCCTGAGCAGCGCGGTCTCCACCTCCGGGTCCGGCCCGGCGGCCAGGATGCGCGCGGCGAACTCCCAGGACCGGGGCGAGGGGAACGCCTTCTGGTCCTTCCGGGGGTCGAAATCGTGCAGCAGGTTGGGCCTGAAGCGGATGAAGGCGCGGACCTCCTCGGCCAGACCGGCCGCTTCGGCCCAGGCGAGCCAGGTTTCGGCGTCCACGTCGAAGTCGAGGTGCACGAACCGGTTGGCCAGGGCCGAGGGCATGCGGTGGGTCACGGCGCGGTCGGTCTCGCGATTGCCCGCCGCGACCACGGTCCAGCCGTCGGGCAGCGCGTATTCGCCCACGCGGCGGTCCAGCACCAGCTGATAGCAGGCGGCCTGGACCAAGGGCGGCGCGGCGTTCAGTTCATCCAGGAACAGGATGCCCGCACCCGAGGCGGGCAGGAACGCGGGCGGGCACCAGTGGGCCGCGCCGTCCTTGACCGTGGGCAGGCCGCGCAGGTCCACGGGGTCCAGGAGCACGGCGCGCACGTCGGCCAGCGCAAGCCCGAGCTCGGCCGCCACCTGGGCCACCACCTGGCTCTTGCCCACGCCCGGCGCGCCCCACAGGAACACGGGCTGACGCAGGGGAATGAGCGTTCTGAGCGAAGTCTTGATCCGGTCGGCGTTCATGCATCCCTCCTGCCGGAATACTCCACCAGGTTGAATTTGATGCGCTCCACGTCCTCCATGAACTCCTCGCCGCATTCCATGGCCGATTCGTTCTCCTCGTGGTAACGCCAGTTGACCACGATGTTCCTGCCCTTGCCCGCGTGGTCGTCGAGCATCTCGAAAAAGTCCATGAAGGTCTTGGACGAAGAGGAATTGAAATAGAGAATTTCCATGTCGATCTCCACCTGCCTGCCGTTGGTGCGGGCAAAGTAGTCGTTGAGCCACTCGAACATGGGCCGGTAGAATGCCCAGCAGTTCTCGGGATAGGATTCGCCCCGGATCTCGAAGCACATGGCATCGGGGTCGAAGTTGATGTAGGGCGACGAGGGCGTCGCCTGGACGCTGTATTTCTTCATGGCCATCTCCTTACTGGGTCACCACTTTCATCGAAAAAAACGAGGTGCTGGCGTCCACGGGCACGATGGCGTAGTCGAGCGGCCCGGCCGCCTTGCGCGCCATCTCCACGAACCCGAGGCCCGCGCCCTTTTCCGTGGCCCGGCCCGGGCTGCGGCGGCATTCGCGGTAGTACGCCTTCAGCTCCTCCTTGGTCATTCCCTGGAGGGTCGCGATGTGCCGGGCCAGCTCGCGGCAGTCCGCCGTGTGCACCCGGTTGCCGCAAGCCACGAAGAAACGGCCGTCCTTCTCGCGGCCGACCACCACCTGGCCGTGGGCCATCTCGCCGCGCAGCTCCGCCCCGGCGGCCCGCCGGTCCGAGGAATAGCGCACGATGTTCTGCATCTGCTCCACCAGCACGGCGAACACGCTGCGCACCGAGTGCAGGGCCGCGTCCTCGGCCCGCATCTTGGACCGCATCAGCTCGGCGATGGACTCGACCATGGCCTGCGACACGGGGCCGTTGAAGTACAGGATCACGCCCTCCTGCTCCATTTCGTCATAATATTTGAATAAACTCATATTCATAGCTCGCATTCCTATAGTTTGAAACCAATGACCGTGACATCGTCCCGGCGCGCCTCGTCGCCCTGATAGGCCGTGAGTTCGGCCAGCAGGTCCACGCCCTGGGCGGGCAGCGGCGTCTCGCGCTCACGTTCCATGAAGGCCGTGAACCGCCGTTTGCCGAAGGGGATGCGCAGTTCGCCGCCCACCTGGTCGACCAACCCGTCGGTGGCCAGGTAGAAGCGCATGCCCCCAGCCACCGGCACGGGAACATCCGTAAAGACGAAATCCGGGTCCGAGCGCACATAGCCCAGACCGCAACGGTCGCCCTTGACGATCCGCGCGCCGTCCCCGTCCAGCACGTACAGCGGGGTGTTCGCCCCGGCGAAGGCCAGCGTCCCGTCGCGGTTCACGTGGCACAGGCCGCAGTCCATGCCGTCGTCCGACCGGGCGTCCCGGTCGTTCTGGCCCAGGGCGTCCTTGATCAGCCGGTTCATCCGGCCCAGCACCGCGGCCGGGCTCTCCACGCCGTCCGCCGCCGCCTTGTCCAGCAGGGCGGCGATGATCAGCGTCATGAACGCGCCGGGCACGCCGTGGCCCGTGCAGTCGATGACCCCGACGAAAAATCCGTTGTCCGTGGGCCGCAGCCAGTAGG
>JAZHDH010000299.1:0-10901 GCA_036584335.1 Pseudodesulfovibrio sp. | reverse complement strand
TCGGCGACATCCCGGCCTTACTGACATTTTGGCAGATGTTCAAGGACCAGGCCAATGACCAGGTCCTGCGGGACATCGGCATCGTGGCTGCGGCCCTGCCCGGCGAGACCGTGCTGCCCGAGGCGCACGACGGCGCGCGCCACATCCCGACCTATGCGGGCTACCGGGCCATGCTGGAGCAGCATCCCGAGATCAACATGGTCATCGAGACCACGGGCCGCACCCAGCTGGTGCACGAATTGCGCGGCCACCTGCCCGCCTCGGTGACCCTGGTGGAGCGGTCGGCCGCCAATTTCTTCATCAACCTGCTGACCACGGACAAGATCTGGGTGGCCTGCAAGGCGGACCTGCTGCACACCCAGAACATGCTCAAGACGATCATCGACCAGATGGACCAGGAGATCCTGTTCCTGGGCGCGGACGGGCTGATCATCGGCATGAACAAGACCCTGATCGACCGCGTGGGCAGGCCCAAGAAGGCGCTCATGGGCCGCTCCTACCGCGAGATCTTCGCCGACCTGGAGGCCACGGAGACGGGCTACGTCAAGGAGCCCTTCGCCGAAGTTCTGTCCACCCGCGCCCCGGCCGAGACGGTGACCAGCCAGGTGGGCGAGGACGGGCGGGTCCAGTATTTCCGCATCTACATGTTCCCCATCTTCGACGAGGGCGGAACGCGCGTGAACAACGTGGTCGCGCTGCGGCGCGACATCACCCAGCGGGCCTTCATCGAAAACCGGCTGCAACAGGCGGAAAAACTGGCGTCCATCGTCGAGCTGTCCACCTACATGGCCCACGAGATCCGCAATCCGCTCTTCACCATCTCCGGCTTCGCCAACTCGCTGATGCGCACCGAGGGCCTGAACGAGACCGCGCGGGAGAAGCTGGCCATCATCCTGGACGAATCCAAGCGGCTGGACGAGATCCTCAAGGCGCTGATGAACTTCACCCGGCCGACCGAGGCCCAGGTGGCCGAGGTGGACGTCAACGCGCTGGCGGCGGCGACCATGGACGTCATGCGCCTGCCCTGCGACAACCAGGGCGTGGAGGCCGTGGTTTCGCTGTACGAGAACGTGGCCCTGGCCCGGGCCAATCCGGACCTGATCAAGCAATGCCTGATCAACCTGATCAAGAACGCGCTGGAGGCCATGCCCGACGGCGGCAAGCTCTTCGTGACCACGGGCATGCAGCGCAACTATGTCCTGCTCTCGGTGGAGGACACCGGCGTGGGCATCCCCTCGGATATCCGCGACAAGATCTTCAGCCCGTTTTTTTCGACCAAGGGCAAGGGCGCGGGGCTGGGGCTGGCCCAGACGCACAAGATCATCGACGAGATCGGCGGCGAGGTGGACCTGGCCAGCCGCGAAGGGTTCGGCACCAAGGTCACGCTGCTTCTGCCGCCCCTGCTGGCGGTTGCGGAAAGCGGCGCGGACGGGTAAGGACAACCCCCTGAACCGCACCACCAGGGGGAAACCATGCACACCATCGTCCTCGCCACCAGCAACAAGGGCAAGATCCGCGAACTCTCCGTCATGCTCGAACCTTTCGGCGTGGCCGTAAAAAGCCTGTCCGAATTCCCGGAGATCGGGGACATCCCCGAGACCGGGGAAACCTTTCTGGAAAATGCGCTGATCAAGGCGCGCGCCGTGGCCGGAATCACCGGCCTGGTGGCCGTGGCCGACGACTCCGGCATCGAGGTCGACGCCCTGGGCGGCCGCCCCGGCGTCTACTCCGCGCGCTACGCGGGCGAGCCCAGCGACGACAAGGCCAACAACGACAAGCTGCTCGCCGAACTGCGCGGCGTGCCCGACGACAGGCGCACCGGCCGCTACCGCTGCGTCATGGCCGCCTGCGCGCCCGGCGGCGAGGAAATCCACGCCGACGGGGCCTATGAAATCCGCGTGGGACACGACTTCCGGGGCCGGGGCGGCTTCGGCTACGACGTCATCGTCATCGACCCCGAGGCGGGCCGCCATGTGGCCGAGCTGGACCCCGAGATCAAGAACGGCCGCTCCCACCGGGGCAAGGCCATGCGCCGACTGCTCGAGCAGTGGCCCGCCTTCTGGGCGCGGATCAACGGATAGGGCCATGCCCCGGCTGTTCGTCGGCGTCCCCGTGGACCCGGCCTGCCGGGACGCCCTGGCGAGGCTGACCGCCTGGCTGGCGGAGCGCGCGGGAGAAGGCGTGCGTTGGACCCGGCCCGAGAATTTCCACCTTACCTTCCAGTTTCTCGGCGAAACCCCGCAGGACCGGATCGCCCCCGTGGCCGAAGCCCTGGCCGCCATCCGCTTCGCCCCCTTCACCCTGCGCCCGGGACCGATGGACTGCCTGCCCCATTGCCGCCGTCCGCGCGTCCTGCACCTCACCCTCGCCCGGGGCGGCCCAGACTGCGCCGCCCTGGCCGCCCGCGTCCGCACCGCCATGGACCCCTTCGGCTACCCGCGCGGCAGCACCTTCACCCCGCACCTCACCCTCGGCCGCGTCAAACGGCCCGGCCCCATCGACCCGCAGGCCCTGGCCGCCTCACCCGGCGGACTGCCCGCCTTCCTCGTGGACCGCTTCATCCTCTGGCAGAGCGAACTCACCCCAGCCGGACCTATCCATACGGCAGTGCGGGAAATGCCTGCGACGGACGCGGCGAGCTGAACAACCGGCGGCGGCCCTCCCGGGACGGCCCGAGGCGGCTTACAGCCCGGCGATCCGTTTCCAGGCGGGGAGCAGGGTGTCGAGCGAGTTGGCGAGCAGGCGCATGTAGCGGGTTTCGAGGTCGATCATCTCGCCGTCGCCCCGGCGCAGCCATTCCGAGAGCCAGGCGAAGCGCAGGGCGAGGAGCGTCTCGGGCAGCAGGGCGAAGTTTTCCGGGTCCAGGCGGCCGCTGTCGCGGAGAGCGCGCAGCAGGGCGGGCGCCAGGCCCTTGACCAGGGCGGCGGGGTCTTCGATGCCCACGCAGCCCAGGCAATTGGCCGCGTCGAACAGGGCGGGACGGACGCCCGCGAACTCCCAGTCGATGACGGCGGCGACGGACTGGCCGCGCCAGAGAACGTTGAGCGGATGGAAGTCGCCCTGGCAGAGCGAGGCCGGCAGGTGGGGCCATGCCTCGAAGAGCGGAGCCAGGACGGGCGGGACGGGCGCGAGGGCGGCGTGGAGGCGGGGGTGGCGGGCGCGGATGGCGGCCATAAGCCCGTCGGCGTAGTGCTCCAGGTCAAAGCCGGGTTCCCGGTCGAAGTCGTGCACGGCGGGGGCGGCAGCGTGCAGGTCGGCGAGGAAGCGGCCCAGGCTCTCGCCGCGCCGGACGTGGTCCACGTAGTTTGGCCGGGGCAGGGGGTCGCCGGGGACGTAGGGAGCGAGCTGCCAGTGCGCGCCGTCGGCTTCGGGAGCGAAGTCGCCGCCGGGCGCGGGGCGGTAGGGAGCCACGGGCAGGCTGCGGGCGTGCAGTCCGGCCAGGGCGCGGGCGATGCGGCGGCGACGGTCGGCCTGGCCCGGGGAAAGGCGTTCGAGGACGAAGACCCGGCCGTCGGCATCTTCCACGGCGGCGCGGGCGGCGCACCGTTCCGGGCTGCCGGACAGGACGATGTCCGGGCGTGGCCGTCCGGGGGCGAGCCCGAAGAGGACGAGTCGTCCGGGCACGGCTAGGGGGTGGGCATGCCCAGCGCGGAGCGCAGCTCGTCCAGATGGGCGCGGATGATGGCCTGTTCCGAGGCCGGGACCATCTTGTCCACCTCGGCCCGGATGGCCTGGCGCTGCTTGTCCACCTCGCCGCTCATGCCCTGGCGGAGCAGTTTCCGCTGCTCTTCGGGCAGGCTTTCCATCTGCTCCTCCATCTGGCCCAGGGTCTGGGTGACCTGCTCCAGGCTGAGCATGGACACGGCGTGGCCGTAGATGTAGGTGAACCGGTCCTCGCTCCAGCCCTGGTCCTTGATGGCGGCCTTGACCTGGGCCGAAAGCACGTCGCCGGTGGGCGCTGTCCGCCCCTGCGCGGCCAGGCCGGGAATGGAGGGCAGAATGTCTATGAAGGCCAGGAATTCACGCTCGGTGAAGGGGCCGCCCGCCTGATCGGTCACGGCCTTGCCCTCGGGGGACTGCGGGCCGCCGGAGCCGCCGTCGCCGCAGCCGGGCAGCAGGAGCAGGAGGAGGAAGAGGCAGAGGAACTTGCGCATGGCGTCTCCTTGGGGGGTCATAGCGTGCGGAGGTCGGCGACCTTGCCGTGGTAGGCCCTGGGGTTGCCGAGCAGGAAGCGGACCAGGCCCCGGGCCGACTGTTCGGGCGAGAGCAGCAAGCCCTGGTCCCGCCAGCCGGAAAAAACCAGCCGGAGTTGTTCGGCCGCGCCGCCGGTGGCGTCGCGGGCCTCCTGCTGCATGCGGGTTTCGACCACGCCAGGCCGCCAGATGATCGTGGTCACGGGCGGGGCTTCGGCGGCCAGTTGGCGGGCCAGGTGTTCTTCGGCGGCCTTGGCCGCGCAGTACGCGCCGATGCCGGGCTGAGCCCGGTCGGCCGCGCCCGAGCCGAAGAAGACGGCCAGCCCCTCGCCGCGCCACAGCAGCAGCGGCACCGCGTGGCGGATGAGCTGGTGGGCGGCCGTGACCGAGGCGTCCATGACCTCGCGAAACCGCGTCTTGTTGATTTCCCAGATGTTCGGGCCGGGCGCGAGCATGCCCGCCGCATGGATGAAGCCGTGGAAGTTCCCCATTTCGTCGGCCACGGTGACCAGTTCCTGGGCGACGTTGGACGACGACACGTCGCCGCTGATGCACACCGCGCGCACGCCCCGGGCGCGGCAGTCGTTGCGCACGGCCTTGAGCCGCTCCTCGCTGCGCGCCCCGAGCACGAGATTGACGCCCTCCCCGGCCAGCTCCAGGGCGAGCGCACGGCCGATGCCGCGGGACGCTCCCGTCAGCACAAGGGTTTTATTCCTGAGAGAACTCATATACCCTGCTCCTTTACCTGCACCGTACCATTTTCCCCCAGGGAGAGATAGCCCCATGTCGCTCAGTGTCAGCCGCCGCCGCCATCTGGTGGCCCAGTCCGAGATCAGGAACATGACCATCGAATGCGCCCGCGCGGGCGGGATCAACCTGGCCCAGGGCGTATGCGACCTGCCCGTGCCCGAACCGGTGATCCGGGGCGCGGCCGAGGCCATGGCCGCCGGAACCAACATCTACACCCGCTTCGACGGCCTGCCGGAGCTCCGGCGGGCCATCGCGGCCAAGCAGGAGCGGCACACCGGCATGCGGGTGAACCCCGAGGGCGAGGTCGTGGTCTCCGGCGGGGCCACGGGCGCGTTCCACGCCGCCTGCCTCGCCCTGCTCGACGAGGGGGACGAGGTGGTGGTCTTCGAGCCGTACTACGGCTACCACATCGTAACCATGGCCGCCCTTGGCATCAAGCCCCGCTTCGTCACCCTGGAGCCGCCCCACTGGCGGTTCACGGCCGACGACCTGGAGCGGGCCGTGACCGCGCGAACCCGGGCCGTCGTCCTGAACACGCCGTCCAACCCGGCGGGCAAGGTCTTCAGCCGCGAGGAACTGGCCCTGGTGGCGGACTTCGCGCAGAGCCACGACCTGTTCGTCTTCACCGACGAAATCTACGAGCATTTCGTGTTCGACGGCCGGGCGCACGTCGCCCCGGCCACCCTGCCCGGCATGGCCCGGCGGACCATCACCATCTCCGGTTTCTCCAAGGTCTTTGCGGTCACGGGCTGGCGGCTGGGATACGCCATCTGCGACCCGGAGTGGGCCTTGGCCATCGGGCACTTCAACGACCTGGTCTACGTCTGCGCGCCCGCGCCGCTCCAGATGGGCTGCGCGCGCGGCCTGGAGGAGCTGGGGGGCGACTACTACACGGGCGTTTCCGACGACCATCAGCGCAAGCGCGACCTCTTCTGCGCGGCCCTGCGCGACGCCGGGCTGCCCCCGCACGCGCCGCAAGGCGCGTACTACGCCCTGGCCGACGTCACCGCGCTGCCCGGGAACACGGCCAAGGAGCGCGCCCTGCACCTGCTTCGGGCCACGGGAGTGGCCTGCGTGCCGGGCTCGGCGTTTTATCGCGGCCCGGTGGGCGAGACCCTGGCCCGCTTCTGCTTCGCCAAGGAAATGGCCGTGCTGGAGGACGCCATGGCCCGGCTGCGGCGGCTGTAGGCAAGGGGTCCGGGCTAGGCGCCGCCCGTGTCGGACGGGCCGCTCACGCCCCGGGTGATGATGCCGATCATCAGGCCGAACATCACGTATCCGGCCAGGCTCTGGAAGATGAGCAGCAGCTTGCCGTCCCAGGTGATGGGCACGATGTCGCCGAAGCCGAGCGTGGTCATGCAGGTGACCGTGTAGTAGAGGGCGTTGAGGAACAGCTCGCCGTCCTGGTGGCCGAATCCGAAGGCCTCGACGGAGCCGAGCATCAGGTGCGTGACCTCCAGCGAGGCGTTGACCAGGGTGAACCCGGCGAGCATGGTCAGGTAGATGCGCGCCAGTTCCGAAACGTCGCGCCAGGTGGCGTTGCTGCCCGGCCGCAGCACCTGCACCACGTGGCGCAGGAACAGGCGGACATGGCCCACCAGGATGAACAGCACAAGCACGGTGAGTACGAGGATGCCCTCGCTTTGCAGGCCGAAGAGGATGTCGAAGGAACCGGCCAGGAAACCGATCGTCATGCGGTAGGCCAGGACCCGCAGCCCCTGATGGACGTTGGTTCGCCAGGGCATGGTGCTGGCCCGGCTGTTGTGCTGCCAGTGAAACAGGGCGAGCAGCCCGGCCACGAAAAAGCCGTTGAGCAGTCCGACGATGTAGTCCGCGCTGTCCAGCCGGTCGTTCAGGAGCAGGTGCAGGGAGAAGCGGGGCACCAGGTCCTTGAGCAGGAACAGCGAGATCGCGCCCAGGAAGAAGCAGGGCACGAAGTGGGTGAAGGCCACCTGAAAGAAGGAAGGCTGATTGGTGTTGTCCATGCGATACGCTCCCGATCATCCGGGATTATTGGCATAAAGCGGACCGGCGCGCAATGGCGGACGAGGCTGGATCATCGGCCCGGCCCGGTGTTAAGGAAAAACCATGTGCGGACGATTCGCCCTCGGCATACCGAAAAAACGGCTGGAGGAAATCCTCGAAACTCCCGTGCCCGACGGGTACGCGCCCGCTGCCTGGTGCCCGCCGAAGGCTATTTCGAGTGGCGGCGGGACGCCGGGGGAAGCCAGCCCTTTATCATCCGCCCGAAGGACGAGCCTTGCGCCCTGCTGGCCGGGATAGCCGCCCGCGAGCATGGACCGGGCCACGGGCCGGGCGCTGGAGACCATGGCCATCCTGACCTGAGCGCCGGGCTTGACTATCTCCCCATTCTGGCTTAACAAACCTCCTCTTTGCCCGCGTTGGAAGGGTCTTCTGCGCGTGCACGGCGAATAATTTCAGGGGGATGGATCACTTGTTCGAGAGCCTGCAAGACAGACTGAGCGCCGCCTTTCAAAAATTCAAGGGCCAGAAGCAACTCACCGAAGACAACGTCGCGGAGGGATTGCGCGAGGTCCGGCTGGCCCTGCTCGAAGCGGACGTCAACTTCAAGGTGGTCAAGCAGTTCGTTGACCAGGTCAGGGAACGCGCCCTGGGCGAAGAGGTCCTCAAGGGGCTCAATCCCGGCCAGCAGGTGGTCAAGATCGTCAACGACGAGCTGGTCGAGCTGCTCGGCGGAGAGCAGAAGGGCGTGGACCTCGCGGCCAGGCCGCTCAAGATGATGATGGTCGGCCTGCAAGGCTCGGGCAAGACCACCAGTTCGGGCAAGCTGGCCCTGTTCCTGCGCAAGAACCACGGCAGAAAGCCGTACCTGGTGCCCGCCGACGTCTATCGCCCGGCGGCCATCGACCAGCTGACCACGCTGGCCCGCCAGCTCGACGTCCCGGTCTATCCGTCCACCACGGACATGGACCCGGTGGAGATCTGCCGCGACGCCCTGGTCAAGGCGGCGGAGCTGGGCTGCGACCTGGTGCTCTTTGACACGGCGGGCCGCCTGCACATCGACGAGACGTTGATGGACGAGCTGGCCAACATCAAGGCCGCCTGCCAGCCGCAGGAAATCCTTTTCGTGGCCGACGCCATGACCGGCCAGGACGCCGTGACCGTGGCCGACGCCTTCAACGCCAAGCTCGACATCACCGGCGTGGTCCTGACCAAGATGGACGGCGACGCGCGCGGCGGCGCGGCCCTGTCGATCAAGACCGTCACCGGCAAATCGGTCAAGTTCGTGGGCGTGGGCGAAAAGCTTTCGGACCTGGAGCTCTTCCACCCCGACCGCATCGCCTCGCGCATCCTGGGCATGGGCGACATGCTCACCCTCATCGAGAAGGCCCAGAGCGAGATCAACGAGGAAGAGGCCCAGGCCATGGCCCAGAAGATGGCCAAGGCCGAGTTCGATTTCGAGGACTTCCGCTCCCACATGCGCAAGCTCAAGAAGCTCGGGAGCATGGAGGGGCTGCTCAAGATGATCCCCGGCATGGGCAACATCATGAAGCAGCTGGGCCAGGACGCCCTGCCCGAGGACGAGATGAGGCGCACCGAGGCGATCATCTCCTCAATGACCATGCAGGAGCGCCGCCAGCCCAAGCTGATCAACCAGAGCCGCAAAGAGCGCATCGCCAGGGGCTCCGGCGTCCGGGTCAAGGATGTGGACGGGCTGATCAAGAATTTCAAGCAGATGGGCAAGGTCATGCAGGCCATGATGGGCGGCGGCGACCAGAAGAAGAAAAAGGGATTGTTCGGCGGCCTGCCCAAGCTGCCCGGCCTGGGCGGCAAGATGCCCGACCTGAGCGCCCTGGGCGGCATGGAAGGCATGCCCGGAATGCCGGGGATGCCCGGCATGGGCGGCATGGGCGGCGAGGAAGAGGGCGGCAAGCGGCCCCTGTCCAAAAAAGCGCTCAAGGAACGCAACCGCAAGAAGCTGAACAAGAAACTGAACAAGAAGAAAAAGAAAAAATAGGCTGAAAAGGCGACGGCGTCTTTGAAATATATTATTGCCATAATCTCGGCAAAAACGTATTAATAGAATATTGGGAGAACAGTATCATGGCTATGAAAATCAGATTGACTCGCATGGGTTCCAAGAAGCGTCCCTTCTACCGCGTGGTGGCCCTCGACGGCGCCGCCCGCCGCGACGGACGTCCGGTCGAGTACCTCGGCCACTACAATCCGATGGTGGAGCCCAACGAAATCGCTCTCGACATGGAAAAGATCGAGAAGTGGCTGGCGAATGGCGCCGAGCCGAGCAACACGGTGCGTTCCCTGCTGAAGAAAGCCGGCAAGTAGCTTTGGCCAGCTCCGAGTCCGGATACCATTTGGCAGCTCATGTTCAAGGCGCGTCCGCCGCGCCCACACGGAGGTAGACGTCATGCTGAAAGAGATGATCGAGTACATTGCCAAGTCCCTGGTGGACAACCCGGATGAAGTGCACGTGTCGGAAGTCGAAGGCGAGCAGACCTCGGTTATCGAACTGAAGGTGGCCAAGGAGGACCTGGGCAAGGTCATCGGCAAGCAGGGCCGCACGGCCCGCGCCATGCGCACCCTGCTCGGCGCCGCCTCCACCAAGGCCCGTAAACGCTCCGTCCTGGAAATTCTCGAGTAGAAGCCATGCCCGCACACCGCCCCGAGGGATTCGTCCCCATGGGGGGGGTGGCCAAGCCGCACGGAATTCGCGGGGAGTTCTGCATACGAAGCTATGCGGACTCCCCGTCCATTTTCGCCAGCGCGCCCGCCCTGTACCTGCAGGACGGAGGCCGCCCGCCGCGCCCGTACAAGGTCCGCGCCTGGCGCGAACACAAGGAGTTCGTGCTCCTCACGCTCGAAGGCGTGGACGACCGCGACAAGGCCGAGGCCCTGCGCGGCCAGACCGTTCTCGTGCGCGAGGCCGACCTGCCCGAACCGGAAGAGGGCGAACACTACCTCTATCGGCTCATGGGCAGCCGCGTGCTGCTCGAAAACGGAACCGAAATCGGCGTGTTCGACAGCTTCTTCGAAACAGCGGCCCAGGACACCTGGGTCATCGTCGACGACCAGGGACGGGAAATCCTGCTCCCGGCCGTGGACGAGTTCGTCCTCGACATCGACCTGGACGCGCAGACCATCACCGTGGACCCGCCCGAAGGACTGCTGGACCTCTACCTGAACCCCGCGCCGGAAAAGAAGGCGAAACCCCGGGGCAAGGGCGGGAAGAAGAAGCCTCCGGCGGCTTAAGGAACCTTTTGAAAAAGGTTCCTTAAGAATCCTCCAAAACTTTTTGGCTCGCTTCGCGGGTGCGGGGCGGTGGTTGGGTAGAGTCTCTTTTACAGATAACCCCGCGCCGAAGGCGCAGATGGGATTCCCAAGGCCCTCGGCCTTGGGCCGCCGGAGGCGAAATCACCCGACATCGCCGCCGCAGGCGGCATCCCTACCTGATTTGACTCGTTGCAACGGGCAGGCACCCATGAATTTCCACGTCGTCTCCATCTTTCCGCACTACTTCGAGTCCCCGCTTGCCTCGGGGCTGATGGGCAAGGCCGTGGAAAACGGGCTGGTGACCATCGACCATGTGGACGTCCGCCAGTTCGCAGGCGGGGTGCACAAGTCCGTGGACGACCGCCCCTTCGGCGGCGGGCCGGGCATGCTGCTCAAGCTCGACTCCATGGTCGCGGCCCTGCGCTCCATCAAGACGCCGGGGCGGATGCTCATGCTCTCGCCGCGCGGCAAGCCCCTGACCCAGGCCCGGGCGCGCGCGCTTTCGGCCGAGTCCGACCTGACGCTGATCTGCGGCCGCTACGAAGGGATCGACGAGCGCGTCCTCGACCTCTTTCCCATCGAAATGGTCTCTGTTGGCGACTTCGTGCTCAACGGCGGGGAGGCCGGGGCCGTCTGCCTGATGGAGGCCGTGGCCCGGCTCCTGCCCGGCTTCATGGGCCACACCGA
>JAZHDH010000298.1:0-11036 GCA_036584335.1 Pseudodesulfovibrio sp. | reverse complement strand
TCGACGCCACGACCATCGAGGATGTCTTCAGGGAATAGATCCGCCGGTTGCGGCCCATGCCGCAAACCCGGCTCGGATTTTGGCCGAGGCCGCGCGGCGCGGGCTGGACGTGCCCGCGCCCGGACGCACGGACCGGACCGTGGCCCACGGCGTCAGCGGCACGGTGGACGGCGCGCTGGTCCGCGCAGGCAGCCGCCACTTCATCGACGACGACTGCGCCATCGACTGCGCCGCCCTGGCCCCGCGTGCCGACCGGCTCCGGGCCGAGGGCAGAAGCCTGGTCTACATTTCGAGGGACGAAAAACTGATCGGCGTGGCCGCCCTGCGCGACACCCTGCGGCCCGAGGCCCGGACCGTGGTCGAATCGCTGCGCCGGGGAGGGGTGAAGCGGGTCGTCCTGCTCACGGGCGACCACGCGGCCACGGCCGAGACGCTGGCCGCCGAATTTCCGCTGCTGGACGAAATCCGGGCCGGGCTGACGCCCGAGGGCAAGGCCGCCGAGGTCGAGCGGCTGCGGGCCGAAGGCTTCACCGTGGCCGTGGTCGGCGACGGCGTCAACGACGCCCCGGCCTTCGCCGCAGCCGATGTGGGCGTGTGCATGTCGCGGGCCACGGGGCTGGCGCGCGACTCGGCCCAGGTGGTGCTCACCCGCGACTCCCTGGACGGCCTGGCCGCCGCCCATGGCATCGCCCGGCGGGCGGACGCCATCCTGCGCCGCTGTTTCGTGGAGGGTGTGGGCGTCAACGCGGGGTTGCTCCTGGCCGCCTCCGCCGGGTACCTCTCTCCCACGGCGGCGGCCGCCGTGCACAACGCCAACACCTTTGCCCTGCTCGGCGCGGCCGCCCTGGCCGCGTCGCGGAAGACGGCCCCATGAGAAGGCCCTGCCGGACCGACCGGCAGGGCCACCATCGCTTCCCCGCCAAAACGGGCGCATGCAGCGCGCCGCCCCGGCGAGGCGATCCTCCCGGGCGCGAGGGGGCCTAGGCCTCCTGCACCTCCTTCACTTCCTTTTCGGCGTCCCTGACCAGGGCGGTCACGCCGTCCCTGGCCCTGCCGTACTGCTCCACGGTCCACTCCTTGGCCTTCAGGCCCGCCTTGATGGCGGACTTGGTGGCCTTCTTCACCGTCGTGGACTTGGTGGCCGCGTAGCCGATGACGCCGCCGACAACGGCGCCCGCCGCGAAAATGGCGATTCTTCCGAGACTCATGGCATCCTCCTTGTTCGTCCGGGGCCGCGCCCCGGCGGTTGTGGCCCGGACAGGCTCCGGGCGCTTGGTGAAATTCCCCTGCTGCGCGTCAATGGCGGAAGGCCGCCAGGTCCACGCCGCAGGCGGCGGCCAACCGTCCGGCCGCTTCCTCGAACCCGGCCGCGTCCCGGCACACGAAGAGCCGGTGCAGCAGCTCGGGCTCGATAACCGCCTGATCGTAGTCCATGGTCATGGACCGGGTCAGGGGGTTGAACCGGGTCCGCTTCACGCCCGGCACGGCCAGGTCGCGGGGCGGGCCGAAGCCGTTCATCCTGACGTACTCGACGACCCGGGGATCGGCAATGACCGAAAGCCCGATCTTGAGCGTCAGCCGGCCGGGAACGTGGCTGCCCACGCGGATGTGGGAGCGCAGGCCGCAGAGGAGATCGAGATCCATCAGGCCGCGCCTCCCCCGGCCAGACCGGCCATGAGCGCCACGATGTCGTCCGCCGAGAGCACGGCCCGGTCGTAGCGGACGACCACCCCGGCGCACCGGGTGTTGCAGCGCACCCAGCGCACGCCCTCCACGGCCTTCAGCCGCTGCCCGATCCTGAGCGCCGTCCGCGCGTCGCGCGCGGCCGGAACCCGGAGCCGGACCCGGCCATCGAGCGCATGCCGTACGGTTATCCGGTTCACCGTCCTCGCCTCCTCTTGCAGGTTTCGCGGATCTTCCCCGCATGACGGCACCAGTATACGCCGGAAGAAAAACCCGTAAAACCACGATGCTGAATTGCATTCTCAACAATCGGACGAAAAAAGGGCGACGCCCGGAGACGCCGCCCTCGCATTGGCATTCGGACGCGCTACCGCGTCAGGGCCTGCTGCCACTGCCGGAATATCTGCGGATACTCCAGCACATCGGAGTCGCCGTAGAACGGCAGGACGTAGACCTCGCCGTTGCGGATGGCGGGCATGTCGGCCAGGGCGGGATCGTCCTTGATGGCCTCGTGCAGGGCTCTTTGCACCGCGTAGGGGTCGCCCGTGAGCGCGATGACGTCCGGCGCGGCCTTGGCAAGGCCCTTGAGCCTGCTCAGGGAGACATGGCCCTTGGACACCTGCATGGTGTCGGTCATCAGGGCCGAGGCCGCGTTGACGCAGCCCAGCGGCGCAAGAATGTACTGGTCGGTGTAGCCGCCCGGCGCTTCCAGGCGGACGAAGACCTTGCCGGAAGCGGACGCGTACATGCCGTTGAGCACCAGCACGCGGCGGCCCAGCCCCTGGGCGGGCAACCCCTTCTCCACGGCCTGCATCGCCTTTTCATAGGCCTCGGCAACGGCCTTGCCCTGCGCCTCGCGCCCGAGCAGCTTCGCGGCCTGGATCACGGCCTGGGGCACGCCCTGGGTGAAGTCCACATATTCCACGGTCACGCCGGGCACGTCCCGGACCAACTCGGCCACTCCGGCCGGGTTCACCTTGGGCATGTACAGGCAGAACTTTTCGCTCTTCTCCAGAATCAGCCGCCGGATGCCGCGCTGTTTCATGAATGCGGCCACGGCCTCGGGATGTTTCCTCGTCACGTAGTTGGGGCAGCCGAGCAGCTGGGCCGCGTATTTGTAGCTCTGGGCCGCAGGCCACATGGAGGCGCGCACGGCCATGCCCTCGGGCAGCACGCCCAGGGCGGCGGCCACGTCCACCAGCCGGTCTCCGACCATCACCACCGGGATGCGCTCCGGGGCCTTGGTGGGCGAAGCCTGGGCGGCAGCGCAGGCAAGGCACAGGGAAAGGACGGCTGCGTAAAACATTATCTTGCTTGTTTTCATCAATTTTTCCTTTTTTTAAAAACTGAAACCGATCCGGGTGACCACCTGGAAATCCTCGCCCAGCCCGTAGCGGCTGTTGCGGTCCGGCGTGGCCGAGTACCCGTTGAGATAGCGATAGACCACCACGGGCACGCCCACGGAGAAGTGCGCGCTGTCCGTGATCTTCCAGTGGACGCCGGGCGTGATGTAGATGGTATGCCCGCCCGAGGAGTCCTCGGCCGTATGGTTGAACCAGTTGCGCTTCTGGTCCACGCCGTTGAGTTCGATCTCCACGTCGAAGGACCGGCTCAGGGCGTAGCCGCAGCCGAAGTCGTACTTGAACTGGTTGCCCATGCGCGAGCCGTGTGCCCCATCACCGGCGATGGTGTACATGAAGTGGGCGTCGTACCGGGTACGGTCGACGATTTTGGTCAAGCCCAGTTCGAACTTGGGGTCCCACGATCCGGTCCCGAGTTGGCCGCCGGGTCCCAGATACTTGTTCTGGGCCGCAAAGGGCGGATCATTCTCGTGATCCGCATCGCCCGTGGGCAGCTTGAGCCCGGCCCCGAAGGCCAGGCTGGCCCAGTCGCCCTTGCGCTGGCTCATGAGCGCGTAGCGGCCCATGACCACCACGTCGCCCAGGCCGGTGACCTCGTCCGCAGCATAGGAGGTGGGCGTGACCCCGGCCTTGCGCTTGACCCGCTTGTCCCAGAACGGGACCATCATCCGGGCCTCGAAGTCCTCGAACAGGCCCGCCTTGACCGTGAACTGCAGCGACTGGTTCACCCGGTCGTACTTGCCGTTGTAGTCGCCGTTCATCTTGGTCGAGCCGTTGTACAGCCCGTCCTTGTGGACGTAGCGGTACTTGACGCTCGCCGAATACTTGCCCTTGGGCAGCACCAGCCCGTTGGACATGTTGATCGGCCCGATGCACCGGACGGGCTTGGTGTCGGGCAGGTCCGCCAGCGTCCCCTCCGACGCCTCGCCCCCGCCCATTACAGGCCCGGCATGAAGCGGCAGCGCCCACGCCAAGACCAGGAGAACCACCATTGTCATCAGCCGTTTCACAACGACCTCCCTCGGTTCTCCGCCGCCCCTTCCCAAGGACATCATACGTTGATGTTGAATTTCAATATCAACAACAGACTTCGCTCTACTTCCCGGCTGCCGCCATGTCAACAAGTTATAATGCTTGATTTTATACCTAAAAAGTGGGGATCATCGCCGCGTTGAAACGACGTCGCAGGAAGAGAATGCCGCACCTGGTCCGGAAGCGGAACAAAAGGGGGATTCGGCCCGAGAAGACCGGGAGGAACTGCCGACGGCGGCGGAGCCGACGCCACTGCCCGGCGGCGGCGGGATGAGACGGAGGGTCAATGAACCCGATGCAAAAAAAGCGCATCCGGCTTGAGCGCACGCAGGCCGAATTTTTCGTTTGTCCTGCCGCCCAAGGCGTATCCGTTACCGCGCGTCAGCCGGGAGCGAAGCGGACGGCTCTGCGCCGCAGACGCGGCTTGGGCGCCTCGCGCCCATGCGGAGTCCGGCCGCGTGGGCCGCCGTTTGGCCCCGCAAGCCCCACGACACGCGCGCTCATGGATTTGATTTCCCGAAAGTACGCCTGAGCGGATGAACCAAAAAAAGGGGGCGGCATTCGCCTGCCGCCCCGTGTTGCCGCCAAGCGGCCGGTGGCCGCTCCCCCGAACGGGATCAGAATTTCGACGCGACGGACTCGGCCCAGGCCGCGACCTCGCCGTTGTCGGGATCGCCGTCGATGCGCAGGGAATCGACCATCAGGTTCGCGCCCAGGGACTCGGCCTTCTGCTCGATCGCGTCAACAGCCCCGCAGAAGTGGGGGTAGGAGGAGTCGCCGCAGCCGAACACGCCGACCTTGCGGCCGCTCAGGCCGGCCTGGTCCAGGTTCTCGTAGACCGGGACGAAGTCGTCCTGGAGCTCGATGTCCTCGTCGCCCCAGGTGGAGCTGCCGAGCAGGACCGCGTCGAAGCCGTCGGCCATGTTCCCTACCTCCAGCCCTGCGGCGTTGCGAACTTCCACGGTGTGGCCGTTGCGTTCCAGGACCTTGGCGATCTCGTCGCTGACGCTCTCGGTGTTGCCCGTGGTGGAGCCGAATACGATCAGTGCCTTGCTCATTGTTGCCTCGCTTGGTTGAAGTGCTGTGATCCGGCGGCCGGAGGCCGCCGACTACAGCGCCGGGGGACGGTGCGGACGGCCCGCCCCCCCTGCCCCGTGCGCGCGGACATCAGTGGGTGTCCTGGCGGGGCCGCAGGCGCTCGTTGGGAACAAGGACGACCAGCGTGGCGGTCTGCTTGAGCTGGAGGTATTCCCCGCGCTTGTCCTGCGGCGCGTCGGTCTTGACGAAATAGCGGATGTACCACCGCCCCGGCCGGTCCAGGGGGATGGTCACGGTATCGCCGGTCATGTCCCCGCCGGGCAGATAGAGGTCCTCGGACTCGGTGGAGAATCCGTCGTAGGTGGCGTCCCAGTGGCCCGGCCCGTCATAGCGCGCGCCGTCGCGGAAGACCTTGAGGGTCAGCGTGTCGCCCGGCTTGAGCGCAGTGGGGTCCTGCATGGGCGCCAGTTCCAGGGGCAGCCCCACCCGCGCCTGGAACGCGCCGTCGGCCTTGCCGCAACGGACGTAGGTCTTGGCGTACTGCTTGCTGTAGAGGGCCTTGAGGATATCGGCGGCCTTGTCCTTTACCGCGCTCATGGGCTTGATGGAGCTGCGGTCCCGGCCCTGCTTGTCCACCCACTTGGTGTAGAAGCCGGGATTGGTCTCGGCCGTCAGCACGTAGGTCCCGGCCGTCTCGTAGGCCACCATCTGCGATTGCAGCCCGGTCTCGGGCCGGGGTTTCAGTTCGGTGATCCCGCCCGCCGGGTCGTACACCCGGATGGCGGCCAGCTTGCTCTCCCGCACGCCGTCGTCCACCGGAAAGTGGTGGCCGTAGCAGAAGAACAGGGGCGTCTTCTTGCCTTCGTCCACCCGGTGGCGGCCGGACTGGATGTAGAGTGAATGGGCCGAAGCCGCACCGGCCCCGATCAACAGCAGGGCCAGCAGCCCGAAAAGTCCTATTCCCGTACGTCGCATCACGCATCCTCCTTGTTGTTCATGCATTCCTTTTCCTGTTCGCGGCCACAGCCGTGCGGGATTTTGGACGCACACTCGGGGCCGCAGTCGCCGGAGCAGCCGCAGCCGCCCCCTTTCTTGGCCTTCATCTGGGCTCGCACCCGCCTGAAGACGAAAACTCCGGCCACGGCGATGATGCCGATGGCGATGATCGTGTCCATATCCCCTCCCTTCAGGGTTGCAGTGACGCGGCCAGCCGCGAAAGATTGTCCCCGTACCAGCGGACCAGCGACTCGGACGGGTCCGCGCCCCCCTTGCGCGCGAATCGGGTCAGGACCACGGTGCGCGCCCCGGCCTCCTCTGCGGCGCGCCGGGCCTCCTCGCCGGGCGGGAAGGCGCAGATCACGGCCCGGACGTTGCGCTGCCGCAGCCGGTCTGTGAACCGCAACCGGTCCGCGCCGGTCCAGCTCCCTTCCGGCTTCAACTCGCAGACCGCGACATTGAGGCCGAACTCGGCGGCCAACCCGGACCAGTCGCGGGTCAGGACGGCCACGTCCACGGATTCGAGGCCGAGAAAGATCGCCTCGTACCGGCTGCGCAGGGCGAACAGGGCCGATTGCAACGCGGCCAGGTTGGCGTGGATGGCCTCGGCGTCGGACGGCGAAAGCCGGGCCAGATCGCGCGAAACAATGGCCGCCATGCGCATCAGGTTGGCCGGGGAGCGCCAGACCCGGGGCGAAGCCCCGCCCTCCGTCTCCTCCTGGGGAACACCCGCGCCCAGCCCGTCCAGCGGCCGGGCGGCGTCGATGGGCACCACGCGGAGGTTGGCCCGCCGCGCCATGGGATAGAGCGGATCGTCCGGCCAGACCGAGCGCACGGTCAGCACCGCGTCCGCCCCGGCGGCTGCGGCCTGGAACTCCCGGCCGTGGCTGCGGTAATACCCCTCGTGCCCGCTCAGGGGGTAGGCTTCGGGCACCACGTTGACCACGCGCAGGTCCGTGCCCCGGGCGAGGGTCTCGCCCAGAGCGTGGATGATCTCCAGGGAGGTGAGCACGGTCACCTCCGCCCGCGCGGGGGATGCGAGTGCGAGCAGAGCCAGGAGGAGCAGGGGAAGCAGGCGGCGGATCATGCGCTCCCCTCCCTGAAGGAACCGGAAAAGGCGCGGACCCCGGCGCTGAGCACGAAAAAACCCGAGGCGACCAGGATGATCGCCCCGCCCGAAGGCGCCGGGATCTCGTACTGCATGGGCACGACGACGCCGACGACGCAACTGGCCGTGGCGATGAGCACGCTGAGGCCGAAAAAGCCCCGGATGGACCGGCTGACGTTGCGCGCGGCCGCCGCCGGGATGACCAGCAGGGCCTCCACCAGCACCGCGCCCACGATCTTGAGGCAGGCCACGGTGATGGCCGTGACCATGAGCACGAAGACGTAGTCGAGGAAGATCGGGTTGATCCCCCGCGTCCGGGCCAGGCTCGGTTCCAGGCTGGCCAGGAGCATCCGGTTGTAGGCCGGAACGCCCACGGCCGCGCACAGCCCGGCGATGGCCAGAAGCACGTTCATGTCCGTGTCGTTCACGGTCAGGATGGAGCCGAAGAGGATGCTGTCGAGCACATGCACGTTGACCCGGGCCGTGACGTAGAGCAGCACGCAAGCGCCCACGGCCAGCGAGATGGAGAGGAAGACGCCGATGACCGTGTCCTGCTGCATCCGGGTGCGGTTGCGCGTGTAGTTCATGGCCAGGGCGAAGAGAATGCAGAAACCGAAGAGCGAGACATAGGGCTGGGTCACGGGCTCGCCCAGCAGCACGCCCAGGGCCACGCCGGTCAGGGCGGCCTGGCCCACGGCCTGGGAGAAGAACGCCAGACGCTTCGACACGACCATGGTGCCCACCGCGCCAAGCAGCGGTCCGGCCACCAGGGCGCAGAGCAGCGCGTTGATCACGAAACCGTAGCGGAAGAACCCGGGCAGGGTCCCGGCCTCGGCCAGGTTGATCAGGGGCACGCGGATGGCGTCGTAGAGGGAGGAAAGCATGTCAGGCCGCCCTGGCCGAAGCCGAAAAGAGGGTCAGGATGCGCTGCGGGGTCAGCAGCGTGGCGGGATCGCCAGTGAAAAGCACTTCGCTATTGATGGCGGTGACGGCGTGGGCCATGTCGCGCACGGCCGCGAGGTCGTGGTGGACAACCAGCACCGTGCCTCCGTCGGCCGCCACCTCGCCGATGATCGCCTGGAGTACGGCGGCGCCCTCGGCGTCCAGGCCGGTGGCGGGTTCGTCCAGGATGAGCAGGCCGGGGCCGGGCAGCAGGGCCTGGGCCAGAAGCACGCGCTGGCGTTCGCCCCCGGAGAGCGAACCGAAGGGCCGGTCCATGCGCCGGTCCATGCCCACGCGCTCCAGCACGCGGCGCACGGCGGGCAGGACGCTCCGGCCCAGCCCGAGAAAGGCGGGCCGCCGCTGGCAGGCCACGGCCATGAAGTCGCGCACGGTCAGGGGCAGGGTGTCGTCGATGTGCAGCTTCTGGGGCACGTAGCCCACGACCGGGCCGGGTTCGCCGCACAGCCGGATTTCGCCGGTGTGGGGCATGCGGCCGAGCAGGCAGCGCACGAGCGACGTCTTGCCCCCGCCGTTGGGTCCGATCAGGCAGTGGACCGTTCCCGGCTCCACCGAAAAGGTCACGTCGCGCAGGATGACGTTGCCGCCCAGGGCGAGCCCCACGCCGTCGAAGGCGATGGACGGGCCGTGGGCGGAACGGGAGCTCTTCGTCATCGCTCCTCCTTGGCCGCGCTCTCCAGGGCGGCGGCCAGGGCGTCGAGGTTGCCCCGAAGCCCCTGCTCGAATCCCTCGTCGGTGTAGGAGCCGCCCGTCAGGTGCGAAAGATGCCGGATGCGGATGCCGGTCTCGCGGCGGATGGTTTCCACGTAGTTGTCGGGAAAGGCCATCTCGGTGAAGATCACGTCCACGCCGAGCCGCCGGATTTCGTCGATGGTCCGGGCCAGCTGGCTGGCCGTGGGCTTGAGGCCGTGGCCCGGCTCGATGACCGCCGTGACCTGGAGGCCGAAATCCTGGAAGAGGTAGTCGTACCCCCCATGGATGGTGGCGCAACGGAAATCCAGGGAAGGCAGCCGGGCGATGCGGGCCATGTACTCGGCCTTCATCCGCCGCAGCCTGCCCGCATAGACGCGGGCGTTGGCGCGGTAGAGGTCGGCGTTCTCCGGATAAAGCACCCCCAGCCCCTCGGCGATGGTGTAGACCTGGCGGATGGAGGCGGTGATGGAGACAAAGGTGTGCGGATTGACCACCTTGAGCCCGTCCAGCCGCCCGGCCACCGGGATGAGGGAGACATCGCGGTTGGCGTATAGCAGGGGCAGCCGGTCCTGCATGCCCGCCGCCTCCACTATCTCGAAGGCGAAACCGTCGTGGCCGATGCCGTTGACCACCAGCGCGTCCAGGGTCATGCACCGCTTGATGTCGTCGGGCTGGGGCCGGTAGCCGTGGGGGTTGAACCCCTCGCCGATGAGCGGGACGACCTCGGCCGTGTCGCCGGTCACGGCCCGAACGAAGCTGTAGTAGGGGTGCAGGGTCACGCCGACGCGCGGCCGCTCCCCGGGGTGGGCCGAAACGGCCGAAAGGCAGAGGAAGGCCAGGGCCAGGACCAGTCGGCGGATCATTGTCCCGCACCCCCTTGCCTGTCGACGCCCGCCCGGCGAGCCACCACCTCGCGCCACCCCTTGCCGATCAGCGCCTGGTCCGTGACCATGCTCGGGATGTCGGCCACGGGCGAGGCGTGCAGCCAGACCTCGTAGGGGGCGTGGACGCCCGCGTCCGCGTTGCCTTGGCCCTTGGCGTGGGAATGCAGCATCAGCAGCAGAAAGGTCCCGGAAGCCTCCGCGTCCTCGGGGTGGCCCACGTAGAGGGCGACGTGCCGGTCCGTGGAGGACAGTTCGGACCGGATCCAATGGTGGCCGCCGTTGCGCTGCCAGGCCCCGTCGCGGACAAAGGGCGGGATGAACTCGCCCGCCAGGGCGTCCACCGAGGGCCAGCCGCCCTCCCCGGCATGGAGCAGGTCGATCTCCGGCGCGGCCGAGCACAGGCCGTTGAACACGGCCAGCTCCTGCGGCCGCAGTTCGGCAAAGGCGTCGATACGCCACTCGGGCAACTCCCGGGCCGACACCGTCCCGTGGCGCAGGGAAATGGCTCCGGCGCAGACAAGCAGGGAAAACAGCGCGGCAGCCAGGACCCACCGGGTCTCCGCAGCCGGACCGGCGGGCCGGACGACCGTGGTGCAGCAGGCCGCGCCGCGCCGGCGGCCCATGATCATGCGACCTCCCGCGCGCCATGCAGCGAGGCCAGGTACTGCCGAATGACGTTCTTGACACCGAAAAAGGCGTTCACCACCTTGGGATCGAACTGGGCGCCCGCGCAGTCAATGATCTCGTCCAGGGCCTGCTCGTAGGTCTTGGCCTTGCGATAGGGCCGGTCCTGGAGCATGGCCGAAAGCGAGTCGGCCACGGCGATGATCCGGGCGCCCAGGGGGATGTCGCTCCCGCTCAGCCCGTCGGGATACCCCTGGCCGTCGAACCGCTCGTGGTGGTGGCGGATCATCCGCACCACCCCGTTCTTGCCGGAGAAGGTCGTGACCGGGGCCATGATCCCGGCGCCGATGACCGGATGGCGCTTGACGATCTCGAACTCCTCCGGGGTCAGCGGACCGGATTTCTTGAGAATGGCGTCCTCGATGCCGACCTTGCCGATGTCGTGCAGGTGCCCGGCCACATGGAGGATGTCGGCCGCCTTGGCCGAAAGCCCCATCTGCAGGCCGATGGTCTGCGACATGACGGCCACCTCCTCGGAATGGCAGCTGGTGCAATGATCCTTGGCGTCGATGATGCAGCTGAGAGACTCGGCGAACTGGTGCACGGTCAGCTGGACCGCGTCCAGGATCTGGAATTCGCAGATGTCCTCGATTTCCC
>JAZHDH010000297.1:0-11124 GCA_036584335.1 Pseudodesulfovibrio sp. | reverse complement strand
AGGATGTTGTCCTGGATGTTCAGGCTCTCGATGTACTTGTCCGCCTCGAAGAAGCTGAACGCGCCGGGGAACTGATCGCGGGCCATGTCGATGAAGTCCTGGCGCGAGACGACCACGCGGTTGGCGAAGCCGGGGTCCACCCCCACCTGGGTGTGCACGCCCGCCACATAGCTCAGGGCCAGTTTCAGGATCAGCCCCCGTTCCTCCTCGCTCAGCGGCTCGCCGGAATCCAGCCGGTTGGCCGTCTTCTGGTACTGGCCGTATTCCTCCTCGCGGATGGGACACCCCTTGAACGCCTCGTGCGCCGGTTCGGGGCCAAGCCCATCGGTGATCACCCGGGCCAGGCTCTCGCCCAGAACCACCAGGTGGGCCATGAGGTTGTGCTGGTTGAGGAATTCGATGAACTTCGGCTGCTTGTGCAGATGTTCCTGGTCGAACGCCTCTTCCACGGCCGCGCCGAAGGCGATGTTCTCGGCCACGGAAAGGAAGCGGCAGTAGTGCGCCATGTCGAAGAATTCGATCTTGTCCGCCACGTCGGCGAACATACCGGTCTCGCCCTCCTGGAACTCGCGGCGCGAGGCCACGATGGCCCGGCGCAGGTCGGCGTGTTCGCCTTCCTCCAGCCGGGAGCGCAGGGCAAAGGCCAGGACGTCGGTAAACAACCCCACCTGCTGCGTGAGCTTGATCAGGGTATCCAGGTCGGGCTCGGCGCCGTCCGCGGTGCACGAGCCGCCCTGCAGGGCCAGGGACTGGCAGGAATAGAGCAGGTTCTCGCGCACCGTGCCGTCGAAGATGAAGGGGGCCTGGGCCACCATGCCGAGGTTGTAGGAGATGTCCTGCTTGGACATTTCCGCCACCTCCTGGCCGCCCACCAGGATGCTGCCGCCGGTGTACTTGTAGAGCTGGGCCACGCACAGGGCCAGGGTGGACTTGCCCGAGCCCGAGAAGCCGACCAGAGCCACATGCTCGCCGCCCTTGATCGAGACCGAGACGCCGTCCAGCAGCTTGATGTTGCCGCCGATGACGAACGAGAGGTCGCGGATCTCGATGTCGTTGTCGAGCACCAGGGGGGCGCGGCCCGCCACGGTCTGGGCGTGTTCGGGCGCGTGGTCGAAGGCGCGCATGATCTGCTTGTAGCGCACGGAGCTGTCCTGGTAGACCTGCCAGAATTCCATCAATTCCTTCCACGGATCGTAGAGCTTCTCGTAGGCGGACAGGAAGGCGACGATGGCGCCGACGTCGAACTGCCCCTGGATGGCGTAGTAGCCGCCGATGAGGAAGAGGACGAACGGCCCCAGGCTCATGAAGAAGTTGTTGATGAACTTGATGAAGAACCGGAGCGCGTTCTGCATGACCGTGGCCTTGTAGAGCTTGCCCAGGACCTTGGAGAAACGCCCCAGCTCCAGGGGGATGGAGGCGTTGGAATGGACCTCGTGCACGCCGGAGATGGCCTCGCCCACCAGGCCCGAGAGGCGCTGCGTGTGCTTGATGCGGCGGCGGTTGGCGCGGCGGAAATACTTCTGGATCTGCGGCAGGACCAGGATCTCGATGGGATAGAGCGAGATCGAGATCAGGCCGATGGTCGGGTTGAGGTGGATCATGTACCAGGCCATGGCCAGGAAGGTCAGGATGTTGACCGCAGGCACGGCCACCGCCTGGCCGATGAAGGTCGCCACCGGGATGAACTCGGTGATGATGTAGGAAATGACGTTGCCCGGCGAGGTGCGGCGATAGAACTGGACCGGCAGGGAAAGCAGATGCGCGTAGAGCTTCTCGCGCACGGTCCTGAGCGTCTTTTCGCCGATGTAGACCTGGAGCAGGTTGATGACGAACTTGAGCACGCCCGCCAGGGTCACCGCGCCGAAGTACAGGGCGCAGTAGCGGTACAGTGCCGGGAGGTCCCGCATGCCGATGGCCTCGTTGATGATCCGCTTCTGCATCTCCAGGGGGAACACCCGCATGGCCACCGTGACGAAGATGATGCCGATCACGATGAGCTGGAGATGGAGGTTCCTGAACAACACCCAGGAATAGAGGGTGGTTTTGGTGACTCGCTTGGTTTCGTTGGGGCTCGGCATGACGCTTTCCATGGTTGAAGTGGACTGGCTTTCAAGCGTATAAACGGAATGGACCGGTTTTCCAAGTATTAATCAAACGGCAAGGGATGTGGACGGTCCTCCCGGAATGTGATCAAATCCGCTCGAGGTACGCGACATGCGCATGGCCATGCCCATCCGGTTCAAATTCTTCATCGTACTCCTGGCGTTCAGCCTGGGGCCGATGTTTCTTTCCCGTTCGCTCATGGGCAGGACGGTCTACCGCATGAGCCAGGACCTCGCCGGGGCGACGCGCGAGGAACTGCTCCAGATCGTCACCGCCGAGTTGGAGCACAACGCCGCGACCATGCTCTCCGAGCTGGACGCCCGCGCCCAGGGCATGATCCTGGGCACGGCCATGCTCGCCCGGGAGACCACGACGTCGCTGGCCCGCCCCCTCGACCCCACGGCGCCGCTCTCCCTGCCCGCCATCGACGCCCGCCACGCCCAGCTGCCCCCAGACGCCGCGCCCTACGGCGACTATGTCCGCCAGACCATGATGGGCAAGGCCGCGCCGATCCGGGTCAGCCTCGAATCCGCCACCTTCCACGCCGTCGGCGGCGAGCCCGCCCCGGACGACCGGGTCCAGATGACACGGCTCCGGGCGGTGCTGCCCACGCTGCGGCGCGTCTACCGCACCCTGGGCGACGACTCCGTGTGGCTGAACATCGCCCTGGAGTCCGGGGTGCTCATGACCTATCCCGGCCACGACGAGCTGCCCCCCATGTACGATCCCCGCAAACAGGACTGGTACCGGCGCGCCCGCGAGACCGGCCGCGACTACGCCTGGACCACGCCCTGGATCGATCCGGCCACCAAGCGGGCCGTGGCCACCGTGGCCTGCCCCATCCGCGACGGTTCAGGGCGGTTCATCGGCGCGGCGTCCATCGACGTGCCCAACGCCAGCGTACTCGACGACTCGGCCCTCGCCTCGCGGTGGAGCGAGGGCATCCGCTCCTACATGGTCACCCGCCAGCTCAACGGCGAGACCCTGGAGGAAGGCCTGCTCGTCCTGGCCCAGCGCGCCTACGACGAGAAGGGCCACCATCGGCGGATGGAGGGCATCGAAGTGGAATGGTTCCTGGGCGACCAGCCCGAAACCGTGACCCGGCTGCTGCGGGCCATGAACGAAAAGCGCGTGGGCCATCTCCAGATCGAGCACGATGGCCAGCCTTCGGTGCTGTCCTGGGCCTCCAATGCGAATTTCAGCTTCCTGCTCTGCGCGCCCGAAAGCGTGGTCAGCAAGCTGCCGGACCACCTGGCCGACCAGATGAACGGCGCGTTCGCCCAGATGCGCCGCATCTCGGCCGGCGTTGCGGGCGCCATCCTGGTGGTCGTCGGCCTGATAGCCTGGTTCGGTTCGCGGGCCATCACCGGAACCATGCTGCGGATGGTGGCCACGGTGAAGCGGCTGGCCGGGGGCGACTTCTCCGCCCGGTTCGACTACCGCACCGGCGACGAACGCGATGCGCTGATCGACGCCTTCAACGAAATGGGACCGAAGCTGCACGAACACCTGATGCTGCGGCGCGACATGGAACTGGCGCAGGAGGTCCAGAACCTGCTCCTGCCGCGCACCGAGCCGGACCTCGCGGGGTTCGACATGGCCGGGCGCATCGACTTCTGCGACCAGACCGGCGGCGACTACTACGATTTCATCCCCGTGCCCGACGGCCGGGGCCAAGGGTTGGACGTGATCCTGGGCGACGTGTCGGGGCACGGCGTGCCTTCGGCCCTGGTCATGGCCACCGCGCGCGGCCAGCTCCACTCCCTGGCCGGGGCGCCCATGGCCGCCGAGGAGCGCATCCGCACGGTCAACAACGTGCTCAGCCGCGACCTGGACGGCACGGGCCGGTTCCTGACCCTGTTCTATCTCCACCTGACCGGGGGCAGCGGCCGGGTGCGCTGGGTGCGGGCCGGGCACGACCCGGCCGTGCGCTTCGACCCGGCCACCGGAGCCTTCGGCGAACTGGGGGGCTCGGGCCTGGCCATGGGCGTGCTGGAAGGCTACGCCTACGAAAGCCACGAGGCCGAACTGGTCCCCGGCGAGGTCGTGGTCATGGCCACGGACGGCGTCTGGGAGGCGCGGAACGCGGACGGCGAGATGTTCGGCAAGCAGAGAATGCTTGCCATCATCCGGGAGAGTGCGCATAAATGTGCCCTGGAGATTCGGGACGCGATCATGAGCGCGGTGGACGAATTCCAGGATGGGCAACAGGACGACATCGCCGTCGTGGTCGTCAAACGACTCCGGGATTGAGCATGGCCGACGTTATCACTTTTCAGATGACCAACAAGATGAATTGCTTCCACCACTTCCAGCCGAGGGTGGAGGCGTTCGGAGAGAAGCACGGCCTTCCGATGAAGATCGTCTTCCACCTCAACCTGGTCCTGGACGAGCTGATCACCAACATCATCAGCTACGGCTACACCGATTTCGACGAGCACCCCATCCACGTCACCGTCGGCCTGGAAAGAGACACCATCACCATCCGGCTCGAAGACGACGCCCAGCCGTTCAACATCCTGGAGGCACCCGAACCGGAGTTCGACGTGCCGCTCGACGAACGCATCAAGCCCGTCGGCGGCATGGGAGTCCACCTGGTCAAGAACATGGTCAACCACATCGACTACAGGCGTGAGGACGGCAAGAACGTGCTGCTGCTCACCAAGAATATCAGCAAACCGTGCTGCCCGGCCCACGGGCGGCCATGAGGGAGGTCCGACAGTGGCAATGAACGAACTCAAGGAAAACGGCATCACCATCCTTGCCGTGAACGGCAACCTCGACGCCGAAGGCACCCAGGCCATGGAAGAGAAGGTCGTGGCCCTGCTGGCGAACGGAGAAACCAGCCTGCTCTTCGACTTTTCCGAGCTGGACTACATCAACAGCTCGGGCCTGCGCGTCCTCGTGCTCGCCTACCAGCGGCTCAAGAAGTCCTCGGGCCGCGTCGCCATCTGTGGCATCAAGGACTATATCCAGGAAGTGTTCGAGGTTTCCGGCTACGACAAGATTTTCCCGCTGTTCCCAAACCGGGGCGACGCCCTGAGCAGAATGTAGCGCGGGCGGCCCCGACGGGCCGCGACCGCCGCAGGAAAGACATTTCGGGGAATCCGGCGCGGGGGCGTCGGTTTCGCCGACGGCTGCGACAAGGGGCGCGCGCCGGACGGGGCGTTTGCCCCTTTGCCATGCCCGAAGCCCGGCCCGAGCCCGGGCGCTCCCCCCTCCCCCGGACGAATCGACAAAAAAGGGCCGCCCTTGCGGGTGGCCCTTTGCGGCGTTCTTCGTCGGCAAGCTAATCGAACAGCTTCTCCACTTCCTCGTAGATATAGCGCATGTACATCATGCGCGGCGAGCCGCCCATGGCCACCGCCAGCAGCCCGGCGTCGATGATCTCGTCCTTGGACGCGCCGTGGGTGGCCGCGTTCTGGACGTGGAGCGAGATGCACATGTCGCACTGGGACAGGATCGAACAGGCGATCAGGATCAGGGACTGGTACTTGTCCTCGATGGAGCTGCCCTTCTTGATGGCGGCGGTGAACCCCTGGTACGCCTTGAAGACGTCGCGGCGGTTCTTGTTCATCTGGCGGAAAAGTTCGGTTGCTTTCTCGGCGGGTTCGGACATGCTCCGGCTCCTTGCCCGTTGCGGGCGGGGTTTTCAGCCTCCGGCCCCGGAACGTTTGACCGGTCCGGGGCCGGAGCCCTATGAGAGAGAGTCCCCGATTGGGTGAGAATGCACTACATGCAAAAAAACCGCGTGTAAAGCGGAAATTCGACCATTCATGTGGCAATTTGGCGAATTTAATTGTGCGTTTTTGCAAAAACACGCAATATTCCACGGCGAAGAAGCCGATTCGGCCCGACCTCTTTCCATTCGGAAAGAAAACGGCCCGGAGGCCAGGGGACACCGGCGTTGCGGGGTCGGGGCCGACTGGCCCGGGAAGGCGCGCCCTAGGGGCGCACGGAGCGGACCAGGGCCTCGAAGACCTCGTCCGGGGTCAGCGCCGTGGTGTCGATGCGCACGGCGTCGTCCGCCGCCTTCAGCGGGGCCTCGGCCCGGTTGCGGTCCTGGTGGTCGCGCCGGGCGATCTGTTCGCGCAGTCCGGCCTCGTCGGCGGGTTTGCCCAGTTCCAGGAGCTGGCGATGACGGCGGCGAGCCCGCTCCTCCACCGACCCGTCGAGGAAGAATTTATGCCGGGCGGCCGGAAAGACGACCGTGCCCATGTCACGGCCCTCGGCCACCAGGGAAAAACGCGCGCCCAGGTCCTGCTGCGCCCGCTTGAGGCAGGCGCGCACCACCGGCAGGGTGGCCACGTTGGAAGCCCACATGCCCACCTGCTCCGTGCGGATCTCGTCGCCGATGGGCGTGCCGTTCAGGGCGAGGACCGAATCCCCGCCGATGCCGGACAGGGCGAAATCGAAACCGGAAAGCGCAGCGTCGAGCCGGGCCTCGTCCCACAGCCAGGCCCCCTCGCCCAGCTTCCGGGCCACGGCCCGGAACATGGCCCCGGTATCCAGGTACGGGATGCCGAGCGCCCGCGCCAACCGCTTGGCCATGGTGGACTTGCCCACCCCGGCCGGGCCGTCGATGGTGACGATGAGCCGGTCAGCCATGCAGGACCTCGCCCAGGGTTCTGATGAACAGGCTGTTTTCCGCATCCGTTCCCACATTGACGCGGATGCAGTCGCCCACGCCGAAACTGCCCAGATGGCGGACGATGATCCCGCGCTCGAGCAGGGCCTGGAAGACCTGCCGGGCGGCCATGGGCGGCCGGAACATGACGAAGTTGGACTGGCTGGGCCAGACAGCGCACCCCAGGCGCGGCAGTTCCTTGAGAAAGAAGTCGCGGCCGCGCATGACCACTTCCAGGGTCTGGTTGTAGAAGGTCTCGTCCTCCAGGGCGGCGATGGCCGCTTCCTCGGCCAGGAGGTTGACCGTGAACGGGATGCGGGCGTTCTCCATCAGCGCGGCCAGGGCGGGCGGCAGGATGCCGTAGCCCACGCGCAGCCCGGCCAGGCCGTAGGCCTTGGAGAAGGTGCGCAGGACGACCAGGTTCTCGAAACGGCCGAAGGCCTGGACCGGGGTGTAGGACTCGGGCGGCCAGACGAAGTCGATGTACGCCTCGTCCACCACCAGCAGGCAGTCCTCGGGCAGCACGCCCGCCAGCACGGTCAGGTCCTCCACCGTGGCCGCCAGCCCCGTGGGGTTGTCCGGGCTGGTGACGAAGACCATGGCCGTGTCCTCGTCGGCGGCCTCGGCCAGCTTGTCCAGCGGCAGCTCGAAATTCTCGCCGCGCGCCACCTCGCGGTACTCCACGCCCGCCAGCCTGGCGCACATGCGGTACATGGAGAAGCAATGCTCGTAGCAGACCACGTTGTCGCCGGGCTTGGCCTTCATCCGCACCAGCATGTCGATGATCTCGTCCGATCCGTTGCCCACGACGACGGACTCGGCAGGCACCTCCATGGCGCGGGCGATGGCCTGGACCAGGCGCGGGGAATGGTTCTGCGGATAGCGGAACGACCGGTTGGCGTGCCGGGCGATGGTCTTCTGGACCACAGGCGATGCGCCCAGGGGATTCTCGTTGCTGGCCAGCTTGACGACCGTGGCCAGGCCGTAGCGCTCCTGAATCTGCTCGATGGTCAGTCCCGGGGCGTACGGCTCGAAATCCAACACCTCCGGGCGGACGGAAAACTCTCTCATGACTGCTCTCCCTGCTGTGGCGGGCCGTAAAAAAAGGAACGGCCGAAGCCGTCCCTCTGTATATGCTTTCCGCTTTCCCGTAAAGGGAAAGCCCGCCGCGCCTAGCTGGGCCGGACCGTGAGCACGGGCACCTTGGACGACTTGACCACCTTTTCGGCCACGGAGCCGAAGAGGATACGGTCGATGCCCTTGCGGCCGTGGGTGCCCATGACGATCATGTCGCATCCCTCGGCCTCGGCAATGGCCAGGATTTCCTCGGCCGGGTAACCCGCCACGACCTTGCCGGACACGGTCAGGCCCTTGAAGTTGTCCTTGACGAACTCGCCCATGGTGTCCTCGGCGCCGGTGACGATCTCGCCCACAAAGCTCTCGATGGAGCTGGGCGGCACGTGAAAGCCCACGTACTGGCTGAGCGACGGGGCCACATACAGGGCCAGCACCTGAGATCCGGAACTGCCGGCCATCAGCGATGCGTATTCAGCCACCTTGGGGCTGTGATCCGAAAAATCCACCGCGCAAAGAATCTTCTTGATTTCGGCCATTGGATACCTCCTTGGCTTGTGCGACCAGTGACGGACGCCGTCCACGCTTCCCCCGGGACCGATGGCCCGAAGACCGGGCCACTCATACCGTTTACCTGCCAGAGCTGCCCACCATAGACAACCATTTTCTTCTCAAGTACCCTGCCCGGCAGGAATCGGCCCCTGCCGCCCCTTGCCCGGCGGCACTTTTTGCCGGGGCTTTACAATAAAATGGTAATACTTTTCGATCATTTGTCAAACCAAAATGCTTGGCATGGTCCCTGCAAGACCTTGGCAAAACACAGGATAGGAGTGTGAACCATGATAATCCGTCCTGATCAGATCGAGGGCGTCTCGCCGGAACAGACGAGACGGCAGAACAAGGCGCAAGAGTCCGGACAGGCCTTTGGCGACCTCCTCAGCCAGGAGGTGTCCAAGGGCCAGGCCCAGGCGACGAGCGTGGCTCCGCCCCCGATGGTCAATCCGCTGCTGAACGTCCAGGCCATGAACCAGGTTCAGGCTACGGACGACTCCGGCGTGACCGGACAGGTGGAATCCATCCTCGACCAGTGGGACAACTACGCCGCCACCCTGGCCGACCCCGACAGCGGGCTCAAGACCGCTTACGGGGCCTTGGACAGGATAGCCGACGAAGTGGCCGCCCTCAAGGAAGGCTCGACCGACCTTGCCCCCGGCCTCAAGTCCATCGTCGACGACCTGGAGACCATGACCGCCGCCGAACGGTTCAAGTTCAACCGAGGCGACTACCTCTAGGCCGGACGATCCTTTTCCGGCCCGGTCTTCCCCGAGGCCGGGCCGCCCTTGATCGCACAACGCAAGCGCGCCCCGGACCGCAGGACGGTCCGGGGCGCGCTTGCGTTGTGCGTCGGTTTCGTCGCTGCGGCCTATTGGGCCTGGTCCATGAAGGGAATCTGGAGCTTGGTCAGCCGCTCCGAGAGGTCGGCGGCCTTCTTGGCCTCCACGAAGGACAGGATTTCGCCCGCCTGGCGGCCGCGCATGCCCGAAAGCACCTTGACGGCCAGTTCGATGTCCATGGACTGGAGAATCTCCGCAGCCTTCTTGGCCTTGGTGTTGGAGAGCATGTCCACCAGCTGCTTGACGCGCTGGTCCTTGATGTTCTTGGCCTCGTCGAGCATGCTCTTGATCTCGGCGTGGAGCTTTTCCACCCGGGCGGCCTCGGCGCGGATGTTCGCCTCCAGCTCCTTGAGGGTCCGCTCCTTGATGGCCAGCTCCTCCTGCTTGCGCTTCAGGGCCTTCCACTGCTCGGGCAATTCCTGTTCGGTGCGCACCTTCTCGGCCTCGGCATCGGCGGCAGCCTCCTGGCCCGCATCCCGGTTGGCCCGGGAATCGGCCTTGTCCGCCACCGGGGTGGTGGACGGCGCGGCCGCAGTATCGGCCGGCGGCGCGGTCTGGGCCTGGGCCACGGAATCGGGCATCACCGCCCGCATGAACCCGAGCGTCATGGAATCGACGCCGACCATGCCGAAGAGCGCCAACTTCATCAACGCCAGAAAGACCAGGCTCAGGAGAACCCTAGAAATCCTGAGGTCGGTGGCGAATCGCTGCCATTTCATCGTTTTCCTTTTCTTCGCGGGCGCTTGCTTCTTCATTGTATTTCCGGGCTTGGGTTTCCTTGAGTTTCTCCAGAAGCTTCCGATCCCTTGACCGCTCCACCGCTTCCTCGCGCCGCTGTTGCAATTTGAGTTCCAATTCCCGCAACGCGGTCCGCTCCCGCACCAGGTCCCTTTGCAGGGCTTCCCTGTACTGCCGCCACAGCCACATGTCGTTCACGGACTTGTGCGATTCCATCTCCTTGGTCATATGCTCCGCGAACAGGGCCTCCAGCCCGGCCACGGCCGCCGACTGGGCGTCAAATACCCGTTGCGCCCTGGACAGCTCGCCCTTGGCCTGCTCCTCCAGCTGCCCCCGGTAGTCGAGCACCCTTTCGAGCTTGAACGAAAACGGCTTGGCCATCGCGCCCCGCGCCCCTACCGGCTCCGCACCGGCCCGGCCAGGCCGCAATAGCCCGCCTCTTTGGTGTCGTCGGCCCAGCGCCACATCATGCACATGGTCGTCTGGCACATCTTCATCTTGTCGTCCGATGTCTTGAGCAGCGGACAGTATTTGTACTTGGCTTCGCTTTCGCTGGTCTGCACGGCCCCCTCCTTGCGGCAAAAAAAACGGCACGTCGCCCAACGCGACGTGCCGTCAATGTATCCCGCATCGGGAACTTTGGCTAGCTTTCCGGCTTCCCGGCGACCTTGGTCCGCCCCGCCGCAGGCGCGGCCGGAGCGGGCACGGCGGCCGGGGCCGCCGCCACGGGCGAGGACGACAGGTCCACCAGGGTTTCCATGCCGACCATTGCCTTGAGCTTCTGCAGGGCCAGAATGGACCGGCGCGCGTCGTTGTCCAGCACCTCGGCATACCCGCCGTCGGCGATGATCTTGGCGTAGGACCGCAGCTTGAGCTTGGGATCGTCACGGAAGCGGATCTCGAAATTGCGCGCGTATTCCCCGATCTTGGCGTCCACCTGGGCATGGTTCAGGGCGAGCACCGGCCGGAGCTGGGCGACCATCTCCTCGGGCGTCAGCGAGGCGCTCTCCAGCACCTTGGCGAACGAGCGCGCGTAGCGCAGGCTGCCGTCATAAATGTGCTTGCGCTTGACCACGTTGGAGCCCAGCCAGCCCGCGTTCAGCCACTTGAAGAGAAAGACCGTGGTCAGGGGAGCCTCGGCGTCCCGCTCCAGGAACACCTGGACCGAGGCGGACTGGTACATGAAGG
>JAZHDH010000296.1:0-11314 GCA_036584335.1 Pseudodesulfovibrio sp. | reverse complement strand
ATCCTGGACACGGACCTCTACTGCCTGACCGCCGAGAAATTCTCGCTGGGCCGGAGCAATCTGGACGTGGTCCGGGCCATGCTCGACGCGGGCGTCCGGCTGGTCCAGTACCGCGAGAAGGAGAAGAAGACCGGGGCCAAGTACGCCGAGTGCCTGGAAATCCGCAGGATGACCCGGGACGCGGGGGCGGCCTTCGTCGTCAACGACGACATCGACCTGGCGATGATGGTCGGGGCCGACGGCGTGCACATCGGCCAGGAGGACTTTCCGGTGCAGGCCGTGCGGCGGCTGGTGGGGGAGAAGATGGCCATCGGGCTTTCCACCCACGCGCCCGCCGAGGCGCTGGCCGCCGCCGGGAGCGGGGCGGACTACATCGGCGTCGGGCCGATTTTCCGTACCTTCACCAAGGAGGACGTGGTCGACCCGGTGGGGTTCGACTATCTGGAATACGTCGCGGCCAACGTGAACATTCCGTTCGTGGCCATCGGCGGCATCAAGGAACACAACGTGGCCGAGGTGGTCCGGCGCGGCGCTCGCTGCGTGGCCCTGGTCACGGAAATCGTAGGCGTGGACGACATCGGCGGCAAGATCGCCGCCCTGCGCCGTGAAATGCAGTCCGCAAAGGAGTAGTACATGCAATATACCACCCAGATGGATGCCGCCCGCAAGGGCATCGTCACCCCGCAGATGCAGGCCGTGGCCCGCAAGGAGAATTTGCCCGTCGAGGTGCTCATGGAGCGCATGGCGCGCGGCGCGGTGATCATCCCGGCCAACAAGAACCACAAGAACCTCGACCCCGAAGCCGTGGGCGAGGGCATGCGCATCAAGATCAACGTCAACCTCGGCATCTCCAAGGACTGCAGCAACCTGGACGCGGAGCTGGAAAAGGTGCAGGCCGCCCTGGACATGAAGGCCGAGGCGATCATGGACCTGAGCTGCTACGGCAAGACGCGCGAGTTCCGGCAGCGGCTGGTGGCCATGTCCCCGGCCATGATCGGCACCGTGCCCATCTACGACGCCGTGGGCTTCTACGACAAGAACCTCCAGGACATCACCGTGGACGAGTTCTTCGACGTGGTGAAAAAGCACGTGGAGGACGGCGTGGACTTCCTGACCATCCACGCGGGCCTGAACCGCCACGCGGCCGAGAAGGTCAAGATGGGCGGGCGGCTGACCAACATCGTCTCGCGCGGCGGCTCGCTGCTCTTCACCTGGATGGAGATCAACAAGGCCGAGAATCCGTTCTATGAGTATTTCGACCGCCTGCTCGACATCTGCGAAGAGTACGACGTCACCCTGAGCCTGGGCGACGGCTGCCGTCCCGGCTGCCTGCACGACGCCACGGACGGCTGCCAAGTGGAGGAGCTGATCACCCTGGGCGAGCTGACCAAACGCGCCTGGGCGCGCAATGTCCAGGTGATGATCGAAGGCCCGGGCCACATGGCCATGAACGAGATCGCGGGCAACATGATGATGGAGAAACGGCTGTGCCACGGCGCGCCGTTCTACGTCCTCGGCCCGCTGGTCACGGACGTGGCCCCGGGCTACGACCACATCACCGCCGCCATCGGCGGGGCCATCGCGGGCGCGGCGGGCGCGGATTTCCTGTGCTACGTCACCCCGGCCGAGCACCTGCGGCTGCCCACCCTGGACGACATGAAGGAGGGCATCGTGGCCACGCGCATCGCGGCCCACGCGGCGGACATCGCCAAGGGCTACCCCGGTGCGCGCGACTGGGACGACGAGATGTCCCGCGCCCGCGCCGCCCTGGACTGGGACGCCCAGTTCAGGCTGGCCATGGACCCGGTGAGGCCCACGGCCTACCGCGAGTCGTCCAGGCCCGAGCACAGCGACTCCTGCACCATGTGCGGCAAGATGTGCGCCGTGCGCAACATGAATCGCGTCCTGGAAGGCAAGGACATCCAGCTCGACGACTAGCCTTCGATTCTCGCGTTCGGAGACCCGGCGGACAGTGTGCCGCCGGGTCTTTTTTCATGCTTCCGGATGGTCGGACATGATTTGCTGTTTTGTGCAGGGCTGGGAAATGCGCTCATTCCGGTTCCTCTTCTGCCTGGCGTTCCTGCTTTGCCTTGCGGCCGATGTCGTCCTTGGCCCAGGCTACGATGAATTCCGGCGCGCCCACGGCGTCGTCATTGAACAGGAACATGGAATCGGAGTTGGCGGAGGGCTCAGTAGGCCTTGAGATCCGGGCACTGGTAGCCCCATTTGGCGTAGATGGGCTGGAGTTTTCCCGCCTTGTACAGCGTGAGCATGCCTTCCTCGTACATTCGCCGCAGCAGCTTGCCCCGCTCCGTGGTGTTGAAAATGGGATAGTAGGCTCGGCTGCCGACCTTTTCGATGGCGAAGTCCTCTTCCTGGTAGGCGTTGGTGTTTTCCTTGAGGGACGCCTTGATCAAGGTCAGGTCGTCCACGTAGAAGTCCGCCCGGCCGAGCAGGATCATGGACACGGCCTGGGTGCCGGTCAGCACTTCGCGCAGGTTCACGGGAACGGAGAAATTCTCCTGGGTGTAGTAGCCCGGCTGGATCAGCACATCCTTGCCCCAGAGGGTCTGCACACCCTTCCATGGGCCTATGCGGGCCTTGCTGAAGAAGGCGTGGAAATCGTTGACGTACAGAGGGTAGCGGGCGAGAACCAGCGGAGGCGAGGTCCGGTCGTCGCAGGTCATCATGTCGGCGTTGTTCAGGCGGACCAGTTCTTCGGACCGGTTGGATATCGCGTATTCGTGGCGCACGGGGAGATCGTGGAGGGCGAAGACCTCGCGCAGCACCTCGTGGTACAGGCCGGAGCCGTCCTTGTTGGTAAAGGTCTCCCAGGCCGGGCTGGAGGTGACGACCTCGGTGATGTCCGAAGCCGCCGCCGTCCAGGCCAGGAACAGCAGGAGAAGGAAGGAGAGACTGGGCATCAGTTTCATCAATCGATCCGTTTGGCAGAGCTTTGCACCAACGTGGCGAACGATGCGCCCCTATAGATCATATTCGGAATTGCGTCCAGATCGTTGTGTTATTTTCAAGAGCGGAAATGCGATTGCGCCGGAGGCGGCGAGAGAAGGGAAGGGGGCTGCCCGGCCGGATGGCCGGGCAGCGAGGGGAATGCTGAAGTTCGTCAGCGGGACAGGGCTGCGGCGTAGGGGTCCGCGCCGCCGTCCGCGACTTTCCAGGCCAGGGAGGCGGGGCCGCTGAAACGACCGAGATCCTTGATGCAGGCCAGTTTGTCTTCCATGGGCATCTGGGCCAGTTTCCAGGACATCCTGACCCGGGAAATGAAGAACAGAGGATTCTTCTTGCCGCCCGGGGGCGTCCGTTCGGCCTCGCTCACGCCGGTGAACGCCTCGGATTTGGCCCAATCGAAGCCGATGAACACGCCGTCGCATGCGTCCTTTTCCTGGTTGACGCGCATGGCGATGAGCGTGGGGGCCACGCCGTCCACGGCGTGCGCTTTCGCCGCCCGGGGCACGCGCATGGCGAAGGCGCCGTTCTTGCCCATGGTCGCGCCGAAGGCCGACTGGAGCGCGTCCATGGCGCAGATGGGCGGCGCGCCCACGAAGACGTAGGCGTCGCCGGGGCCGAGAGGCAGGTGTTTTTCCAAGAAAGCCTTGGCAATGAAGCCCGCGTTCAGGCCGGGGCAGAAGTGGTCGTGCAGTTCGGCGCCCTTGAGCATGGGCCAGGGAGCGCCCGCTGTCCAGGAGAGGGCGATGGAGGCTACGGAGAACAGGCGACCGCCTATCAGCCCCTTGGCTGTTGCGGCCCAGACCTCGGGCTTGAATATCTGCTCGGGCGCGAGTTGCAGCTGCTGCGAGGCGAAGCCGTCCTTGCCGAGCTTGATGAAGACGGCCCTGCCGTCATCTGCGCGGAACAGGGCGAACCACAGCGGTTCGGAACCGGGAGTGTTGACCAGCAGCAGCGTCCGCGTGCCGGGGGTACGGCCGGTGGTCTGCATGGCCACGTCCAGAAATTGTTCGGTGGATGCCCGGGCCGCTTGGCCGTAGCCCGCGTTGGTCAGCACCATGAATCCCGGTGTGTCGGGCGACACGTCGAGGGTTTTCATGGCGTCGGCCAGCGCTGTTTGCGCCGCCCGCATGCTGGGCGTCTGTTCGGGCTGCGGCGCGGCCAGGGCCGTGCAGATCGCCAGGAGAAGGAATGCGGCGGTTGCCGCTGTCATCCGGATGCATCGTTTCATACCTGAAGCCTCCATAATAATTTGTGAAACATATGTTGCATAGGTATACTTTTTGAAAAATGGTAACAAGAAAAATGCGAAAAGCCGGACGGTCGGCCGGATTTTTTAGGGAATTGGCGATGAGTGGGGGCCGGGTTTTCGGAAGCCATCCCATCTTTTTCATTTACTGGGGTTGCAGATGGGATTATTGGCTTGCCACTTTTTCCGGAGATGCTGTATCTCAAGCCATGCGTAATCCTTACCCGGGAGGCCATTGATGTGCCCCAGACTTGGGACGGACCCCGTCCCTCCTGATCCCTTGCAATTTAGAAGAGCGAGCCTGGCCGATCTCGGCTTTCTCGTGGAGCTGGAGCAGATGAGCTTCGGCACGTCCCGCCAGAGCTCCAGGGAGAGCCTGCGCAACAGCATCACCAGCTCCACCCAGATGGTGGTGATCGTGGAGAGCCGGGGCAGGAAGCGCTGCCTGTGTCCGGTGGGCGCGGCGGTCGTCTTCCAATACAAGCGTTCCCTGCGCATCTACTCCCTGGCCGTGGAGAGCGCGCACCGGATGATGGGCGTGGGCGACGCGCTCATGCAGCATATCCTGGATTTTGCCATGAGCCACGGCTACGAGCGCATCACGCTTGAGGCCGATGCGGCCAACCTCCGGCTCGTCGAGTGGTACAAGAAAATGGGGTTCGAGGCGCGGCGCACCCTGCCGGACTACTACGGCCCGGGCGAGCCCGCCCTGCGCATGCTTCAGCAGTTGGCGAGCAAGGGCGGCGCCTCCGAGCGCATCGTCGTGGTCGTGGACGACCTGGCCACGGCCAAGCGGTCCGTGCCCGAAGTCAAGTTCTGCTCGGCCACGGAATACCTGTCGGACACCAACTACGCCAACTCCAACCGGTTCCATGTCCTCAACCTGTGCGGCTCCCACAAGACGCACTCCATAGGCTACTATGTCTCCCTGCTGGCCTCGGCCCGCAATCACCGGGTGACGCCTTCGGTCATGGCGGTCAAGGACGCGACCACGCCCATGGTCGCCCAGAGTCTGATGGACGAGATTCGGGATAATGTCTTCGAGAAGATTCCGGCCTCCGCCGGGAACCAGTTCGAGCTGACCTGCATCCTCGGGCGGACCCCGCAGACCAAGTTCAACGACCTGGCCAAAAAGCTCTTCTCCCTGTTCTCCATACCCTTCTTCACCATTTTCCTGGAGAAGCAGGGCACTTGGAAGATAAAGAAAATCAAGCTGCTCAAGATCAAGCATGTGGCCAAGAACCATCCCGAGCTGCTCAACGACTCCCTGACCCGCTATTTCGTCAAGAAGCGCTACAACCGCCAGCGGTTGCGAAGTTACAAGTACGATCTGGCGATTCTGGTCAACCCCAACGAGGCCACGCCGCCGTCCTGCCCGGACGCCCTGGAGAAATTCCGCACCGCAGCCGAGCGGGTCGGGTTCTTCGTGGAGTTCATCACCAAGGCGGACCACCGGCGCATCTGCGAATTCGACGCGCTGTTCATCCGCGAAACCACGGCCATGGAAAACCACACCTACGCCATAGCCCGCCATGCCTACACCGAAGGGCTGGTCGTGATCGATGACCCGTGGTCGATCATGCTCTGCTCCAACAAGGTCTACCTCAAGGAGCGGCTGACCGGCGCGGGCGTGAACCAGCCCCGGGGCTGGCTTCTGACCCACAAGGCGTGCCCCCCCTCCTTCCTGAAGACCTTGCCCGTGCCCCTGGTGCTCAAGCTGCCGGAGAGCTCGTTTTCCCTGGGCGTCTTCCTGGTGCGTTCCCACGACGAACTCCAGGCCAAGCTGGAAGAGATGTTCACCAAGACCGAACTGGTCATCGCCCAGGAGTTCCTTGTCTCGGACTACGACTGGCGCATCGGCCTGCTGGACAACACGCCGCTTTACGCCTGCAAGTACTATATGGCCCGCAATCATTGGCAGATATACAACTGGCAGGAGCGGGGCTCCGTCGAGGAGTTCGCGGGCCGGTCCGAGTCCTTTTCCGTCAACCAGGTGCCCCCGCACGTGATCAAGGCGGCGGTCACGGCCTCCTCCCTGATCGGCAACGGCTTCTACGGCGTGGACATCAAGGAGATCAACGGCAAGGCCTACGTCATCGAGGTCAACGACAACCCGAGCATCGAAGAGGGCATCGAGGATTCGCTGCTCGGCGACGAACTCTACGAGCGCATCATGCGCTCCATCTACAACCGGATAGAGACCGAGAGGCACCAGGTCCGCTATCTCTATTGATCGGAGACGAGGGATGATTCATCCGAATACCGCCGTGCGGTTCGTTTCCCCTGAGATCGGTGTGGGCGTGTTCGCCACGGCCGCCATGCCCCGGGGGACCATTGTCGTGGTGCGGGACCAGTACGACATCTGCCTGACACAGGACGATTATTGTCGGCTGCCCGGTCCGGTGCGGGATTCCATGGAGACGCATATGTACCACGACCGGTGCGGCAACCTGGTCCTGAGCTGGGACCACGCCCGGTACATGAACCATAATTGCCGCAGCAACACGATGATGACCGCGTACAACCTGGAGATCGCCGTCCGCGACATCGCGGCGGGCGAGGAGCTGACCACGGAATACGGCCTGCTCAACATCCAGGACCCCTACGAGATCCATTGCGGCTGCGAGAACTGCCGCCAACATCTGCGCATCGACGACATCGAGGTGTACGGGGACGAGTGGGACGGCCAGATCCGGGAGAGCCTGCTGCTCATTCCCCGGGTGGAGCAGCCGCTGCTGTCCCTGGTGACCGGGGCCGACCGCTCCCGCCTGGACGACTTCCTCAACGGTGACGCCGGGTACGATTCGGTCAGAAACCTCCAGTGGAGGGCCTGCGTTGGTCCGTTCTGATCCGGAACCCCTGGTCCTCCCGGATGTTGCGTCAGGTCTTGTATTCCAATGGGTATGAATATCGGGGCGGCGCGCAGTGTGGCGTCCGCCCCGAACCTGTTTCATCTTCCGCAAACCGGTCGCGCCTTGCCGCAAGGGCTGAATCCTGCTATTATCGATTATTCCGGGAGTGTTAATGTAGATTAATCGGCATGTGGTTTCAGACCTGCCCGCGCCGCCTCACGGGAGGCGCGGGGGCAAGCTGCGGTGTGGGGTAGATGGGCTTGAAGCGTTTGTTGATCATTGCCGCAGCTGTCCTCGTTCTGACCGGGAGCCTCGCTGCAGCCCAGAGGAAGGTTCTCGTCATCCACAGCTACGACGAGGAACTGGCCTGGACCGCGCAGTGCAGCCAGGGGATCGCCTCCATTCTCTCTCCCGAGTTCGAGTTGCGATTCCTTTATCTCGACACCAAGCGCATTCCCGCATCCGCTTTTCAGGCCAGGGCCGACGAAGCGGCCAGGGCCTGCGAGCGGTTCGGGCCAGATCTCGTCATGCTCGGCGACGACAACGCCCTGCGCCTGCTTGGTCCGAAAATGGCCGCCACCGGGTTGCCCGTGGTCTATTTCGGCATCAACAACAATCCCAGAATCTATTTCGAGGTCCTGCCGGACAACGTCACCGGGGTCATCGAGCGCATCCCGCTCTTTCCCTGGATTCGTCTGCTCAAGGACATTCTGCCCGACGCGAGCCGAATTCTCGTGCTCATGGACGACAGCCCGACGGCGGATGCCATCACCCGCAACTCGTTTAGGGGCAAGCCGCGCATCCGCTTCGACGACGGGATCGTCGAGCGCAGGTCCACGGGCAGCTGGGAGGAGTGGCAACGGATCGTGCTCGGGGCCGAAGCGCAGGACCTGATCGTGATGCCGGTCTTCCACGCCCTGACGGACGAGTCGGGCGGACATGTGCCCTATGACCGGGTGGTGGCCTGGATCTCCCGAAACAGCCGGGTGCCGGTCTTCGCTACCCAGGACTATGCGGTGGGCGACAACGGGGTGGTCGGGGCCTGCGTGGTGCAGGGCGAAGAGCACGGCCGCATCGCCGCCCGTATCGCCAAGGCGATCCTGAGCGGCCGGGAAGTCAGGGACGTCTCGGCGCTGGGTGATCAGGAGGGGAGGCTGTATTTCAATCGTGCGCAGCTGAAGCGTTTCCAAATAACTTTGCCCGAATCGATCCGGAACAAGTCCGAGTTCCGTTGAGTCCTTTTGCGGGGAGGACGCCAATTCCGCTGCGATCAGACGAAAACGATGTCGTCGTTCTGCACGGCGTCGCCCGCTACGAGGGCGACCTGCACGGCGGCGTCGGCGCTGGAGCCGTCGGCGTCGTACCACAGGGCGTCGCCGTCCAGGTAGAAACACGCCTCGAGGATGTCCACCAGAGTGGCTGCCAGAAAGAAGTGGTCCACGCCCAGGGCGCCGGTGGAGGATTGGCCGAATTCGGCATAGGCGAAGTGGAACTCGTCGTCCGCGTGGCTGAAGTCGAGAATGGAGTCGCCGCCTTCGTCGGCGGAGGTGTAGTGGAAGATGTCGCTGCCGCTGCCGCCGGTCAGGGTGTCGCCTCCCGCGCCGCCGCAGAGCAGGTCGTTGCCGTTGTCGCCGATAATCGCGTCGTTTCCCCGCCAGCCGAAGAGGTTGTTGTCCGCGTCGTTGCCGGTGATGGTGTCGTTGCCGTCGCCGGTATGCACGTTTTCGATGATGCTGGTCGCCGTGATGGTCACGGCCGTGCCGTCGATGGTCGAGACCGAGCCGGGGGTGAGGTCGATGGCGCTGCCCGAGGTCACGGCCGAGGCGTTGATGGTGTCCGCGCCTGCGTCGTCGTCCAGGGAGGTCCGGGAGGGATCGTCCCCGGCCATGGCCGAATATTCGTCGGTGTAGATGTAGTAGTCGTTGTCCGTGTCGTTGTCGCCGTAGAGCGTCAGTGTCCAGCTGTTCAGGCTTCCGGCGTCGCCAGTGACCGTGTCGGTGACGGTCAGGGTCCAGTCGCCGTGGCCGTTTTCGCCGAAGGGGGTGACGGTCATCATGGTCCAGGTGTCGCCCTCGCCGAAGGTGGGCGTCCGCTGCTCCATGTACGCATCGAGCGAAATTCCCATTTCCTGGGCAATCCCCTCCAGATTGGGGTGGTAGAAGAGAACGGACAAGGCGCCGTCGGGTGAGGTCAGGGATATCTCCAGGTCATCGAAACGGTTGTGGTCGATGTCCACGCTGACCACCGCATGCTGGACCACGAGGTTCGCGCCGATGGTGACGGTGGAGGTCTGGCCGGCCCCGGTGTTGTCCGGGATGTCGGTGGACGGGCTGGCGGTCGCCTCTTCGTCCGCCAGGTTTGCGTAGGTGTGCTGGCCGTTGTCCCAGGACTCGGCCAGCCGGACGGCCGCCGTGGCGTCCACCAGGCCGAAGCCGTAGTCGTGGCTGGCATGCATGCCCCCGCCGTTCCAATTGGATTCGCCGTTTATCTGCCAGTCCCAGGGCATGCCCTCGGCCGAGACCATGCCCTCGGTGCGCACCGCCGTGGAGGCGAGGATGGTCTGCACATCGCGGTAGCCGAGGTCCGGGTTGGCTTCGAGCATCAGCGCGACGACGCCGCTGACCATGGGCGAGGAATAGGAGGTGCCGCTGCCGGTGTGGAAATAGGAGTCAGGGTCTTCGCCCGCCGGGGGCGTGCGGTCCGTGGAGATGACGTCCTCGCCCGGAGCGGTGACGAGCAGGTTCGGCCCGGCGCAACTGAATTCGGCATATTTCCCGGAACTGTCCACCGCGCCCACGGCCAGGGCGTGGGGCGAGTTGTTCGTATTGTAATAGGTGGACATTATGCCCGATTCCCGCTCGTTGGACCCGGCGAAGACCACCACCGTGCCCGGTCCGCTGCGGCCGTTCCGGGCCAGGGTTTCCACCGCTTCCGTCAGGGACATGTCGTTGCTGAAGGGGGCCATGGTCCAGCTGTTCTGGGAAATGTCGAAGGACGTCTGGCGCAGCAGGACTCTGCCCAGCGCACCGTCCGCATCCCCTTCGACGAAGGAGGCGATCTTGGCTTCGTAGGCCACGCCCTGGATGCCGTAGTCGTTTTTGGCGGCGGCGATGAATCCGGCCACGGCTGTTCCGTGGTTCTGTCCGTCGTCGGGGTAGCCGTCGGTTGTTCCGGCGGTTTCGTTGTACCCGTCGCCGGAAAGATAGTTGGCCTGGAGGTCCGGGTGATTGTAGTCCACGCCGTCGTCGCACACGGCCACGCGGATGCCTTCACCGGTGAACTCCTCCCATGCCTTGGTCACGTTGAGATCCACCCCGCCGGAGGTGTTTTTGATGTACCACTGCTCACCGACCAGGGGGTCGTACGGAGATGGCGTGGGCTCGTCTCCGGGATCCTCGACGGGGTCGTCGTCCTCGCGCTCGAAGCCTGGCTCCGCGGCGTGTCCGGGGGCGATGCCGAAGTCCCCGCCGAACAGGGCCGCGCCCGACAGGGGAAAGCCCCAGAGGGAGTCCGGACCGAAACCGGCCGTCCAACCGCCGCCTCCAGGGGCGAAGGCGTTGCCGAAGAGTCCGCCCCCCTGGAAGGGGGAGGAGCCGAAGCCGAAGAGGGCGGCCCCGGGCGTCGTCGGCGAGCCGGGGCCGAGGCCGAAAAACGGGGGAGGGAAGCCTTCGCCGCCCGCCCCGGTATTGGGTGCCATGCCCTGCGGCGTGGTTTGTGCGCCTCCTCCGCCGTCCGATTCGGAGGCGGCTGGCGGGTCCTGTCCTTGGTCTTCGCCCGGGACGGTCTGCTCACCGGCGGGTGGATGTGAAATCTGCCCGGGCAGGGGCTCGGAGCTCGCTTCCCGAGAATCGGGTGTGATGATTTCGGTGTTGGGCATTGCTGTCGATCAATGGTTTGGCAGGTTGATGGCATGGCGGCAACACCGCTCCTGCTCTCAATATTTATTCCAGAATGCTTGAATTTTCGGTTCATGGCAAGCGCATTGGCCCGATTGCCGCGAAAGGATGCGGTAATTGCCGAGGACGGTAGGCTTTTGGGGAGGAGCCCCTGGGCCGGACGCTGTGGTTGCGGGGGCCGGGGCGCGGCGGGATTTTCGTTGTGATCCCGATGGGGCCAAAAGAAAAGCCGGTCACATCGAATCGATGTAACCGGCTGTAATCTCTTGGTAGCGGGGAGAGGACTTGAACCTCTGACCTTCGGGTTATGAGCCCGACGAGCTACCAACTGCTCCACCCCGCGTCACGTG
>JAZHDH010000295.1:0-11341 GCA_036584335.1 Pseudodesulfovibrio sp. | reverse complement strand
AGCTCGCCCAGCTTGTCCATGTAGGCGAGGATGTCGCCGACCTGGCCGGCGAACAACTCCAGTTTTTCCTGCGAAATGTCCAGGCGGGCGAGCCGCGCCACCTTGGCCACTTCTTCGGGGCTGATTTTCATGCCTTGCTCCTTATCGTTTCCGGGGCGCGCCCCGGCGTCAGAAGACGCTCTGTTCCTTCCTGGTCTGTTCCTCTTCCGTGCGCCGCTTGTAGGCATCCATGCGCTTTTCCTTGCGCACCCGGGCCTGGGCGATGCGGGCGGCGAGCCGGGGCGCATCCACCAGCTGCTTGCCGTTCTGCACCGGGCTGAAAAGGAAGAGGTCCTGAGTGGCCACGCCGCGATCATCCCAGGCCAGCCGGGCCATACTGAAATCCATGGCCTGAACCGACCGGATGCGCTTGTTCACGTCCTGCGGGGTCCACCCCGAAGGCAGGGTGCCCAGCTTGCCGCCGAAACGGACGAAATCGTAGCCAAGCGCCACCCAGAAGTCGGCCTGCCCCAGCCCCTCGTCGGTCAGGGCGGATTGCAGGGCGCGGCCGCCCTCGCTCTCCGCCCACCACGCGCCGGGGCATACGGCCAGCCGGTAGTAGTGCTCGTCGATGTCCTTGGCCGCGTCCAGGGAGCGGGACCACAGGTCCGGGCCGAGAAAGACGAGCTGGTCGCCCTCGTAGAAGAAGAAGTTGGGCAGCAGGGTCTGCGCCTGACGCCAGCCGTCGGGCACGAAGACCGCGCCGAAGTCCGGCGGCGGCAGCGGCGCGTCCTTGATGTCGCTGAAATTGGACGGGACCTTGAGCAGCTTGGCCACGCTCTTGGCCCACTGCTTGAGATTCGTAGGGTACGACTGCATCCCCCGGATGCGCCCGCCCAGGGGAGCGGCCTCGTCATAGAATATCTTGGCCATGGTCCGGCCGAACTTCTCTTCGGGGTAGAAGATGGCCAGGTCCTTGATGCCCAGTTCATTCACGGTCAGGCGGACCAGGCTGCGCACCTCGTCGGTGCGGCTGGTGAAGAAACGCCATGCATCCCTGCCCTCCTCCAGGTCGCCCAGGGCGGCCAGGAAGGTGAAGAACGCCCGCTGGTCGAGTACGCGACGACCCGCCGGAGCGCCCTGGTAGAGCCGCTTGAAGGCATCCACACGCAGGGGGCCGCCGACCACGGTGTAGTGATCCGGCAACTCGGCCAGCCGCTTGTCCCAGCCCGGGGCCTCGGTGTTGACGACCTTGATGTCCACGTCGCGGCCGTCCTGGGCCAGCCGCCACTGGGCCAGCCCCGCGCCGCGCAGAATCTTCACGCCGACCTGGCCGTAGGGGCCGGTCAGCGGCAGGGCCAGGGCGATGCCCACGCGGGGCATGCCGTAGCGGCTCTCCAGTGCGGCCAGCCGGGTGGCAAGGGGCACGTGGTCGGCCAGTTCCGCATTGGCCGTCAGGTTGCGCAGGGTGCGCCAGTTGACGGACCACGCCTCCTTGTCGCCCGCCTGGCGCGCGCCGCGCTCGAAGGCGACCAGGGCGTAGGGGAATCGAAGCTGGTTGCCTGCGGTCACGGCCCGGGACAGGGTGGCCACACCGGCTTCGTCCTGCCCTTCCAGCCGCCCCCAGAAGGCGCGCTCGAACCCGGAGCGGGCCGAGCGGTCCGGGGCCTGCCGGTAGAAGCCGTCGAGCACGTCCAGGGCGCGCTCGGCGTCGTCCTTCTTCTGGAAATAGGCGGAGTACCACAGGGCCGCGTCCTGCCGGGTGTCCCAAGGCAGGTTCCCGGCCCCCAGCAGCCACTTGAGGTGGTTCTGCAACCGCTCGGTCTTGCCCAGGGCGGCCATGGTGTCGAGGTAGGTCAACTCCCAGGCCGGGGAGCTCAGGGCGTTGGCGTCGATATTGGCCCAGCTCTCCAGGGCGATGCGCGCCTGGTGGTAGTGCCCCAGGGTGAAGGCGGATTCGGCCAGGCGGCCGTAGATGGTCGGCAGTTCGCCCCGGGCCAGATCCTGGCGCTCCAGCAGCTTGGTGTAGTAGAGTTCGGCGGCCTCATGCCGCTTGTCCTTCCAGGCCGTGTCCGCCTCCATCAGCAGGTTGGGCGTGGAGAGCATTTCCGTGCTGCGGATGAGCGGCTGCCGCTTGGCGCAGCCGGAAACGAGCAGGGACAGAAGCATGGCCAGCCCGGCCAGGCACAGGGCGAGACGCCGGACGGTCACTTTTCGGGATGGGTACATGGCATGTTCCATTGCAGCAGATTCGGCAGCCAGATAAAAAAACCCGGCCCGCTTGGGCGGGCCGGGTAATGCTATACTTCGCTTGAGCCTTGATGGCAAGCCGGATTACTTGACTTCGGTGTAGTCGGCGTCGACCACATCGTCGTCGTCCTTGGCCTGGCCGCCCTGCTCGGGGCCGCCCGAGGCTCCGGCGGCTCCGCCGCCCGGCTCCTGGGCCGACTTCTGGGCGTAGAGCTGCTCGGCCAGCTTGTGCGAGGCCTGGGCCAGTTCGTCGGTCTTGGACTTGATCCCATCCGCGTCGTCGCCTTCCAGCGCCTTTTTGAGCGCCTCGATCTTGGTCTCAATGTCCGCCTTCAGTCCGGCGTCCACCTTGTCGCCAAGGTCGCGGACGGACTTCTCGGTGGTGTAGACCAGGGTATCGGCATGGTTGCGGGCCTCGATCAGGGCCTGCTTCTTCTTGTCGTCCTCGGCGTGGGACTCGGCGTCCTTGACCATCTGGTTGATCTCGTCCTCGGACAGGCCGGAGGAAGCGGTGATCTGGATGGACTGCTCGCGGCCGGTGCCCATGTCCTTGGCGTGGACGTGGACGATACCGTTGGCGTCGATGTCGAAGGAGACCTCGATCTGCGGCACGCCGCGCGGCGCCGGCGGAATGCCGGAGAGCTCGAAGTTGCCGAGCAGCTTGTTGTCGGCGCTCATGGGCCGCTCACCCTGGAAGACCCGGATGGACACCGACGGCTGGTTGTCGGCCGCAGTGGTGAACACCTGGGACTTCTTGGTCGGGATGGTCGTGTTGCGCTCGATGAGCCGGGTCATGACGCCGCCCATGGTCTCGATGCCCAGGGAAAGCGGGGTCACGTCGAGGAGCAGGACGTCCTTGACGTCGCCCGCCAGGATGCCGCCCTGGATGGCCGCGCCCATGGCCACGACCTCGTCCGGGTTCACGGAGCGGTTGGGCTCCTTGCCGAAGAAGGACTTCACCTTGGCCTGGACCAGGGGCATGCGGGTCATGCCGCCGACGAGGATGACCTCGTCGATGTCCGAGGCGGAGAGGCCGGCGTCCTTGAGGGCCTTGCGGCACGGCTCCACGGTGCGATCCACCAGGTCCTCGACCAGCTTTTCGAGCTTGCCGCGGCTGATCTTGACCATCATGTGCTTGGGGCCGTTCTGGTCGGCGGTGATGAACGGCAGGTTGACCTCGGACTCCACGGAACTGGAAAGCTCGTGCTTGGCCTTCTCGGCGGCTTCCTTGAGCCGTTGCAGGGCCATGCGGTCCTTGGACAGGTCGATGCCGTTCTCCTTCTTGAACTCATCCACCAGGTACTCGATGATGCGGTGGTCGAAGTCCTCGCCGCCGAGAAAGGTGTCGCCGTTGGTGGCGCGCACTTCCACGACGTTGTCGCCCACTTCCAGGATGGAAATGTCGAAGGTGCCGCCGCCGAGGTCGAAGACCGCGATCTTCTCGTTGGCCTTCCTGTCGAAGCCGTAGGCCAGGGAAGCGGCCGTGGGTTCGTTGATGATGCGCTTGACCTCGAGGCCCGCGATCTTGCCCGCGTCCTTGGTGGCCTGCCGCTGGGAGTCGTTGAAATAGGCCGGGACGGTGATGACCGCCTCGGTCACGGTTTCGCCCAGATAGGACTCGGCGTCCTTTTTCAGCTTCTGAAGCACCATGGCGGAGACTTCGGGCGGGCTGTACTTCTTGCCGTCGATCTCGACCCAGGCGTCGTTGCCGTTGCCGGCCACGATGCGGTAGGGGCAGTGGTGCTGCCACTTCTTGACCTCGGGCGCGTCCACGCTGCGGCCCATCAGGCGCTTGATGGCGAAAACGGTCTTTTCGGGATTGGTCACGGACTGGCGCTTGGCGATGTCGCCGACCAGCCGTTCCTTATCGGTGAAGGCGACCACGGACGGAGTGGTGCGTCCCCCTTCGGGGTTGGTGATGCATTTCGGATCCTTGCCCTCCATGACGTACACACAGGAGTTGGTGGTTCCGAGGTCGATCCCTATGATCTTGCCCATATTCATATCCTCCTAAGAATCTCTATTGGCTGCCGCCCCCGGCGGCGTTACTTGCGTTCTTTTTCAATAATCACGCACGCGGGGTTGTAAAGTGGCGAACCCCGAAAAAAACCGGGCTAGGCCTTGCTGACCATGACCTTGGCCGGGCGCAGCAGGCGGCCCTTGAGCAGGTAGCCGCCCTGCACGACCTGGGCGATCAGGTTGTCGCCGAGTTCGGCGTCCTCCACCGTGCCCACGGCGTCGTGGATCTCGGGGTTGAACCCGCCCCCGCGAACGGCCTCCACCTGGACCAATCCATGGCCCTTGAGGGCATCCAGGAATATCTTGCGGGTCATGTCCACGCCGATGACGAAATTCTTGCAGGCCGCGTCCAGGTTGCCGGTGTGGGCCAGGGCGAGGTCCAGGTTGTCGAGTACGGGCAGCATGTCGGCCAGCACCGACTCGCCCGCGTACTTCTTCATGTCCTCGGCCTCGCGCTGGAGGCGTTTCTTGACGTTTTCGGTGTCGGCCAGAGCGCGCAGACGCACGTTCTCGGCCTCCTTGAACACGTCGCAGCCGGGACATACCGACTCCTTGCACAGGGCCACCAGTTCCTCCTGGCTCAGCGAGACCTCGGCCTCGGGCTCCCGCTCCGGCGCGGCCTCGCCCGCAAGCGAGTCCTGTTCGGCGCCGAAGAGCTTGCCCTCCTCGTCGTACAGGCCGTTCACGGGAACTTCGGTATTTTTCTTGTCGCTCATGGAATCCGCTTCCTTAACAATCTGGATTTGATCGAAAAAAGCCCCGCCCAAGCGGGATGTGACTGAGAGATAAGCATGGGGGAGGGGTTGTCAAGCTGACAATCGAGAATCGGAGCAATACGCCTGAATAGGATTTTACTTATTGCACCATCTAAAACAATACTATATCAATTGGAGAACTGGGGGATTACAATGAAGCTTCGCGTGATATATGATATCATTGTTGTGTCACTGGCCAACTTTATAGCGGTTAAAGGCTTTCCGTTTCTGATTAGCGAAGGGTACAGCACCTCTTGGGCTTTTGTCCTATCCGTCTCCTCTGGTGCGATCATATACGTTTTTTGTTTGCTTTTCCGAGAAGCATGCATACGATCAAAAATCGGGAAGATGATATTTATTCCAAATTCAAGATACCAAGGACGATACATAGAAACTATTGCTAAAGAAGACGGCAAGCGCGTCTATAGCATATTCGATATCAAGTACAACTATCAGCGAGGTATGCATCAAATTCTTGGTGTGAGCTACAGTTCGGAAGGCGAGGTAGTTGCCAACTGGTCAGCATCTTCATTAGAATTCCACCCGGATGAATCCATGGTTAAATTTTTCCACTCTGGCGAAGTGATCCACAAGCACGACGAAAGAAAAGGGTACACTGTTCAACATTTTGATGAGCGTGCTATGGGCGGGAATGGATATTATGTAGAAAAAACTGACGCGAACATTAGCTGTTATAGTTTTATAATGGAAAGAGTCACTTCAAAGATAACATCTAATACAATTAACAAATCGGCTATCAACACGCACGACGAGAAAATCCAATTTGTTATCAGCTACCATCAACTTTTTGGTAATAAACGGACTATTTCTCCTCCCGTTATTGGGAAAGGGGCCTGCGGGACACCGGGCAGTCAAATCTAATATAACTATAAGGATTAATACACTATGATGCCAGACCGTAAGACGATCAATGAATTGATGGAAAGAGCAAAAAGCTGCGCTCTAAAGTCATACTCACCATACTCGGGATTTCGTGTTGGGTGCGCGGTATTAACCGAAAAAGGCGTCTACACAGGAGCAAATATAGAAAACATGAGCTATGGTCTTTCCTTGTGCGCGGAACGTGTTGCAATCTCCTCCTGCATCATGGATTCATGCGAAGCAATACAATTCATAGCAATATATTGCGACATCGAATTGGTTGATACGACCAAAAAAGATGTCCGCTCCTTATGCTCCCCTTGTGGCGCATGCAGGCAATGGTTTGTTGAACACGCGGCTGATGCCCACGTCATTACCAACGGCTGGGATACTCCTATACACGTTCCGGACCTTATGCTTAATGCATTCGAACTTTCGCCTAAAGCATAGCCATATAACCTTCTGGGTCAAATTTTGAACGATCCGCCCTCGTAGATCAGCCGGGGCTCGCCCGTTCCGAGCAAGGCCGTGACCCGCTTGGGCTGGGTGTTGACCAGGTCCCAGTGCAGGCTTGATGCGTTGAAGCCCAGCGCGTACTCCAGCTCCGGGGTCAGCAGCTCCGCCGGACCCGTGTAGCTCTCCAGCACCGACCCGCCCAGGGCCAGGTGGCAATTGCCGTGCTCGCCGCCGAAGTTCTCGTCGAGCAGCGTGTGGGCCATGAACCGGTCCACGCGCGAAAACCGCTTGTCCGTCAGCGAAAACTCGCCCACGCGGCGCGCCCCGGCGTCGATGTGGAGCTGGTTCTGGAGGAACGCCTCGCCCCGGCCCGCCTCGGCCCGGGCCGCGACGCCGCCCGAGAAATCGAGGGACGCGCCAAGCACCAGACGGCCGTGGCGCAGGCTGGGCTGGTCGGCATAGTACGTGCCCTCCACCCCGCGAGCGTCGGGCGCGAAATATATCTCGTAGCCCGGGATGTTCGTGCCGCCGACGCCCACGAAGCGGCGGCTCGCGCCCACCGGCACCTTGAGGTTGACATCCTCGGACTCCACGCGCAGGGAGCGGATGCCCATACCCCCCAGCCAGTCGCAGATTTCGGCGGACTCGCGGTCCAGCCGCCGCCACTCGCGCAGGGGGTCGGGCATGTTCAGCCAGCAGGCGCGCTGCAAGGCGTGGGCGTACTGCTCCAGCGTCATGCCCGACGCCTCGGCCAGGGCGGCGGTGGGATAGACGCAGGTGGTCCAGCCCAGCGCGCCGGAGTAACGGCGGCGGCGCAGGATCTGCTTGGTGGCGGAGTCCGCGCGGTGGGCCTCGGCGATGGTGCGCGGGTCCACGGTCTGGAGATGGGTCAGGTCCTCGGGCGCGAGGATGGTGATCACGCCTGCGGCCCGGGCATACAGTTCGGGCAGACCGGGCTGCTGGAACAGGAGTTGGGAATAGCTGGAGTTGAGGTAGCGCTCGGCCTCCATGGAGGGCGTGGGCTGGGCCATGGGCACGGGCATCATGTGCCCGTCCATGAGCCGGGAATAGACCGCCTCGGCCAGGGCCAGGCCCGGAATGTCGTAGCGGATGACCACCACGTCGCGGTTCTTCAGCGGCTCGCGGCGGGAGCGGCCCAAGGCCCAGATCAGGACCTCGGCATAGTTCTCGATGTCGATGGCGTCGAACAGGGGCACGGATCCTCCGGTTTCGCGCAGGATAGAACCGCGCGGCCGCCTTGGCAAATCCTTTCCCGCCACGCCGGTTTTGACAAATATTCCGGCCGGTCGTACACCGGACCCATGCCGCTGCTCCCCGTGCCCGACTACCTGCCGCCCCTGCCCCTGCGCCGCCCCCACCTCTCGACGCTCTACCCGACGCTGCTGCGTCCGGCCCCGCCCTGCGGCCCCGTCCGGCGCGAGCGCGTGAACACCCCGGACGGCGACTTCCTGACCGTGGACCGCCACCCTTCGCGCATCGGCGCAAGCCGCAAGCTGGCGGTCATCTCCCACGGCCTGGAGGGCGATGCGCGGCGCAAGTACGTGCTGGGCATGGCGCGCATGGCCACCGGCCTGGGGTTCGACGCGGCCTGCTGGAACCAGCGCGGCTGCGGCGGCGAGCCCAACCTCCTGCCCCGCTCCTACCACTCGGGCGAGACCGGCGACCTGCACGCCGTCATCATCCACTGCCTGAAGCACGGCGGCTACGACCGGGTCGCGCTCATCGGCTTCTCCATGGGCGGCAACCAGATCCTGAAATACCTGGGCGAGGACCCGGACCGCGTGCCCGGGGAGGTCGCGGCTGCGGCCACGTTCTCGGTGCCGGTGGACCTGGGGGGATCGGAACGGATGCTGGCCCGGCCGTCCAGGCGCGTGTACGTGGAATATTTCATGCGCGGCCTGCGGGCCAAGGTGCGGGAGAAGGAGGCGCTTTTTCCGGAACGGGTCGGGCGCGGCCTGCTCAGGGGGGTGTTCACCCTGCGCGATTTCGACAACCGCTACACCGCGCCCTACCACGGGTTCGCCGACGCGGCGGACTACTACGCCCGCGCGTCCAGCCTGCCCGTACTCGGAGCGATCCGGGTGCCCGCCCTGCTGGTCAATGCGCTCAACGACCCCTTCCTCACGCCTTCCTGCTTCCCGAAAGACGCGGCGCTGGCCAACCCCAACCTGTTCCTGGAAACGCCGCGCTACGGCGGCCACGTGGGCTTCGCCGCCCCGGGGCCGGAAAACGTCTACTGGTCCGAACGCCGGGCCGCCGCCTTCCTCGCGGAACGCATGGCCTGATCGCCAGCCCAGGCCGAACGCTCGGGGCAAAACCGCACGCCCGCGCGTACCGTATTCAGTACGCGCGGGCGTGCGGTTTTGCCCCGAGGATGCGGGCCGCCCGCTAGAGGCGGCAACGCTTCTTGACCAGCTGGAGCGATGCGAACGGGATCAGCGCGCCGAGCAGGGCCAGGACGCCCAGGACCCAGGGCTTGCTGTCCCATTCGAGCGAGATGAGCTGCATGGAAAACGCGGCCACGAAGAAGATTTCAAAGGTCATGACGCCCGAGGCCGCGCCCACGTCCGTGTCCACCTGGTCGAGGATCAGCGAGTTGCTGATGGGCCGGGAGAAACCGGAACTGAAGGCGATGCAAAACATGGGGATGGCCACGGTCAGCGGCGTGTGCCCGCCCATGAACAGCATCAGCGAGCCCGAGGCCACGTAGGCGGCCATGGTGATGTAGATCATGGTCAGGGGCTTGTACACGCCCACCAGCCGGGTGCAGGTGAAGGACCCGAGCATGAACCCCACGGCGTTGGCCCCGAAGAAGAGGCCGAAGGTCTGGGGCGAAAGGCCCAGACCGTTGATATAGATGTCCGTGGCCCCGCCGATGAAGGCGAAGTGCGGCAGGACCATCAGGGCGAACCCCGTGGAAAGCACCATGAACGGCAGGTTCCTGGCCACGGACACATAGCGCCCGGCCATGGAGAACACCCCGCCCGTCGTGAATTCGGTCAGCGGCTCCTTGAGTCGGCACACCCCGTAGAGCCCGACCAGCCCCATGCACGCCTGGAACACGAATATCCAGCGCCAGGAGACGAACTTGAGCATCACCCCGCCCACGGACGGGGCGAGCATGGGCGCAAAGGCCATGATCACGCCGATGTGGGCCAGAATCTTCTGCCGTTGGGCGCCTTCATAAAGGTCCTTGGACAGGGCCAGGGACAGGGCCGCCCCGGCCGCAGCGCCCGCCGCCTGCACGCAACGCGAGACGATGAGCATGGTGATGTTCGTAGAGGCCGCGCAGAGCAGGGTCCCGAACATGAAGAGCAGGATGCCGAAGATGAGCACCGGCCGCCGCCCGAACCGGTCGGAAAGCGGGCCGTGGATGAGCAGCCCGACGCTGAACACGACCATGAACAGCACCAGCGACAGGTTGACGGTGGCGAAGGGCAGCCCCCACTGCTCCTGCAACGTGGGGATGGCCGGAAGATACATGTCCGTGGACAGGGGCGGAAAGGCCGCCAGCAGGGCGAGCAGGATCAGATTGGGCATCGGGTGGTGATGGGCAGAGGTTGCACGCTTAAAGTTGAAGGTGCAACATTCGTCAATCCGCGCCCGAAGTCAAGCGGATTCGTGCGAACGGGGTCCGGGGAAGGATCAGCCCCGCATTCTGCCCTGAAACAGCAGGAATCCCAGAAGCCCTGCGGCAATGGCGATGCCCATGCCCAGCAGCGCGATAAGCCAGGACGGCCCGGAGCCGTTGGGGATGGTCCACCGCCGGAAGGCCCGCTCAAGCTCCTTGGCCGGGATGGCCCGCATGCCCCGCTCCACCAGTTCGAGTACGGCCGCATTCCCCTTGGCCACGGCCGGATGGACCGACCGGGTGTAGAGTACGTCCAGCATCCGGAAATCGCCGAGTTTCCCCATCTCGCCCAACAGATGGACCAGGGTGACGCGCTCGAGGATCATGGCGTCGACCTCTCCGGCCACGGCCCCGGAAATCAGGGCGGCCGCCGTCGGATACTCCCGGCGCTTCAGGCCGGGGAACCGGGCCTGGACAAACGAGGCCGAATACCCATGATCGAGGACGCCCACGGCATGGTCGCCCAACCCCGCCAGGGATCGGATGTTCAGGTCGGCGCGCACGACCAGCGCCGCGTCCAGCTCGAAATACGGCGGGGCGAAATCAAGGAACCGCTTTCGCTCACCCGAAAGGAAGAGGCCGCCATGCACATCCGCCTCGCCTGCGAGGACCATGCGCAACGACTCGGGCCAGTCCACCAGGACCAGCTTGACGGGCACGCGGTTGACCCTGGACCACAACCGCCAGTAATCCACGATCAATCCCTTCTTCTCGCCATCGAACCCGATGAAGGACATGGGCGGCGTCTGCGCGGAATGGACCACGATCAACGGGTGTTCGTCCGTCCATTGAGCGGCCGCACCGGCTCCCCCCGCAAAGACGAGCAGGGCCGCCACAACGAAAACGCCTGTTCTATATCCTTTCACCGCTACGACTTCCTTGATTTTTCACCCGTAACACAGTGGAATCATTTACGTCAACCGAGTGGCGACAAAAAAGAAACGCCCGGCGCAATGCCGGGCGTTCCGTTCTCGTTATCGGGGTGGGAATCAGACGAAGACCAGTTCGCCGTCCTTCTCGTCCACGGTCACCTGCTGCCCGTCCTCCAGCCGCCCGCCGATGAGCAGCTTGGCCAGCGGGGTCTCCAGCCGGGCCTGGAGGTAGCGGTGCAGCGGCCGCGCGCCGAAGTGCGGGTCGTAGGCGGACTGGGCGATGAACGCCTTGGCCGAATCGGTCAGGGTCAGCCCGATCTTGCGGTCGGCCAGCCGTTCGCGCAGCCCGGCCACCAGCAGGTCGATGATGGCCATCAGCTGCTCCAGCCGGAGCGGCCGGAAAAGCACGGTCTCGTCAACACGGTTCAGGAACTCGGGCCGGAAGTGGCGGCGCAGGACCTCGCGGACCTGGTCCT
>JAZHDH010000294.1:0-11509 GCA_036584335.1 Pseudodesulfovibrio sp. | reverse complement strand
CGGACGAGCATTCACCCGGTTTACGGCGTCGGGAAAAACGGCGGGAATAAGCGGGGAAACGGGTAAAAAAGGCGCAACTTGGAGGGTTGACGCCTCATCGGAAGAGGCGTCGTTCGCAGGAAAGGCTATGGCGAGGCCGCTGAAACCGGCCCTGTCCAACCCGTCAGTTCTCCAGCAGATACTCCACCGTGGTGACCACGCGGACGCGCTTGATTTCCGGGGTGAGCTGGTCGCGGTCCTCCAGGCTGAAATAGCCCTGGGTGGCGCGCCGGATATCGCCCACGCGCGAGCCGGAGTCGGCCGCGAACTGGCGGGCCGCGTCGCGGGCGTTGCGAGTGGCCTCGGCGATCATCTCGGGCTTGATGTCGTTGAGCCCCGTGAAGGCGAAGGTGGGCTGGAATTCGTAGTTCTGCACCAGCAGCACGCCCCGGGCCACGAGGTTGCCGGAAGCGGCGATGGCCTTCTTGATGGCGGCGATGTCGCCGGAGCGGACCGTGAGCACGGCGCTGGCCTGGTAGCGGTAGTCGGGACGGTTGTTCGGGTTCATGGACCACAGGTCCTGGATGCGCGGGGTGGCGTCCACCACCTCGGCCGCGCCCAGCCCCTGCTCGTCCAGGAAGGCCACGACCTGCGCCCGCGCCCGCTTCAGGGCGGCGTCCATCTGGGCCAGGGAATTGGCGTCCACGCTGTAGGAGACCGGCCACATGGCCAGGTCGGCCGCCACCTCGCGCTCGGCCAGCCCCTTGACCGTGACGAACCTGTCCATGGCCTTGAATCCGACCAGGGCGTTCCCCAGCAGCCAGCAACCGGCCACCAGGGCCGCGCCCAGAATCAGGGCGGAAACGATCCGGCCGATGCTCTTGTCCATGTCCCACCTCGCGGGCTTGGCGCGGCGATGCGTCCGCCGCGACTCCCTTGTAGCCCAGGCGGCGGGATTGATCCAGCCCGAAGCGCTACTGCATCAGCCCCTGGGCCAGCTTGACCGCAGCCATGGCGTCCGTGGACCAGCCGTCCGCGCCGATGGCGGTGCAGAACTTCTCGGTGACCACGGCCCCGCCGATGATGATCTTGGCGTCGAGCCCGCGTTCGCGCACCAGTTTCACGGTGTCTTCCATGCGGACCATGGTCGTGGTCATCAGCGCGGAAAGCCCGATGATCGACGCGCCGTGTTCCTGGGCCGCGTCCACGATGGCGGCGGCGGGCACGTCCTTGCCCAGGTCCACCACCTCGAACCCGTAGTTCTTGAGCATCAGGCAGACGATGTTCTTGCCGATGTCGTGGATGTCGCCCTCCACCGTGGCCATGACCACCACGGGCTTGCGTCCGGCGGCCCCGTCCTCCTCCAGCAGCGGCTGGAGGCGGGCGAAGGCCTTTTGCATGGTTTCGGCGGACTGGAGCAGTTGGGGCAGGAAGTATTCCTTGCGCTCGTACTTCTCGCCCACGGCCAGGATGCCGGGGATGAGCAGGTCGTTGACGATGGCCATGGCCGCCATGCCGGCGTCCAGCTCGGCCTCCACCAGCCGGACGATGGCGTCCTTGTCGCCCTTGACCACGGCCGCCTGCACGGGCGGCAGCCCGGCCGTGCCCGAAGCGGCGGACGGGGCGCCCGCCGACGGCGAGGAACCGCCGCCGGTCCAGCCCGAAAACCGGGCGATGTAGCGCTCGGCCTGCGGGTCGCGGTTGAGCAGCACCTCCACCGAGTGCAGGGTCTCCTGCAGCCGGGCGGAGTTGGGATTGGCGATGAAGGTCGAGAGCCCCGCGCCCATGGCCAGGGCCAGGAAATTGGAATTGAGCAGTTCGCGCGCGGGCAGGCCGAAGGAGATGTTGGACAGCCCGATGGTGCAGGGCAGGTTCCACTCCTCGCGGCAGTGGCGGATGACGCCCAGGGCGTGGCGCGCGGCCTCGGGCTTGGACGACACGGTCAGGGCCAGGGCGTCCACCAGGATCAGCCGGTCCGGGATGCCCAGGGCGCGGGCGCGGTCGAGCAATCCCTCGATGACCTTGATGCGCTCGGCGGCCGTCACCGGCAGCTTCTTGCCGACGATGGGCAGCAGGATGAACGGCGCGCCGAAGAGCTTGCACAGCGGGCCGAGCTCCTCCATCTTGCCGGGCTCGCCGGAGATGGAGTTGACCAGGGGCGAGCCGGGGTAGACCCACAGCCCGGCCTCCACGGCTTTCGCGTCGTTGGAATCGATGGACAGGGGCGCGGTGAACCGGCCGATCAGCGACTTGACCAGGCCGGGCAGGAGCACGGTCTCGTCCACCAGCGGCGCGCCGACGTTGACGTCGAGGATGGGCGCGCCCAGCTCGATCTGCTCCGTGGCGAAGCGCAGGGCCTCGGTGAACACGCCGTCCTGGAGCTCGGCCGTGAGCTGCTTCTTGCCCGTGGGGTTGATGCGCTCGCCGATGATCCGGCCCGGGTGGTTGAAGCCCACGGGCACGGAGACCGAGCGCGAGGTCAGGACCAGGCGGGCGTCGTCGGTCTTCTCGGGCCGCCGCCAGGCCGCGTCGCCGACCTTGGCGCGCAGGGCGCGGATGTGGTCGGGCGTGGTGCCGCAGCAGCCGCCCACGAACTTGGCCCCCAGGCCCACAAATTTGGCCGCGTGCTCGGCAAAGGGCTCGGGCGCGAGCCGGAACACGGTCTTGCCCTCGCCGGTCAGCTCCGGCAGGCCCGCGTTGGCCTGGGCCACCACCGGGGTTTCCAGGCGCGGCAGCCAGGCCCTGAGGGTGTCCTGCATCTGCTCGGGTCCGGCCGAGCAGTTGGTGCCGATCAGCTCCACGCCCATGTTCTGCATGGTGTCCACAAAGGTCAGGGGCGAGGCGCCGGTCAGCGACGCCGCGCCCTCGAAGGTCATGGACAGGGCCACGGGCAGGTCGCAGACCAGGCGGGCGGCCACGACCACGGCCTTGGCCTCGGCCAGGTCGAAGTGGGTCTCGCCCAGAATCAGGTCCGCGCCGCCGTCCACGCAGCCCCGGATCTGCTCCTTGTAGATCTCCACCAGCTCGCGGAAAGTCAGGTCGCCCAGGGGCTCGACGAAATGGCCGGTGGGGCCGATGGACGCGGCCACGAAGGCGCGGTCCCCGGCCACCTGGCGGGCGATGCGGGTCATGACCCGGTTCAGCTCGTAGGGATCGACGTCCAGGCCGAGCTTGGGCCGCGACCCGCCGAAGGTGTTGGTGGTCAGGACGTCCGCGCCCGCCTCCAGGTAGTCGCGGTGCACGGAGCGGATGACGTCGGGCTCCTTCAGGCCCCACAACTCGGGCGAGAGCCCGGCGGGCAGCCCCCGGCCTTGCAGCAGCGTGCCGTAGCCGCCGTCGAAGAAGTATATCCTGTCATCGCGAAGTATGGATCTGAAATCGGGCACGGTCTTCCTCCACCCCGCCCGGCTTGGCTCCCGGACAGTTGAATTCATATATCAAGATATTTCAATATAGCGGCCCCCACCCGAAAAGGCAAGGGTTTTTCACGCCACCCCCGCCGCCTGGAAAACGGCCCTGCACACGGGTTCTGCCGGATTCGGGGTACCGAAAATCATTGAAAAGGACAAACAAAAACTATAGGCTTCCTTTTTCGCCTCGTGTATACAAGCATTGAATCGGGGCACGGACCCCCGACACCGAGCACCATGACCCCTTCCAAGACAGACACCTCCCTCACGCCCGAAATCCTCGACCCCGAGGTGATCGACGACGTGGACACGGAGGAGGACGACATAGACCTTTCCGACGAGCAGGAACTCGACGCCCTGGACGACGGGGACGGCCTTGACGCGCCCCTGGACGAAGACCTCGCCGTCGCCCTGGACGGCGGGGACGGCCCGGACGACAGCGCGAGCGGCAAGCGGCTGCCGGTCTCGTTCAAGCCGACCTCGCGCGAGGTGCGGCTGCGCGACCCGCTCCAGCTCTATCTGCGTGAAATAGCTCGCTTCCCCATGCTCAAGCCCGAGGAAGAGTACGCCCTGGCAAAACGCGCCCAGGAGGAGAACGACCAGGACGCGGCCTTCAAGCTCGTCTCCGCCCACCTGCGCCTGGTGGTCAAGATCGCCATGGACTTCCAGCGCCGCTGGATGCAGAATGCCTTGGACCTGATCCAGGAGGGCAACGTCGGCCTGCTCAAGGCCGTGACCAAGTTCGATCCCGAAAAAGGCATCAAATTCTCCTACTACGCCGCATTCTGGGTCAAGGCCTACATCCTCAAGTACATCATGGACAACTGGCGCATGGTCAAGGTGGGCACCACCCAGACCCAGCGCAAGCTCTTCTACAACCTGAACAAGGAGCGCCAGCGCCTCCAGGCCATGGGCTTCGACCCGACCACCGAGATGCTGAGCGAACGGCTCGGGGTCACCGCCCAGGACATCGAGGAGATGGACCAGCGCCTGTCGCGCAACGACATGTCGCTGAACACCCCCCTGGGCGACGATACCGACGCCACCCGCATGGATTTCCTGCCCGCCCTGGGCCCGGGCGTGGAGGAGAAGATCGCTTCCGGCCAGATCGTTGACATGCTGCTGGAGAACCTCAAGGAAATCCGGCCGACCCTGACCGACAAGGAACTGGTCATCCTGGACGACCGGCTGCTTTCCGACGACCCGGTGACCCTGCGCGAGATCGGCGAATCCTTCGGCGTGACCCGTGAGCGGGTGCGCCAGATCGAGGCGCGCCTGCTGGCCAAGATCCGCGACCACCTGTCGGGCAATATCAAGGACTTCTCAAAAGACTGGGTGCTGGAGCACGAATGATGACCACCGCCATCCGCCGACCGTTTTTCCCCGCCTCCCTGGCGGCGCTGCTGCTGACCTGTCTGCTCGGTCTCGGGGCGTGTTCCGCCAAGCACGTCGCGGCCCCGGCCCCCGCCCCCGCGCCCGGGCCGCTGTCCCCCGAGGCCCAGGTCAACTACGACTATCTCCTGTATCAGGACCAGATGCAGATGCTGCAACGCCACGCATCCATGGGCAAGGACAGCCCCCTGACCAAGACCCAGGTGGCTGACATCTCGGCCCGGGCCGAAGGCGCCCTGGACCGGCTGATCAAGGCGGCGCCCTCGCCGCAGTTCTACCTGGAAAAGGCCGGGCTGCACTGGAACGATCCGGGCGGCACCGCCCGCGCCCGCGCGTCGCTCAAGGAAGGCCTGGCCCGGTTCCCGAACAACCGGATGCTGACGGTCTACCTCGCCAACTCCTACATCATGGACAACGACACGGGCGCGGCCATCGACGTCATGGACGATTTCCTGGCCAAGAATCCCGAAGACATGGAGGCCACGGAGCGGCTGGGCCAGATGCTCATGGACGCCGACCACAACACCCAGGCCCTGGACGTGCTCAAGAAGATCCCGGCGGCCAGGCGCTCCCCGGACGCGCTCTACCTGATGGGCCGGGTCCAGGGAACGCTGGGCATGCGCAAGGCGGCCATCGGCAACCTCCGCAAGGCCGTGGACATGGACCCCGAGTTCACCGAGGCCATGGTCGAACTGGCCTACCAGTATGAGCTGGCCAAGGATTACGTGGCCGCCGAAAGGACCTACACCGCCATTCTCGACCAGGACGCCTTTCCCGAAGCGCGGCTGCGGCTGGTGAACCTGAACCTCAAGCTGAACAACCCGGACCGCGCCCTCCGGATCGCCCTGGAGGGGCCGCACGCCAAGTCCTTCATCCTGGATGCGACCCTGATGTTCATCAACAGCGGGTTCTACGCCCAGGGCTCCACGGTGCTCGACATGCTCACCGTGGGCGGCCAGGTCCCGGCGGAATACTATTTCTACAAGGCGGTCATCGCCGACGAAGGGGAAAAAGACCCGGACAAGGCCCTGGAGTTCCTGGAGAAGGTCGACAAGGACGACAAGCTCTATCCCCACGCCCTGCGCTTCAAGGCCCAGATATACCACGCCCGGGGCGACACGAAGAAGGCCCTGGCCATCGCCGCCGAAGGCAAGAAGCTCTTCCCGGACGGGGCCATTTTCTACATCCTCGATTCCTTCCTGCTCAAGGGCGAGGGCGACCTCGCCGGAGCCGAAACCGCCCTGCGCCAGGGGCTGGATCGGCTGCCGGGCAGCCCCGAGCTGTGCTACGAGCTGGCCATGCTCCTGGACCAGACAGACCGCCGCCCCGAGGCGCTGGCCCTGATGGAGCAGGTGCTGCGCACCAACCCGGACTACGCCAACGCCCTGAACTACGTGGGCTACACCCTGGCCGAGGAAAACCGCGAACTGGAGCGGGCCTTGGTCCTGGTCGAAAAGGCCGCCAGCCTCGACCCCGAGAGCGGCTTCATCCTCGATTCCGTGGCCTGGGTCCACTACCGGATGAAGGCCTATGACAAGGCGTGGGAAAACATCCGCTACGCCGTGGACATGGTCGACGACGACCCGACCATCTGGGAGCATTACGGCGACATCGCCAAGGCCCTGGGCAAGACCAGGGAAGCGCGCAAGGGCTACAACTTCGCCCTGAAGTTCCAGACCCCGCGCCCCGAAGAAATCCGGAAGAAGCTCCAGAACCTATGATCCGCCACCTCCGGCTGACGCTCATCCTCGCGGCGCTGGCCGCGCTGCTTTCCACGGTCCCCGGCTGCGCGCCCAAGCGGCCCGTCGACGCCCGCCTCGCCTCGCCCGAGGCCGTGTGGATGGCCTTTCGGCGCAACTACTGCGTGGTCCCGCCCGCGCCCGGGCTGCTGGCCAAGGCGTCGCTCTACTACACCCGCACCACCCCGACCCGGCGCACCAATCGCACCCTGGTCACCCTGTGGGGCGACTTCCGGGGGGTCATGCGCCTCGACCTGGCTGCGGGCATGGGCAAGCTGCTGGCCCACATCCGCGAGGACCGCGACGGCCTGCTCGTCTACTACCCCACCGAAGGCAAGGCCTACGCCCACACCGACCCGATCCTCGGAGCCACCCGTCTGGGCATGCCCTTTCCCTTTTCCCTGAACGAACTGGCCCGGGTGATCGCAGGCGACTTTTCCGGCCTGGTGCCCCGCGCGCCCGGCCGGGGCGTGCGCGAAGGCGACCTCTTCCGCTACGTCGTCGCCGACGCCCTGGTCACGGCCGTGACCCTGGACGCGCTGGGCCGCCCGGTGCTGCTGGAAGGACGGACCACCAAGGTGGACGCCTCGGCCCGGGCCTGGACGCTCGAGATCAACGCCTACGGGGAGGAGCCCGCCGACGGCAAGCCCCCCCTGCCCGAGCGGCTGAGCCTGGCCCTGGACAACGGGGAATCGGGCGTCTTGCGCATCCGCTCCCGAGCGCTTAAACTGGCCCCCTGGCCCGCCAAATCCCTGGACCTGCCGCTGCCCGAAGGCACGGAGTTCCGGCGGCTGGACCGCGGGGAACAACCCGCCGGGGACACCCCCGTGGTATACGAGGACAAATGATGACGCGCACCACCGACGAATCGATCCTGGACATCTTCCTGCTCGGCCTGAAGACCTGGCTGGCGGAAATCAAGTGGCTGGGGCGGACCGTGCTCGGCCGGTTCGAGATCGGCAGGCTTGAAAAAGAGTTGCAGAGGGAATATGCCACCCTCGGGCGCATCGCCGAGGCCCCCCGGGGGCGGATGGAGGAGAAGGACCTCTGCCTGAAGCAGATCGCCTTCCTCAAGGACGAGATAGAGACCCTCAGGGCCGAGCTGGCCCGCGACCGCGAGGAGCGCATGGCCCACCTGCGCAAAGACGGGAACGATCAAACCGGAGAATGATATCGTGAAGACCATCGTCATCGGCTCCGACCACGGGGGCTTCCACCTCAAGCAGGCGTGCATCAAGGCGCTCGGGGACTGGGGCCACGAGGTCCTGGACCAGGGTCCGGACTGCCTGGACTCCTGCGACTACCCGGTCTACGCGGCCAAGGTCGTGGACCTGGTCAAGGCGGACGACCACAAGCTCGGCGTGCTCATCTGCGGCACCGGCCAGGGCATGACCATGACCGCCAACCGCCTGGGCGTGCGCGCCGCGCTCTGCACCAACGAATTTCTCGCCCGCATGGCGCGCGAGCACAACGACGCCCGCATCCTCTGCCTGGGTGAGCGCGTCACCGGCCAGGGGCTGGCCCTGTCCATTCTCAAGACGTTCCTGGAAACCGGGTTCGGCGGGGCGCGCCACCAGCGGCGCATCGACCTCATCGACACCCTGTCCAAATAACCACCGCACAAAGGGTTTCATCATGAGCACCGCAACGGACAAAACCATCGCCGTGGTCAAGGGGCTGATCATGGACGGCGTCGCCAAGGCCAATTCCGGCCATCCCGGCGGGGCCATGTCCTCGGCCGACTACGCGACCATCCTCTTTTCCGAATTCCTGAACTTCAACCCGGACGACGCCCGGTGGTTCAACCGCGACCGGTTCATCCTTTCCGCCGGTCACGAGTCCATGCTGCTCTACAGCCTGCTGCACCTGTGCGGATTCGTGTCCATGGACGATCTCCAGCAGTTCCGCCAGCTCGGCTCGCTCACCCCGGGCCACCCCGAAGTGCACCTGACCCCCGGCGTGGAGGCCACCACCGGCCCGCTGGGCCAGGGCTTCGCCATGTCCGTGGGCTTCGCCGCGGCCGAGGCGTTCCTGGGCGAGAAACTGGGCGACGACGTCATGGACCACTACACCTATGTCCTCTCCAGCGACGGCGACATCCAGGAGCCCGTGGCCCTGGGCGCGGCCTCCCTGGCCGGGCTGTGGGGGCTGGGCAAGCTCATCGTCTACTACGACTCCAACAAGATCCAGCTGGCCGGTCCCTGCGCCAAGGTCGACTGCACCGACCACCGCCAGGTCTTCGAGGGGCTGTGCTGGCAGGTCATCGAGGTCGACGGCCACAACCACGACGAAATCCGCGCCGCCATCAAGGCCGCGCAGGCCGAGACGGCCAAGCCGACCCTGATCGTCGGCCACACGACCATGGCCAAGGGCTGCGCCACCATGGAAGGCAGCCACAAGACCCACGGCGAGCCGCTCAAGGCCGACGAGATCGCGGCCACAAAGAAGAAGCTCGGCCTGGACCCCGAGGCCTCCTTCCAGGTCCCGGCCGAGGTCGTGGACGGTTTCCGCGCCCGCTTCGACGGGCTGCGCGCCCGGGCCGCCGACTGGAAGAAGACCGTGGACGCGAAACGGGGAGACAAGGCGTTCGCCGAGCTGTGGGCTCACGTCACCCGGCCGCGCTCCGAGCTGAAGATCGACTGGCCGTCCTTCGAGCCCGGCAAGTCCATGGCCACCCGCGTGGCCTGGGGCGCCTGCCTCGACGCGATCACGGATTCCCTGCCCACCCTGGTGGGCGGCTCGGCCGACCTCGATCCGTCCAACCAGACCGCGAAGTTCCGCGCCTCCCAGGGCGACTTCGCCGTGGACGGCTACGGCGCGCGCAACCTCGCCTTCGGCGTGCGCGAGTTCCCCATGGCCGCGATCATGAACGGCATGCAGCTGCACGGCGGCCTGCTGCCCTTCGGCGCGACCTTCCTGACCTTTTCCGACTACTGCCGCAACGCCATCCGGATGTCCGCGCTCCAGGATCTCCCGGTCCTCTACGTCTTCACCCACGACTCGTTCTGGGTGGGCGAGGACGGCCCGACCCACCAGCCCATCGAACACGTCAGTTCGCTGCGCCTGATCCCGGAGCTGATCGACCTGCGCCCGGCCGACGCCAATGAAACGGCCGTCTGCCTGGACATGGCCCTGACCCAGGAGAAGCACCCCTCGGCCCTCTTCCTGACCCGCCAGAACCTGCCCGTGCTGGACCCGGCCGAATACCCGGCCATCACGGACGGTCCGCGCAAGGGCGGCTATGTCATCAAGGACTGTGAAGGCGTCCCGGACCTGATCCTCATCGCCTCGGGCTCCGAGGTCTCGCTCGCCCTTGCCACGGCCAAGCTGCTGAAGCGCAAGGTGCGCGTGGTCTCCATGCCCTCCACAAAGCTGTTTGACGCCCAACCGGAAACGTATAAGAATGCCGTATTGCCGCCGGAAGTCACCGCCCGCGCGGCGGCCGAGGCTGGCCGCACCGACGGCTGGTACAAATACGTCGGCCTGGGCGGCGTCGTCCTCGGCCTGGACCACTTCGGGGCCAGCGCCCCGGGCAAGGTCCTGTCCGACAAATACGGCTTCACGCCCGAAAACTTTGCCCGTATGATTCGGGAGAAATGTTAGGAGAATGATCATGGAAGCCCCTCAGAAGAACCTGGCCCTCGACCTTGTCCGCGTCACCGAAGCCGCGGCGCTCGCCTGCGCCCGCTGGCTGGGCAAAGGCGACAAGCTCGCCGCCGACCAGGCAGCCGTGGACGCCATGCGGCTGTGCTTCAACACCCTGGACATCCAGGGCAGGGTCATGATCGGCGAAGGCGAAAAGGACTCCGCCCCCATGCTCTACAACGGCGAGAAGCTCGGCCTGGGCATCGGCCCGAAGGTGGACATCGCCGTGGACCCGCTGGAGGGCACCAACCTGCTCGCCAACGGCCGCCCCAACGCCATCTCCGTGGTGGGCGTGGCCCCGGCCGGGGCCATGTTCGATCCCGGCCCGAGCTTCTACATGCAGAAGCTGGTCGTGCCCGCCCATGCCAAGGACGTGGTCGACATCGAGGCCCCCACCGGCCACAACCTCAAGCTCATCGCCCGCGCCCTGGACAAGGACGTGGACGACCTGGTGGTCTTCGTCCTGGACAAGCCGCGCCACAAGAAGCTGATCTCCGACATCCGCGAGGCGGGCGCGCGCATCCAGCTGCACACCGACGGCGACATCACCGGATCGCTGATGGCCATCGATCCCCGCTGCGAGGTGGATGTGATGATGGGCACCGGCGGCACTCCCGAGGGCGTACTCTCGGCCATCGCCATCCGGATCATGGGCGGCGAGATGTTCGCCAAGCTCGACCCGCAGAAGCAGGACGAAAAGAACGCCCTGGCCGAATTCGGCATGGACGTGCGCCGGGTGCTGACCGTCAGCGACCTGGTCAAGTCCGAGGACCTGTTCTTTGCAGCCACGGGCATCTCCGGCGGCACCTTCCTCAAGGGCGTGGCCTACCACGGCCACGGCGCGGAGACGTCCTCGCTGGTCATGCGCGGCAAGACCGGCACCATCCGCTACGTGGAGGCGATCCACAACTGGAATTCGCTGATGAAGTTCTCGGCCGTGGAATACGACTAGACCAAACCGACACACAGACGATCAAGGGTCGGAGCGGAAACGCTCCGGCCCTTTTTTGTTCATTGGATGAAAATACTGGGCAAGCCCCCTCCGCGCCCAGGGCGAAGCGCCCAACCCCTGGTCCCGTCCATTCCGACCAGCCGAAGACCTGCAACCCGCCTGCGAAGGGGGCTTAGCGTGTGACCGGGCGGGCAAGGCGGCTCTGCCCGGCCACCCGGACTGAAGGTGCAGTAGTCCCGGCCCTTCCGGCGGAGGAACGGCACTACGCTTTTCCGAGAGATGGAGCCGTCCCGCTCGGATCAGACGCTTAGCCACCGAAGCTCCAGGCGGGCGCCATACTCCCAAGCGCCTTTTTTGCTTCTTTTTTGGCGCCGCAGATTGTACTTTCAAAC
>JAZHDH010000293.1:0-12171 GCA_036584335.1 Pseudodesulfovibrio sp. | reverse complement strand
GCTACGAGGTCTCGCGCTCCCTGGCCGCCTGCGAGGGCGCGCTGCTGGTGGTGGATTCCACCCAGGGCGTGGAAGCCCAGACCCTGGCCAACGTCTACCTCGCCCTGGACAACGACCTTGAGGTCGTGCCCGTGCTGAACAAGGTGGACCTGCCCAGCGCCGAGCCCGAGCGCGTCGCCCGCGAGATCGAGGACGTCATCGGGCTGGACTGCTCGAACCCCCTGGCCGTTTCCGCCAAGACCGGGCTGAACGTGGACCAGGTCATCGAGGCCGTGGTCCACCTTCTGCCGCCGCCCAAGGGCGATCCGGACGCGCCGCTCAAGGCGCTCATCTTCGATTCCTGGTACGATTCCTACCAGGGCGTGGTCGTGCTTTTCCGGATCATCGACGGCACGCTCAAGAGGCGCGACGTGATCCGCATCTTTTCCTCCGGCAAGGACTTCGACGTCACCCGGCTGGGCGCGTTCATGCCCGAGGCCAAGGACATAAAGGAAATGGGTCCGGGCGAGGTCGGGTTCCTGTGCGCCTCCATGAAGGAGCTGGGCGACGCGCCCGTGGGCGACACCATCACCCTGGCCGAAAACCCGGTGGCCAAGCCGTATCCCGGCTTCAAGCCGGTCAAGCCCATGGTCTTCGCGGGGCTCTACCCGGTGGAGCCGAGCGAGTACGAGACGCTCAAGAACGCCCTGGAAAAGCTCCAGCTCAACGACGCGGCCTTCAGCTACGAGCCCGAAACCTCCCAGGCGCTGGGCTTCGGCTTCCGTTGCGGCTTCCTCGGGCTTTTGCACATAGAGATCGTGCAGGAGCGGCTGGAGCGCGAGTTCGACGCCCGGCTGATCACCACGGCCCCCTCGGTGGTCTACGAGGTGGAGACCGTGACCGGCGAGAGCCTGCGCATCGACAACCCGTCCAAGCTGCCCGATCCCACGCGCATCAAGCTCGTCCGCGAGCCCTTCGTGCGCCTGGAGGTCCACGTGCCCAGCGAGTACGTGGGCGCGGTCCTGGCCCTGTGCGAGGAAAAGCGCGGCATCCAGAAGGACATGAAGTTCGTCACCTCGACCCGGGTGATCATCACCTACGAGATCCCCTTCGCCGAGGTCATGTACGACTTCTTCGACAAGCTCAAGTCGTCCACCAAGGGCTACGCCAGCCTGGACTACGTCATCATCGACTACCGCGAGGCCGACCTGGTGCGCCTCGACATCCTCATCAACGGCGACCCCGTGGACGCCTTCTCCTGCATCGTGCACCGCGAGAACTCCGCCCGCATCGGCCGCTCCCTGGCCCTCAAGCTCAAGCGGTCCATCCCGAGGCAGATGTTCGAGGTGGTCATCCAGGCCGCCATCGGCAACAAGATCATCGCCAAGGAACGCAACGCTCCCTTCCGCAAGGACGTCACGGCCAAGTGCTATGGCGGCGACATCACCCGCAAGCGCAAGCTGCTGGAAAAACAGAAGGAAGGCAAAAAGCGCATGCGCCGCATGGGCAACGTGGAAATTCCGCAGGAAGCGTTCCTGTCGGTGCTCAAGGCCGACGAGGACTGATCACCCACACCCAAGGACAACCAATGACCAGCAAATCCATGAAATCGTTCAGGGACACCATCGAAGCCATCGTGGTCGCCCTGCTGCTCGCCTTCGTCATCCGGGCCTTCATCGTCCAGGCCTTCAAGATCCCTTCCGGCTCCATGCTGGAGACGCTCCAGATCGGCGACCACCTGCTGGTCTCCAAGTTCTCCTACGACGTCCGGCTGCCGTCCGACATCTGGCTCGACACCACCGACGGCAAGGTGCTGTACAAGGCAGGCGACCCCGAGCGCGGCGACATCGTCGTCTTCAAGTTTCCCGAGGACGAGGACAAGGACTTCATCAAGCGCGTCATCGGCCTGCCGGGCGAGACCGTGGAGGTGCGGGACAAGGTGGTCTACATCGACGGTCGGCCGCTTGACGAGCCTTACGTGTTTCACACCAATGCGGACATGATGCCCGTGCGCGACAACTTCGGCCCCTTCGTGGTGCCCGGGGGGCAGTACTTCATGATGGGCGACAACCGCGAGGGGTCCTACGACTCCCGCTGGTGGGGTCCGGTCAGGCGCGAGAAGATCGTGGGCAAGGCCCTGATCATCTATTGGTCCTGGGGCTCGGTCACCGACGTCCGCCTGGGCCGCATCGGGAAGATATTCCACCATCCGGCCTATTAGGCCCACGGCAGGAAACGCGGAAGGCCGCTCCCCCGGGAGCGGCCTTCCTGCGTTTGGCTGCGGGGGGAGGGATCAGTAGGAGAACGGGTATTTGCGCCCGTCCTTTTCATATTTTTTCTGCTTGTCGAAATTGAAGCGGTTCAGGTTCTCGCCCATGCGCTTCGGCCGCCTTCCCCGGCGGCAGACGAGCAGGGTGATGAGCATGCCGACCAGAAACGCCAGAATACCTACCAAAATGTATGTTATCATGTTCGCCTCGTTGGGCCTGGTATGAAAGTATGCGTGGAATACCGATGAATTTCCGGCAGTATATGCCTTGTACATACCTATTGGGCCGATCGGTTTCAATTAAAATCGGTAGAAATTATGGCTGTGATGCCGGGGTATTGGTGGACAGGCCCGTCGATGGCCGCCTTTTCGGGCGGCGTTTCGGGCAAGGGCTGCGGTGTCCGCCGCCTGCGTGCACGCGCACGGCTGCCCGGCGCATGGGGCCGCCGGTGTTGATTAAGCAATGCGAATGGCATATTACGTGATTTCCGGCGGGCCGCGTTCTGATGAAGCGTCGGCTGACGCCTCGGCCGCAAGGCTGCTCCCGGTTCCCATGCCCGGACCGGAAACCAGGAACACATGCTCAATATTACCTGCGAAAACAAAACCATCCGGATGAGTTGCGGGGGGAGGGATTTTTATCCGCTGTCCCTGGACCTGCTCAACATCTACGGCCTGGACGAACTGCTGGCCCACGCCGAGCGGGTCGCGCTGATCGGCGACGGGATCGATTTCCGGGTGGCGGGTGCCATCCCGGACGAGGCATACGGCCTGTACATGGAGTTGTTGCGGCAGGTTCTGTACCTGCACACCACCCATTGCATGTACCCCCGGCTTTCCAGCAAGGCCCCGTCCAGGGGCGCGGACGCGACCGAGGATTTCGAGCATTATCTCAACAGCCTGAAAAACATGCCGTTCTTCAGCGACATGTGCCATTGCCAGATATTGAAGAACTACTGCGGCGGCGCGCCGCTGGTCATCGTCTCGCCCGGTCCCAGCCTGGATGTCGAACTCCTGCGGCGGCTGAAGGGCAGGGCCTACATCCTGGCCATCGGGCGCACCCTTCCGCGACTCGTGGCGGGCGGCGTGGTCCCGGATTTTCTCTACATCCAGGACACTTCGGCCCGGGCCTGGCGCGACATCTTCGTTTTCGACGGCTGCCCGGACGTCCTGGACACGGCGGTCATCGCCAACCCGGCCGGATACATCCACGAGTACGCCCGCAAGGTGCGCCACATCTACAAGTCGTGGAACTATTTCCTGTTCGAGAAGGACGTGATGCCCAAGCTCGGCGAAATCGCCCCGAGCAGCACCAGCGGGGCGTTTTCCCTGGCGATGGTCCTCGGGGCGGGAGAGATCGTGCTGATGGGGAACGACTGCGGGGGCCTCGGCGTCCGGCCCGCCACGAGCATCGTGGATCTCGACAACGTGCTTCGCCAGGGCTTTCTGCCGAAACCGGTCTTCGCCCACTTGGCGCAGTATACCCTGAACACCCCGAGGGGGCTGGCCTGGATGACGAGCGACTACCTCTGCGCCCTCCAGTGGCTGAAAACCCGCATCTTCGCCGCCGCGGGAAGGGGGGGCGTCCGCTTCTACGACAACTCGGCCACCGGATTCCTCCGTGATACCGGCCTGGTGGCGGCCCTGCCGGAGGACTACGCCAGCCCGTCCCATGTGAATACCCCCCTGCCCAGGTACACCATCTCCTTCCATCCCGAAGACTACCTGAAGAAGCACCGGGGCCGCTTCGGCATGCTCCGCCGCTGCATCCGCAACGGCAACCCCGTCCTCCCCGTCGGGCTGGAGCGGCCCTTCAACGCCGTGTTCTGCGGCATTCCCCAGTACGCCGCGTCCGGCTTCGTCCTCGATGACCGGTACAATGCAACGGTCCTGGACCGGATCGACCGGATCATCGACCAGCTCGATAGCAACATGGCCATGGAGTGGTGATCGCGGCACGGCGCGCAGAGCCTTCCGGCCGCCTTTTCCGGCGGCCTTTTTGTTTTCCCGAAAGGGTAAAATAGTCCAAACGCCTGTTTGACCCTTGACTTGTCGAAGGAAAACGGTTCTTAAGGCAAGCTGCCTTCGGTTCCCGTTCACGGGAGCAATTGCGTCGCTCACCGAAAACGTGTATCCCCTTGGGACGGGTTTTCGTACCTATCTGAACGCAAAGGCAGTGCCGCAAGGCAGGAGGAGTCATATGTTCGTCGGTCTGAAAATGTTGCGCGACTTCGTGAAGGTGACCCCGGAGACGCTGGTCAAGGACGCCCAGAAGCTGCTTGATGACAGCAAGCTGTGGATGCTTCTGGTGGTCAACGCCGACGACAGGCTGGTGGGCTACGTGCGCAAGGAGGACATCTCCGCCGCGCTCCCGTCCATCATGACTTCCCTGGAAAAGCACGAGATCAATTACCTGATGAGCAAGCTCACCGTGGAGAAGATCTACCGCAAGGACATCAAGACCGTGTCGCCCGAGACCGAGATCGAGGGCGCGGCCGACATGATGTACGAGATGAATCTGGCCGGACTGGCCGTGGTAGGCGAACAGGGAGAGCTCATCGGGTACATCAACCGCAACGTGATGCTCGACGTGCTTGCCGAGGAGATGGGCTACCGCGAGGGCGGCAGCCGCCTGACCATCGACGTGGACGACCGCTCCGGCGTGCTCTACGAGGTGGCGGGCGTCATCGCCAACATGAAGATGTCCATCATCTCCACCGGCACCTTCTTTTACAACGGACGCCGCATCGTCGTCGTCCGAATAGATACCGAAGACCCGTCCCCGGTGGCTGCGGCCCTCAGGGACAGGGGCTATAAACTGGTCGCTCCCGAAGATTTCAAGGGAGAATGGACCTAAGGGCCCACACGCCAACGCGACAGCGCGGATCGGGGCGGAGTTGGATGGTATTCGCCGGCCCGGACGCGCAACCGTTGCGCCCCGCGCGGGTGCGCTCCAAACCATAATTGTACGATTATGGCGTATCTCGACATCTGCGACGTGACCCTGACCTTCAAGGGCATCGCCGCGCTGATGGGGGTATCCTTCTCCGTGGAGCAGGGGACCATCGCGTCCCTGATCGGCCCCAACGGCGCGGGAAAGACCTCGATGCTCAACTGCATCAGCGGGCGATACACCCCCGACGGCGGCGCTTCGGGGCCGTGCCGGATCAGCCTGGACGGGGAGTGCCTGCTCTCCCTGCCCGCGCACCGGCGCACCGGCCTCGGCCTTTCGCGCACCTTCCAGAACATCGCCCTGTTCAAGGGGCTTTCGGTGCTCGACAACCTCATGGTCGGCCGCCACAGCCAAATGAACTACGGCCTGCTCTCGTCCCTGTTCTACTGGGGCCGGGCCGCCAGGCACGAAAGCGTCCACCGCCGCCGCGTGGAGGACGTCATCGATTTCCTCAACCTTTCGCCCTATCGCCACCAGCACGCGGGACGCCTTCCCTACGGGGTGCGCAAACGGGTGGAACTGGGCCGCGCGCTCGCCGCCGAACCCAAGCTCATCCTCCTCGATGAGCCCATGGCCGGGATGAACCTCGAAGAGACCGAGGACATGGCCAGGTACATCCTCGACATCGCCGAAGAGTGGGGCGTCACCGTCCTGCTGGTGGAACACGACATGGGAGTGGTCATGGACATCTCCGACAAGGTCGTGGTCATCGATTTCGGCCAGAAGATCGCCGAGGGCACGCCCGGGGAGGTCCAGGCCGATCCCGGCGTCATTGCCGCCTACCTGGGCACCGAGAACACGGCGTTCACTGGGAGATAGCACCGGGAAGGCCCGCCCGCCGGGGCGGAAACAATCGAGGAAATTTCATGGTAAAACCCTACGAGACCACGCTGCCGCGGCTGCTGATCCGCCAGGCCGAGGAACGGCCCGGCAAACCCGCCCTGCGCGAGAAGCAGTGGGGCGTGTGGCAGCCCGTCGCCTGGCGCGACAGCCTGCGCATCGCCGCCGAATTCGCCTGCGGGCTCGACGCCCTGGGGCTGGGCCGGGGCGACGTCGTCATCCTCATCGGCGACAACCGGCCCGAGTGGATCTGGGCCGAACTGGCCATCCAGGGTCTGGGCGGCATGGCGCTCGGGCTGTACCAGGACTCCCCGGCCGAGGAGATCGAATACGTCTTCGAGCTGTCCGGGTGCAAGCTGGTGGTGGCCGAGGACCAGGAGCAGGTGGACAAGATCCTCTCCTTCCGCGGCAACCTGCCCGGGCTCGAGCACATCGTCTACCACGACCCCAAGGGGCTGGCCGCCTGCGAGAGCGACGTGCGCGGCCTCAGGGATTTCAAGGCGGTCCGCCGCCTGGGCCGGGAGAAGCGGCCCGAGCCCGTGGAGTGGTTCCGGGAGCGCGTCCGGCAGCTCGGGCCGGGGGACCCGTGCCTGATCGCCACCACGTCGGGCACCACCGGGCGGCCCAAGCTGGCCGTGCTTTCGCACCGCAACCTGCTGTCCATGGCCCACAACCTGGGCAAGTACGACCCCAAGCACCCCGCCGACGAGTTCGTCTCCTTCCTGCCGCTGGCCTGGATGGGCGAGCAGATGATGGCCGTGGCCTCGGCCCTGCTCTTCGGGTTCTGCGTCAACTTTCCCGAAGGCCCGGACACCGCCTCCGCCGACTCGCGCGAGATCGGTCCGCATTTCCTCTTCTCGCCGCCGCGCGTGTACGAGTCCGTCGCGGCCAAGGTCCAGGGCGACATCATGGAGACCTCGCCGCTGAAAAGGTTCCTCTACCACCGGCTGCTGCCCGTGGGCTACGAATACGTGGACGCCCTGTTCGCCGGAAAGACCCCGTCGCCCTGGCTGCGGTTCAAATACTTCCTGGCCGACCAGGGGTTGTTCCGCGCCCTGCGCGACCGGCTCGGGTTTTCGCGCATGCGCTCGGCCACCACGGGCGGCGCGGCCCTGGGGCCGGACATCTTCCGCTTCTTCCACGCTCTGGGCGTGAACCTGAAGCAGATCTACGGCCAGACCGAGATCGCGGGCATCTCCTGCATCCACAAGGAGGGGGAGGTGGACTTCACCAGCGTGGGCGCGCCCATCCCCGAGACCGAGGTCAGGATCAGCGGGGAGGGCGAAATCCTCTCGCGCTCCCCGGCCGTGTTCCTGGGCTACTACAAGAACGAGGAGGCCACGCGCGAGACCCTGACCGAAGACGGCTGGCTGCGTTCGGGCGACGCCGGGTATTTCGACGACAACGGCCGCCTGGTGGTCATCGACCGCTTGAAGGACGTCATGCTGCTTTCGGACGGCACCCGGTTCTCGCCCCAGTTCCTGGAGAACAAGGTCAAGTTTTCGCCGTTTCTGCGCGAATCCGTGGTCCTGGGCCACGGGCGGGACCATGTCGCCGCCATCCTGTGCATCGACATGGCCATCGTCGGCCATTGGGCCGAGACGCGGATGATCACCTATACCACCTACCAGGACCTGGCGGCCAAGGACGAGGTCTACGCCCTGATCCGGGCCGAGGTGGCGAAGACGAATGCGGACCTGCCGGAGAAGACGCGCATCCGCCGGTTCTGCCTGCTCTACAAGGAGCTGGACCCGGACGACGGCGAACTGACCCGCACGCGCAAGGTGCGGCGCACGGTCATCGGCGAGCGCTACGGCGACCTGATCGAGGCGCTCTACACCGACGCCTGCGCCCTGAACCTTCGGACCCAGATCGTCTACCAGGACGGCCGCACGCGCGAGATGTGCGGCGACATCCGCATCGAGGACATGGAGGGCTAGATGGAATACTACCTGCAACTCATCGTCAACGGCCTGGTGGTCGGCGGCATCTACTCCCTGGTCGCGCTGGGGTTCGTCATCATCTACAAGGCGACCAAGGTCGTGAACTTCGCCCAGGGCGAACTGGTCATGGTCGGGGCCTACGTCTGCTTCGCGCTGACGGTCCAGCTCCACATCCCGTTCCTGTGGGCCTTCCTGCTCACGCTCGGCTTTTCGGTGCTGCTCGGCCTGGCCATCGAGCGCGTGGTGCTGCGGCCGCTCATCGGCGAGGAGCACATCTCGGTGATCATGGTCACCGTGGGCATGAGCTCGGTGCTCAAGTCCCTGGTCCAGCTTTTCTGGGGCACCCAGATCAAGGTCTACCCCCAGGTGCTGCCGCCCGAACCGGTGGTCATCGCCGGGCTGCCCGTGGCCCCGGTCTACATTGCGGCCTTCCTCCTGTCGGCGGCCCTGTTCGCCATCTTTTCCGTGTTCTTCAAGTATTCGCGCACCGGCGTGGCCATGCGGGCCACGGCCTTCGACCAGCAGGCCGCGCAAAGCATGGGCATCGGCATCAAGAACATCTTCGCCATGAGCTGGTGCATCGCCTGCGTGGTCTCGGCCGTGGGCGGCGTGATCCTGGGCAACATCAACGGCATCAACGCCCAGCTCGGCCACCTCGGGCTCAAGGTCTTTCCGGCGGTGATCCTCGGCGGGCTCGATTCCCTGCTCGGCGCGGCCCTGGGCGGGCTGATCATCGGCGTGCTGGAGAACGTGTGCGACGGCGCGGCCCGGCAACTGCTCGGCCTGGGCGGCGTGCGCGAGGTGGCCGCCTTCATCATCCTGGTGGTCATCCTGATGATCAAGCCCTACGGGCTGTTCGGCACCAAGGAAATCGAGAGGGTGTAGCCATGCAGGGCAAATGCGGACTTTTCTTCACCACCTACCGGGGCGAGGCGCAGGTGTTCCCCTCGGGCTTCCAGAAGCTCATGGTCGGGCTGCTGTGCCTGGCGCTCCTGGTCGGCCCGGCCGTACTCAACACCCACCTGACCTCGATCATGAACCTGATCTTCATCGCGGTCATCGGCGCGGTGTCGCTCAACCTGCTCACCGGGGTCTGCGGCCAGATATCGCTCGGCCACGGCGCGTTCATCGGCGTGGGTGCCTACGCCGCCGGGCAGTGCACCCTGCACGGCGTGCCCTTCATCCCGGCCATCCTGGCGGGCGGCCTGGTCACGGCCCTGATCGGCATGGTCTTCGGCGTGCCGTCGCTTCGGCTCAAGGGCATCTACCTGGCCATCGCCACCCTGGCCGCCCAGCTCGTGCTCGAATACGTGTTCCTGCACGGCGGGGCGCTGACCGGCGGGGCGGGCGGCCTGCTCCTCGACCCCCCGTCGATTTTCGGGTTCGCCTTCGACGGCGAGGGCCGCCAGTACTACCTGCTCCTGGCCTTTGCCGCAGCCTCGATGCTCCTGGCCGCCAACCTGATGCGCACCAAGTACGGCCGCGCCTTCGTCTCCATCCGCGACTTCCACCTCTCGGCCGAGATCGTGGGCGTGAACCTGTTCGGCTACAAGCTGGCGGCGTTCGGCATCAGCTCGTTCCTGGCGGGCGTGGCGGGCGGGCTGTGGGGCCACTACACCGGCTACATCTCGGCCGAGCAGTTCAATATCGGGCTGTCCATCTCGTACCTGGCCATGATCATCATCGGCGGCCTGGGCAGCGTCATCGGCTCGGTCTTCGGCGCGGTGTTCGTCACCCTGCTGCCCGAGCTGCTCAACGCGGCGGCCAACACTCTGGGCGCGTTCTTTCCGGACATCGCCCAGCACGTGGTCGCCCTGCGCGAGGGCGTGTTCGGCCTGGTGCTCATCCTTTTCCTCATCTTCGAGCCCGAAGGGCTGGCCCATCGCTGGCGGCTGGTCAAGGCATACTGGAAACTCTATCCGTTCGCCCATTGATTCCGGCCGTTCACCCGGCATCGGTTGCAACCCCGCGCGCGCAGCGCGATAGTCATATGCAGAAAGCCCGGCCCCCGAAGATGCGGGGCGGCGTGGGCGCGACAACCCTACAACCCTTGGAGAACGACATGAGGGTAGGAAAATTCATAACCGCAGCCTGCGTCCTGGCCCTGGCCGGCCTGATGCTCTTCGGCTGCGGAGGCGAGGAAAAGAAAGCGGCCGAAACCGAGAAGGACGCCTCTCCGATCAAGGTCGGCGGGCTCATCGACCTGTCCGGCCCCACCTCGTCGGTGGGCGTCCCCTATGCCGACGGCCTCAAGGCCGCAGTCAAGTACGTCAATGAAAGCGGCGGCATCGACGGCCGCCCGGTCGAGTTCGACCTCCAGGACACCGCCTACAACGTCCAGCAGGGCCTCTCCCTGTACAAGAAGATGGTCAACACCGACCACGTGGTCTGCATCCAGGGCTTCGGCTCGGCCGTGACCGAGGCGCTGGTCCGCACCCTGGCCAAGGACAAGGTCCCGAACCTGTCCGCCTCCTATTCGGCCCACCTGACCGACCCCAGGACCGCGCCCTACAACTTCTTCAGCGCCGCCGACTACACCACCCAGCTGCGCGCCGCGCTCAGGTACTTCCGCGAGACCTGGAAGCAGGAGCGCGCCCCCCGGCTGGCCTTCATCTACCCCGATCACCCTTACGGCCTGGCGCCCATCGCGGGCGGCAAGGAATACGCCGCCGAGATCGGCTTCGAGATCGTGGGCGAGGCCAACGTTTCGCTCAAGGCCATCGACGCCACCACCGAACTGCTGCCGCTCAAGGAAAAAAGCCCCGACTTCTGCTGGATCGGCGGGACCACGCCGTCCACCTCGGTCATCCTCAAGTCGGCCAAGAACATCGGCATGGACACCGTGTTCTTCACCAATATCTGGGGCAGCGACGAGACCCTGCCGCAACTGGCGGGCGACGCGGCCGACGGCTCCTACTCCAACCAGGCCGCCGCAGTCTACGGCGCGGACGCGCCCGGCATGAAGGCCATCGAGCAACTGACCGAAAACAAGCCGCAGATGACCCACTTCACCCGCGGCTTCGTCTCCGTCCTGGTCATGGCCGAAGGCATGAAGCGCGCCGCCGCCAACGGGCCGATCACCGGCGAATCGCTCAAGACCGCGCTCGAAACCCTGCGCGACTTCGACCCCATGGGACTCGCGCCGCTCATCTCCTACTTCCCGGATGACCACCGCCCGAACATGGCCGTGTTCCTCTATACCATCACGGACGGCAAGCTGACCTTCGTCAAAGAAGAAATTCTCGACCGCCGCGCCGAATGGCTGGGGAAGTAAGATTGGAATGAAGACTGGGGGAAACCTCTTGAGAGAGGTTTCCCCCAGACCCCCTTCCAGAACTTTTTGGCTCCACGCCGCCAGGGAGTTTGAGGGGATAGGGGATGTGTCTTGGCGGCGTGGGGTATGTGACCGGTAATCCGAGTGGCTTTTCGGTCACTTGCCACAACGGCGCCAGCCGGATGGGCAAGTTCGCAAGGACCCGCAGCGCCGTCACCAAATAGTTTTGGAAGATTCTTAAGAAACCTTTTCCAAAAGGTTTCTTAAGCCGTCGGAGGCATTCTTTTGAGCGACATCCTGAAGATCGAGAATCTGGAAGTGGTCTACAACGACGTGGTTTTGGTGTTGAAGGGCTTGTCGCTGTCGTGTCCCGAGGGCGAGATCACGGCGTTGCTCGGCGCGAACGGGGCGGGCAAGTCCACGACGCTCAAGGCGGTATCGGGCCTGTTGCAGGCCGAGGACGGCGAGGTCACGGACGGCGCGGTGGTGTACCGGGGCGAACCCATCCAGGGGATTATTCCGGAGAAGATCGTGCGCCGGGGCATTTTTCAGGTGATGGAGGGCCGCCGGATTTTCGAGGACCTGACCGTGGAGGAGAACCTGAAATGCGGGGCGTTCACCCGGCCGAGGTCCGAGGTGGCGGGTTCCATGGAGCGGGTCTACGAGTATTTTCCGAGGCTCAGGGAGCGGCGCAGGCAGTTGGCGGGCTACATGTCCGGCGGCGAGCAGCAGATGTGCGCCATCGGCCGGGCGGTCATGGCCCGGCCCCGGCTGCTCTTGCTCGACGAGCCGTCCCTGGGGCTGGCCCCGCTGCTGGTGGAGGAGATTTTCGAGATCATCCAGCGGTTCAACCGCGACGAGGGCGTGACCGTGCTGCTGGTGGAGCAGAACGCCCGGGCCGCGCTTTCGGTGG
>JAZHDH010000292.1:0-45445 GCA_036584335.1 Pseudodesulfovibrio sp. | reverse complement strand
ACGCCATGTCCTTTCATTTTGTCAAAAGTACGCTTGAACCGGATGAACCATTTTTTATGAACAATGGCAAAAATTCCGGCCTACTGCGGCCCCAGATCCAGCATGTGCCGCTCCAGCCGCTCCCGCTCCTTCTCCATGACCTCCCCTTCCAGCCTGTCCTCGGTCACCGTCATGGGTTCGCCCAGATAGATGGAACAGCGGGCGAAGGGATGCGGCAAGACAAAACGATCCCAGGACTTGTGGAAGACGGTGCAGCGTTCGGGAAAAGCCCGCACGGGAATGATTTTGGCCCCTGCCCGCTGGGCCAGGAAAATCACGCCGTCCTTGGCCTTGAGACGCGGTCCCTTGGGGCCGTCGATGGTGAATACGGCCCGCCGGTTCTCGCGATCCATGATCCGCTTGGCCGTAAGCAGCGCCCTGACCCCGCCCCGCGTGCTCGAACCCCGGACCGTGACGTGCCCCAGCCGCTCGATGACCCTGGCGATGAACTCGCCGTCCCTGCTTTGGCTGACAATAGTCACGACCCGGTCGGTGAACGTATAGCCGAACGCCGTAGCCGGAAAGAGCTCGCCGTGCCAAAGGGCCAGCACCAGCGGTTCACGGCCATTTCTGATCGCCTCCATCGCGCCGTGATCATCGTGGACCTCGAAACGCAGGGAACGCGACCATGCCTTGAACAAGGCCGACGCCAAGGGCACGAACTTCACGGGATCGATGGATATCTTCATTACGGACGCTCGATGTTTGACTTTTTCTTCATATCCGCAGTCGGCATTCAGGGCAAGCCGGATGCACAATCGTGATCAAGCAGCAATGCCTTGCCTACGACGGGGGGCATGCCGTATGGTTCCCCGCGACGGCAATCGCCATTCAGGCTCACATCCTCAAAGGGAACGCCATGTCCGAAATCCGACTCGAATGCCAGGGACTGCCCTGCCCCCAGCCTGTTCTCAAGTGCAAGAACGCCATTGAAAAGAGCCGCCCGACCCAGCTGATCGCCGTGGTCGACAATGACGCCGCCAAAGAAAACGTCTCCCGCTTCCTGACCATGCAAGGCTATGCATGCACCACGGAGACCAACGGTTCGGAGTTCGTGATCACGGCGGTGGAAAAAACTGGAGATACGGCTGATTGCGCCCCCTGCGTGTCCGCTCCATCCTCTGCTGGTTCCCAAAAGATCCTGGTGTTTCTCGGTGCCGACGTGGTCGGCTCCGGCGACGACGTGCTTGGCGGGAGGCTGATGACGAGTTTCCTGCTCACCCTCAAGGAGATGGGCAACGACCTGTGGCGCATCGTCATGCTCAACGGCGGCGTCAGGTTGAGCGTGGAAGGCAATGCCTGCCTGAAGGCCATCCGGGACCTGGAGACCACAGGCGTATCCGTGCTGGTCTGCGGCACCTGCCTGGAACACTTCGGCCTGTCCGGCAAAAACGAGGTGGGCCAGGTGACCAACATGCTTGACATCGTGACCAGCTTCCAGCTCGCCACCAAGGTCATTCGCGTCTAACCGGCCCTCCGCCGCCCATAGAGGTTCTGCCTTGACGAACGATACCGATTTGATCCGACTGAACAAGTTCCTGGCGCAAAGCGGCGTCGCCTCCCGTCGGGGGGCCGACGACATGATTTTTGCGGGCCGGGTCGCGGTCAACGGCTCCACGGCGGACTCACCGGGCGTGAAGGTGGATCCGGCCCGGGACTCGGTCACCCTGGACGGCAAGGCCGTGGGCCTGCCCCACCAAAACGAATCCATCACCCTGATGCTGCACAAACCCGTCGAGATCGTGACCACGGCCAAGGACCCCCAAGGCCGGAAGACGGTTCTCGACCTGTTGCCGGAAAAAATCCGGGAGATGCGTCCGTTCCCGGTAGGCAGACTGGATTTTTACTCGGAGGGATTGCTGCTGCTGACCACGGACGGCGACCTCTGCCACCGCCTGACCCACCCCAAATGGCATCTTCCCAAGGTATACGAAGTGACGATCCGGGGAGTGGTGCCCCCGCAGGCGATCGAAGCCATGCGTACCGGCATGGCCCTGGAGGACGGCACGGAACTGGCCTCGGCAAAGGTCCATGCGCAAAAACCCGTGGCCGGGGCGCAGGTGCTTGAGATCACGCTGATTCAAGGTATCAACCGGCAGATTCGCCGCATGTGCCAGGAGTCCGGGCTGACCATTCTCAGGTTGTGCCGGGTGCGTCAGGGACCCCTCGCACTGGGTAAGCTCAAACGGGGCGAATGGCGTGAACTGACGAGCGAAGAACTGACCGCGCTGAAAAAGGCGGTCGGCCTGGTCTAGCCCGCATATTGATTGAACGGCCCCGAGACTCCTGTTTCGGGGCCGTGTTCACGTTTTCCGGCTCAACGTGCAGAGTTTTGAGGGCGTTGGCAGGGTCTTTGACGCCGTTTTTGGCGGCTTCAGCCTCCGTTTTTATCATTTTTCCGAATTTCGGACGCACTACTCCTGGGAACCGCCTGTTTTGGGGCCGTTTTTGGCTATCCCGGGCACATTCGGACGGCCACAAGGCGGAACAGGTCTTTATGGGGATACGAGTCCGGCAACAGCAGTCGGCCCCGCCATGTGTTGTGGATCACGGCCGCGCCGATTTTCAGAAGCCTCAGTCGAATCGTGTCACAACGGGCGCGGGCCATGCCCGTCCCGACCAGGCCCGGTCGACGGATTGCATTCAGCAGCGTGTAGGCCAGCCCCGAAAGCAGCAGCCTCCCCTCCTGATCGCCGTGCCCCCGGTCGTCAGTGCTGTCGAAATCCAGCTCGATTTCCTCGGGAGGCGAGTCGAAGGACTCGATGGAAACATCGGCCAGCACGCCGCTCAAGGCCCACAGCGACTCTTCGCCCACACGATTCTCGAACCGGCAGAGCGTGGAGGCGCTGGCAATATCCACATCCCGTCCGATGGCCGCCTGCAAGGCTAGTTTTTCTCAACTCGCCGTAATCATTGAGGTCTTCATATCCGAGCGCCAAGGCGTACACTCGCTGTTTGAGCATCGCCTCCACACAGTGCGCACCGCTCGCCTTGCGTCGGGAGTGGGTAAAAACCTTTGCGACGCGGGGCAAAAGGATTGATGGCCGTGTGGACAGCGCGAAGCAAGGCTCCACCTTCGTCCGAGGTGATGGCCTGACCGCTGAACTCGGCATCGAATTTACGCCCTTTTCCGCCGGAAAACTGATGGGTTCTGTTTTACATTTCGTCATGGTGATCGCTTTGTTGGATTTCAGTATAACCATCTAAAATCTAAAAAAAATAAATCGATTCGCCATTTACTTGTGCAATATCCGGGCTAGTCAGAGGGCCAAACGTAAAAGGGGCGTCCCGGATTCTCCGGAACGCCCCTTTGTATTTCGCCTTGGCTCCGTCTCAGGAGAGGAGCGTCAGCCCGGCCAGTCCGAGCAGGAAAAAGAAGCCCATGGAGTCGGTGATGGTCGTCAGGAAGATGCTGGACGCCTGGGCTGGGTCGCGGCCAAGCTCTTTGAGCAGAAGCGGGATGGACGCCCCGGCAAAAGCGCCAAGCACCATGTCCACGCCCAGGGCCACGCCCATGACGCCGGCCAGAACCGGCTTGTGCGAAAAGGCGAACACCACGCAAAAAACCAGCGAGGCGATGATGACGCCGTTGATCAGGCCGATGCGGAGTTCGCGCAGCACGGCCAGCCAGGCCCGCTTGCGGTCGAAGCGCTCCATGGCCAACTGGCGGATCATGACCGCCAGGGCCTGCTGCCCGGTGTTGCCAGCCTGATTGGCCACGATGGGCATGAGCACGGCCAGGACGGCCATGGAGGTGATATTGCCCTCGAACAGGTGCACCACCCAGGCCGAAACCGCCGAAAAAAGCACGTTGATGATCAGCCACGGCAGCCGCTTGCGCACGGAAAAAGACACGGGGGAATCCGTGCTCTCGTCCGCGCCCGCGCCGACCATGGTCTGCATGTCCTCGCTGGCCTCTTCGTGGATGATGTCGATAACGTCGTCAACCGTGACCACGCCGAGCAGCCGGTCGCCAAAATCGACCACGGGCAGAGCCAGGAGGTTGTAGCGGGCTATGAGGTGGGCCACCTCTTCCTTGTCCACGTTGTAGCCAACGGAAATGAGATTCTGCGTCTTGACCAGCTCCTTGAGGGCCACGCCCCGACGGGCCAGCAGGAGGTCACGCAGAGAGACGACGCCTACCAGCCGGTCCTTCTTGTCGGTCAGGTAGGCGTAGTAGGGAATCTCCTTGTCCTCCACTTCGTTGCGGATGACGGCGATGGCCTGGTCGGCGGTCAGATCCTGATCGAGGATGACCACCTCGGTGTTCATGACGCCGCCTGCGGTGTCGGGGTCGAAAGTGAGCAGCGTCTTCAGCTCGGCGCGCTCCTCGTCAGGCACGCGCTTGAGCAACGCCTGGCGCAGTTCGTCGTCCAGGCCTTCGAGAAGATCGGTGGCGTCGTCGGGAGACATCTGCTCCACGATGCGCGCGGCGAACCCCTGGTTGAGCTGCTTGACCAGGGCCTGCTGGTCGTGAGGTTCCATTTCCGCAATGGATTCGGCGGCATCCCGGATGGGAAGCTGCTTGATGAACTTCACCTGATCCGGAATGTCGAGACCTTCGATGGCTTCGGCAGCGTCGGCGGGATGTTGCACCTCAAGCTCGGCGGAGGCCAGCACCTCCGGATGCTCGACTTCGGGTTCGCGGGTTTCCTCTTTGGGGCTCATGGGGAGAATCCCTAGCCCAAATCAAGAGTCAGGTCAAAGAAATAGGCTGGTTTCCTGTGTTATATTATTGTGAAATATTTCATCAACTCCCTTGACTTGACGAAACCGCATCCGTGCTATACTTGGCTTCAACCACACGTTTACAAACGGGATCGCAACCATGCCCACCGACATCTTCAACGACTTTTTCCGGGCAGAAGCCCGCATGTTTCTCCTGGCGACCATCCGGATCGCCCTGGCCGAAGACGGCTCGGACCTCACCTCCCAGGGATTGTTCTCGGAAGGCGACATGGCCCAGGCCGTGATCACGGCCAAGCAGGAGACCGTTGTGGCTGGTCTGCCCATCATTCCCCTGGTCCTCGAATTCGGCGGCGGCGACTGCCAGGTCCACCTGAACGTGGACGACGGCGACATCGTCCCGCCCGGCACCATGGTGGCCGCCATACAGGGTCCCGCGCGCCAATTGCTCAAGACCGAGCGCGTCATCCTCAACTTCCTGTGCCACCTCTCGGGCATCGCCAACCAGACAGCCAAGTACGTCGCCGCCATAAAGGGCACCAAAACACAGCTGCTCGACACGCGCAAGACTCTGCCCGGACTGCGCTTTCCAGAGAAATACGCCGTGCTGGCCGGAGGCGGGCGCAACCACCGCCTGACCCTCTCGGACATGCTCATGCTCAAGGACAACCACATCGACCGGGCCGGCTCCATCACCGAAGCCGTGTCCGCGCTGAAGCGCGCCCACTCCCCCTGCCCGCCCATCGAGGTGGAATGCCGGACCCTGGAAGAGGTTCAGGAGGCCAGCCGCTGCGACGTCCAGCGCATCATGTTCGACAACATGGACGCAGAGACCATCAAGGCCGCCCTGGCCCTGGTCCCCGAAGCCATGGAGACGGAAATCAGCGGCAACGTCACCCTGGAGAACATCCGTTCCCATGCGGAGCTCGGCGTGGACTTCATCTCGGTGGGCCGGTTGACCCACTCGGCTCCTTCCTCTGATTTTTCCATGCAGTTCATACCGTTATAGCCAAAAGGAACACTGTGGAAAACGCCACGGAAAGCATCGCCCGAATTCGCAAGGCCATGGGCGGCCGTCTCGCCATCCTGGGGCACCACTATCAGTCGGATGCGGTCATCGCCCATACCGACATCCAGGGCGATTCCCTGGAGCTTTCGCGCAAGATCGGCGGCCTCGACGCCGAGTACATCGTCTTCTGCGGCGTCTTCTTCATGGCCGAATCCGCCGCCATCCTCGGCCGCCCCGATCAGAAGATCCACATCCCGGACGCAAGCGCAACCTGTCCCATGGCCGACATGGCCGAAGCGGGCCGGGTCGAGGAAACACTGAACATCCTGCAAAAAGACGGCCGCAAGATCATCCCGCTGACCTACGTGAACTCCTCGGCAGCGGTCAAAGGCGTGGTCGGCCGTTTCGACGGCTCGGTCTGCACCTCGGCCAATGCCCGGGTCATGCTGGAATGGGCGCTCTCGAAGGGCGACGCCGTCCTCTTCCTGCCCGACCGGCATCTTGCCAGCAACACGGCGAATTTCCTCGGCATCCCGGAAAACGAACGACTCATGCTGCCCCGCGACGTCATCAACGGCTCTCCGGCGCTGAGCATCGATCCCGCCCGTGCCGGGGGCAAAAAACTGATCATCTGGCCCGGCTTCTGCCCCATCCACGAGGCTTTCAGGCGCGAAGCGATCCGGGACATCCGCGCCCGCGAACCCAAGGCCAGGATCGTGGTCCATCCGGAGTGCGCCCCCGAGGTCGTAAAAGCCTCCGACGGCGACGGCTCCACCACCTACCTCATCCGATACGTTGCCGAAGCTCCGGCCGGGAGCACCATCTACGTGGGAACCGAGGCCAACCTGGTCCACCGGCTGGCAAAGCGGTATGCGGGCGAAAAGACCGTGAAGCCGCTGGCCGTCAGCCTGTGCGAGGACATGGGCAAGATCACCGAGGACAATCTGGCCGCCCTGCTTTCGGGGCTGGGCGACGCCAAGCCGGTCACCGTGGCCGATGAGGTCAAGACACCGGCCCGGCTGGCCCTGGAGCGCATGCTCGCGGTTTGCGCCTGACGCGGCAGCGTGCTACGAAACCACCATGAACGACTTCCGACTGCAATGCGACGCACTGGTCATCGGCTCCGGCATCGCCGGGTCCCTGGCCGCCCTGACCCTGGCCGAGGAAAACCTTGACGTCATCGTGATCACGGCGGGCGACAGCCTGACCAGCGGCAACACCCGCCTGGCCCAGGGCGGCATCGTCTACCGCAACGAGAACGACGACCCGCGCATACTGGAAAAGGACATCCTGACCGCCGGATGGAACCACAACTTCCTCCGCGCCGTGCGCTTCCTGTCCCGCAAGGGGCCGGAAGTACTCAAGGACGTCTTCCTCGAAAAATACCGCATCCCCTTCAACCAGCGCCAACCCGGCGACTGGTACCTGACGCGCGAGGGCGGCCACTCGCTGCCGCGCATCCTGTACTGCGACGACCACACCGGCCAAAACATCATCGACGCGCTCTCGGCCGAGGTGGAGCGGCATCCGCGCATCCGCGTGCTGAAAAAGCGCACGGCCGTGGACCTGCTGACCACCCAGCACCACACGAGACACCTGGATTTCAAGTACAGCCTGGACAACCAGTGCATCGGGGCCTACGTGTTCAACGAGGACCTGAACAAGGTGGAGATCCTCTTCTCCCGATTCACGGTCCTGGCCACAGGCGGCATCGGGCAAATCTACCTGCACACCACCAACACCAAGGGGTCCATCGGCTCGGGGCTGGTCATGGCCTCCCGCGCGGGCGCGCGGCTGATGAACTGCGAATATATCCAATTCCACCCCACCGCCTTGTTCGGCGGGTCCAAACGGGGCGAGCGGCGGTTCCTGGTTTCCGAGGCCGTGCGCGGCGAAGGCGCGATCCTGGTCAACTCCCGGGGCGAACCGTTCATGAAACGTTACGACCCGCGCGCCGACCTGGCTCCGCGCGACATCGTCACCCGGGCGATCATGGACGAGATGCTCCACTCGGGCGACGACTGCGTCTACCTGGACGTGTCGCGGGTCAAACAGGACGTGCAGACCCGGTTCCCGACCATCTACGACCACTGCCGGACCATCGGCGTGGACATGCACAAGGACCTGGTGCCGGTGGTCCCGGCGGCCCACTATTTCTGCGGCGGCGTCCTGGTGGACAACCGGGGCCGCACCACCCTGGACCGCCTCTACGCGGCCGGGGAATGCAGCTGCACCGGCGTGCACGGCGCCAACCGCCTGGCCAGCACCTCGCTGCTCGAAGGCATGCTCTGGGGCTACTGCGCAGGCAAGGACATCGCGTCCCGCGCCTCGCGCAGCGCCGAACTGAGCCGCAAGCTCAAGGAGAGCATCCCCGACTGGATCAGCGGAGGCGACAAGCACAACGAAGACCCGGCCCTCATCGCCCAGGACTGGGCCAACATCCGCAACACCATGTGGAACTATGTGGGCGTGGCCCGCACCAGCGACAGGTTGAAGCGCGCATTCACCGACCTTCGCAAGCTGACCAAGGACCTCCAGGACTTCTACCGGGAGACCGCGCCAAGCAAGCCGATCATCGACCTGTTCCACGGCTCCCAGGCCGCCTACACCATCACCCTCGCCGCCCTGCGCAACACCGAGACCAAAGGCTGCCACTTCCGGACCGAATAGGTTCGGCCAATACACGAACCACGAAACGGGATGCCCCCAATGGAGCATCCCGTTTTCATTGTTGCGGCGCAACCGAACCGCTCCACCCCCAAAATGCAACCTACCCCCGCTCAATCACGGTTATTTCATCTCACCAAAAAGTTCTCCTTCCGCCCCCCTCTTACACCCTTTCCCCTAAACCACATTGCGCGATCGGCCGACGGCAACCGGTTGCAGGACAACGAGACTGGAAAAAGTCTAGAGAATCTCTTGCACTTTCAGGCGTATGTTTGGCGCGATGGCGAACGAGTTTCCGGCCAGTCGTGAACGGTGACAGAAGAGACGCTGCCGCAATGCGGCGCGCTTCGAGCAGGAACGGCTACTTGCGCCAGAATTCCGGCACGAAGAGGATGATGACGGTATAGATTTCGAGGCGACCCAGAACCATGCAAAAGGTCAAGACCCACTTGGCAACATCCGGAAGCCAGGCGTAATTGTCCATAGGCCCCACCCCGCCGATGCCGGGGCCAATATTGCCGATGCAGGCCAGGGACGCCGCAAAGGAGGTGACCACGTCCACCCCCGAAGCGGCCACGATGAACCCGGCCAGGACGAAAAGGCCGAGCCAAAGGACGAAAAACCCCCAGACACCGGTCAGGACGTCGTCCTGGACCACGATCCTGCCCATCTTGACCCGGCTGATGGAGCGCGGGTGGATGAGCCGGAACAGCTCCTGATAGGACTGCTTGAGCAGCAGCATGATGCGCATGACCTTCATGCCGCCGCCAGTGGACCCGGCGCAGCCGCCCACGAACATGCAGAACAGCAGGATGGCCTGGGCTACGCCGGGCCAGACCTCGTAGTCCGCCGTGGCGAATCCGGTGGTGGTCAGGATGGAGGCCACCTGGAAGGACGTATAGCGCACGGAGTCGGCCACGGACTCGTACTCGCCCGCCATGTATACGGCCACGGTCAAGATGACGACGAAGACCGCGAACATCCCGGCGAATGTGCGAAACTCCGGGTCCTGGAACAGGGCCGAAGGCCGCCACTTGAGCAGCAGGTAGTGCAGGGAGAAATTCACGCCCGCAATGAACATGAACACGGTGATGACGTAGTCGATGTAGGCGCTGTCAAAGGCCGCCACCGAGGCATTGCGGGTGGAGAAACCGCCCGTGGCCATGGTTCCGAAGGTGTGGCACAGCGCGTCGAACAGGTCCATGCCGCCGAACATGAGCAGCACGGCCTCCACGGCGCTGAACAGCACGTAGACCTTCCACAGGGTCATGGCCGTGTCCTTGATGCGCGGCTTGAGCTTGTCCGGCGACGGCCCCGGCACCTCGGCCTTGTAGAGCTGCATGCCGCCCACGCCCAAAAACGGCAGGATGGCCAGCGACAGGACGATGATGCCCATGCCGCCCAGCCAGTGGGTCAGGCTGCGCCAGAAGAGGATGCCGCGCGGCACGGCCTCGATATCCGTCAGCACGGAGGAACCCGTGGTGCTGAACCCGGAGAGCGACTCGAAGACACAATCGACCACGGAAGGGAACGTACCGCCCAGGTAGAACGGCAGCCCGCCGAAAATCCCTGCCGCGAACCAGCCCAGGGCGACAATGGCCATGCCGTCGCGGTGGGTCATGGGGGTGCGGGCAAAGGAGGAATCGCGGAAAACCAGGAACATCAACGCCCCGAACACCACGGAAATGCTCATGGAAAGCGCCAGGGGACCGGCCGAGCCGTCGCCGTAGTACAGGCCCCAGGCCAGGGCGAAGACCATGGTCATGCCCACGCAGGCGACCAGCGCGCCGATGACGTGCAGGACATAGCGCCAACGCATCTAGAAGAACTCCACCTTGGTGGTCAGGACCTTTTCGACCTTGGGGATGTTCTGGCGGGTGGAGATGATCAGCAGCCGGTCGTTGGGCCGGATCACCGTGTCGCCCCGGGGAATGACGACCTCGTCGCCTCGCTGGAAGCACAGGACCAGGCAGCCGCGGGGAAAATCCAGGTCCTTGATGGCCTTCCCCACGATGGGCGAATCCTGGAGCGCGATGGCCTCCAGGGCTTCGGCCTCCTCGCCCTTGATGCTCACCGACGAGATGATCCTGCCTCGGCGGATGTAGTGCAGGAGCGAATTGATGGCCGAGAGGCGCGGGCAGACCAGATAGTCGATGCCTATGGGCTCGATGAGCGGCATGTAGCCGAAATTGTTGACGCGGGTGACCGTACTCTTGGCCCCCAGGCTCTTGGCCAGCAGACAAGTGAGGATGTTGGTTTCCTCGTCGCCGGTGACGGCGATGACCATGTCCATATCCTTGATGTTCTCCTCGCGCAGGAAATCCTGGTCCGTAGAGTCGCCCATGAGCACGATGGGTCGATCCAGCCGCTCGGAGAGGAATTCGCACCGCTTCTGCCGATTCTCGAGTATCCTGGTGTGGTAGTATTTGTTGTCGAGCGCCTTGGCCAGCTTGTAGCCGATGTTGCCGCCGCCCACGATCATGACTTCGCGCACCGGCTCCGAGGAAACGCCCAGCCGGTCCAGAATATCCTCCTGATCGCGGATGTCGCAGGCGAAATAGACCACGTCCCCCTTGTGGATGCGGTCCGCGCCACTGGGAATGATCAGCTTGTCGTCGCGCACCAGGGCCGCGATGACGATACCCAGGTCGTCGCCGATCCGGCCCCGCAGATCAAACAGCTTGACCCCGAGCACCGGGCTGTCGTCGGGCAGATTGATGCCGATGAGCCGGATCTTGCCTCCTGCGAACTCGCTGATCTCCACCGCGCCGGGCACGCTCATCAGGCGGAGGATGGAATTGACCACCTCTTCGTCCGGATTGATGATCTTGGTGATGCCGACGCCGTCGCCGGTCAGCAGCTGGCTGTAATTGGTATAGATGCTGCCACGGATGCGGGCGAGCTTGGTCATCTTGCCGTTGAGCAGGTTGGCGAAGACGCAGGCGATGAGGTTGATTTCGTCGCTGTCGGTGACGGCCAGCAGAATGTCCGCCTCGGCGATCCCGGCGTCCTCCAGGACCTCGGGGCTGCTGCCCGACCCCTGAATGGTCTGCACGTCCGATGTCTCGGCTATTTTGCGCAGTGAATCCGCGCTCTTGTCAATGACGACAACTTCCTTGTTCTCGACGGCCAAGCGCTGGGCGATATGAAAGCCCACCTCACCGGCCCCGACAATGATGATACGCAAAGCTGACGACTCCCGCGATGTTGATATGACGCAACGCATGTCTTGTACGCATCTTTTCGCGCCAGCGCAACACCGGCAGGAATCGGACAATCACTGTTATTCAAATCCATTATACGCTAAAAAAGGACGCCTCCCCATCCGGGGAGGCGTCCTGCGGCCCCTGCACCGAAGGGGTCAACCGTTCGTATTCATTGGAATCGGTACGGCCGCCGGTCGCTCCCCGGCCACTGCGGCGCGCACCGCCTCGATTCCCACCCGCTCCACGAAGCGGGCGGTGCGCTCGTTGCGTTTTCCCTCCCGGGCGTAGAAATCCAGGGCCTTGGCTATGGCGGCGAGGGCTTCCCCATCGGGGATGTCCCGCGCAAGCTCGTCGGCCACGCGCACGCGCCTGCCCGCGTTGCCGCCAAAGAGTACGGTCCACCCCTTCTTGCGCCCCACCAGGCCGACATCGCGCACAAAGCTCTCCGTGCAGCACATGGAGCAGCCGGACACTCCGCACTTGAGCTTGCACGGCAGATCCACGGTGTTCAGGAAGGTTTCCAGCCGCTCCCCCATGGTCATGGAGTCGCGCATGCCCATGCGGCAGGCCGTGGTTCCGGGGCAGGCCTGGACATAGTACTTGCAAAACTCGCCCACAGGACCGAGGCGGGCGATGACCTCCCGGACCCTGTCCTCGGGAATGCCCTGAATCTTGAGCCGCTGGCCCGCCGTGACCCGGACGCCGGGAAGCCGGAAGTCGTGGACCATGGAATTGATGATCGCCAGCTGATCCGGGGTGATCCGCCCCAGCGGCATGCGCGGGGTGACGGAATACAGCCCCTTCCCCGCCTGGGGCAGGGCCACCTCGGGCAGCGTGCTTTCGTTCATTTCGTTCTTCATGATCAGATCGGGGGAGTTATGGTCACCAGGATGCGCATGTCCGTGGTGGCGCGCACCCCGTGGGGCTCGGCGATTTTGGCCACCAGCATGTCGCCGGGAGCTGCGGGCAGGCTCACGCCGTCCGCGCCGAGGAATTCCCCCTGTCCTTCCAAGACCGCGATGGACAGCTCCCCCTCCACCTCGTGGGCGTGCACGGGCAGGGTCTGCCCAGCCTTGAAGTTGAAGTTGATCACCTTCATGTAGGCTGATTCATGGACAAAATAGCTGGAGAAAGTGGTATCCTTGAAGCCGTTTTCCTTGAACAGTTCGATCTTCTTCATATGATCCTCCCTGGTTGCGGGGTTAGAGCGGAGACATGGCCAGGATGGCCCCGTTGCGGCCCACCGTGACACGGATGGTACTCACCTTGATCCCCGCCCGCTTGAACGCCTCGTTCAGAATGGCGGTCATGGACGAACAGCACGGCACCTCCATCTCCATGACGGTGATGGACCGCAGGTTGTTCATCCGGATGATCTCCGCCAGTTTTTCAATGTATTCTGCCTGGTTGTCAAACTTGGGACAGCCCATGAGCACCACCCGCCCGGGCACGAACTGGCCATGATAGCCCGGCAGGGCCACAGGGACGCAGTCGGCGGTCAGCAGCAGGTCCGCCCCCTGCAGGAACGGCGCGTTGGGCGGCACCAGCCGCAACTGCACCGGCCAGTGGCTCAGGGCCGAACCGCCGGGACCGGCCTGCGGCGCGGCCGCCTGCGGCATGTTGGCCTGCTGGCACGGGGTCATGGCATGCAAGGCCGCCCCCGGGCAGCCCCCCTTGGGCCGGGGACCGCCGCCGATGCGCAGGCTCTCGGGGTCGGGCATGTGATCCGGCACTTCGCGCCCCTGGGCCGTGAGGTGCGCCTCGACCGCTTCGGGGTCGAAATCATCGGCCTCGCGCACCTCGACCTTGAGCGCTCCGGTGGGGCAATCCCCCAGGCACGCGCCCAAGCCGTCGCAATAGATTTCCTTCACCAGCTTCGCCTTGCCGTCCACAATTGCCAGCGCACCTTCGGCGCAGGCGGGCACGCACTGGCCGCAGCCGTTGCACAGGTCCTCATTGATCGTGATCATCTTACGCATTGCCATATCGGTTCCCTCTCATTGTATGGATTCGGTTCATATTCTCGCCACGCCCAGAAACACGGCGTGCAGACTCGTCACCAGCACCAGGAAGACCGTCCTGGAAGCGGCCTTGCTCAGACCGGGAAAATGATAGCCGATGCGCCCGCTGGCGCAGGCGGACACGCAGTCGCCGCACAGGGTGCAGGCCAGGTTCGGGCTCCCCTGCTCCAGGCGCAGGTCGTCCAGGGCGTTGTAGCGGCAACGCCGCACGCACGCGCCGCAACGGTCACACCCGTCGCCGATGCGGATGCGCCAGGGCGAAACCTTGCCCAGGACATTCGCCACCAGCCCCATGGGGCAGTAGGCGGTACAATGCGCCATCACCCCCGCCTTGCGCGAAACCAGGACCATGACCGCCACGCCGATCATGCCGAAGAAGGCCGCCGCGACCACAGCCACGCCCGGAGACGCACCCAGGACGCGCAGCCCCAGCGCCCCGCCCACGCAGAGGACCAGGGTCGCCGCCCGCCCGGCCAGGCTCCACCGCCGCACGGCCGCGCCGGAGGGCATGGGGCTGCCTTGACGGCTCATGGCGTCGTCCCAGGCCCCGATGTAGCAGAGGTGGCTGCACCAGGCCGGGCCGACCAGCAGCACGGTGACCGCGAACAGAATGGGCATGAAAAGCCCGCCGCCGCGAAACACCGGCCCGGCGACAATCAGCGCGGGCGCCGGCAGGTGGAGCGTGCCGGTCATGAGCATCCGCTCCATGCCAAAAAATCCCAAAGCCAATTGCAGGAAGAACACGGCGGAGAAGAGACCCCAGATGCGCGGACGGACGGCCCGGTGTCCCCGGGGCTCGAGCATCAGGCCGCAGATCCACTGGGCATAGATGCCGAGCAGCAGGATCTCGGCCCAACCCCAGCCGGGCGCATAGCGGTCGGCCAGCAGGATGGGAAACGGGACCTTGGCCCGCGCCACGGCCAGAACCGTCACGGTCAGCAGCAGGGTCGCCGCGCGCGCCGCGATGTGCCGCCCATCCCGGTCGAAATAGGCCCTGGCTCCGTCGGCGCACAACGCCCACAGGGCCAGGCAATTGAGGGAGAAGACCGCCCCCATGATCGTCGCCAGCCGCACCCATGGCAGATCGAAGGCCAGGCGGAAACGGATCAGTTGCACCGTGGCGTCAGCCCAGAGCCAACCGGCTCCGGCCAGGGCCGCCACGGCCACCGGCCGCACCCAGCCTCGTCGCGTCGGCACGAGCCCGGCCAGAACGGCAAAGGCGACGGCCAGTCCGAAGTCCCCGCCGCGCAGGGCATGCGCCCCCGCCAGGGCAAGGGCCAGGATGGCCGTTATCGGTGTCAGTCGCTGCATGGCTCGTCTCTCCGTGCGTCCAGGCTGGACTTTTCAGGTCCGGCAAGCCATGACTTAAATCAAACACCGCCCACAAAATGCCAATGACAAGGAAAAAGAATCGATGAACACCGCCGAAGCCATCCGTTCCATCCGCTTTTTCAACGGACTGCCCGACGAGCTGGCCGACAAGCTGGCGTCCATCTCCGTGATCAAGACCCACCCCAAGGACGCCCTGCTCTTCGAGTCCGACAGCGAGGCCAACGGATTCTACGCCGTGCTCACCGGCCGAATGAAGATATTCCGCACTTCGCCCTCGGGCAAGGAACACATCCTGCACATCTTCGGCCCCGGCGAGCTTTTCGGCGAAGTGGCCGTGTTTCAGGGCGGCACCTTCCCGGCCAACGCCCAGACCCTGGAGGAAAGCAGCACCCTGTTCATCCCGCGCAGTGATTTTCGCGCCATGCTCGGCCGCGAGCCGGACATGGCGCTCAAGATGATGGGCCTGCTCGCCGGACGCCTGCGGTCATTGGTGAACAAGGTGGACGACCTGACCCTGAAGGAAACGCCCTCGCGCGTGGCCTCCTACCTGCTCCTGCTCCACTCGTCCCAGAACGGCGACACCTTCCAGCTCGATCTCCCCAAAGGACAAATCGCCTTTTATCTTGGAACGATACAAGAGACACTCTCGCGCATCCTCAAACGATTCGTGGACGAGGGCCTGATCGAGTTGCGGGGCAAGGAGATCACGCTTCTCGACAAGGCCGGACTCCAGGACCTGGCAGACGAGAGCCGATAGCCCCCCTCCCCCCGACATTGCACGGCCCAACGCAAAAAGCCCGCCACACGGAAGTGTGGCGGGCTACGGGGTCGCGATGAACGAAGCGGTTAGGCTTCGATCTTGTTGATGGCCGACTGGAGGCGGGAAATGCGGCGCTGAGCCTGACGAGCGTGAATCACGTTCTTGCGGGACGCCTTGTCCAGCACGGACGTGGCGGCCTTGAGGGCCTCCATGGCCTTGGTCGCATCCTTTTCCTCGATGGCCACACGGACAGCCTTGACGCTGTTCTTGATGCGGGTCTTGGAGATGCGGTTGCGGGCGCGACGCTTCAAGCTCTGACGGTGCCTCTTCAGGGCGGACTTGTGATTGGCCAAGGTAATTACTCCTGATCTTTTTATCGTATCAAATGCTGTTTTACGGTCTTATCCCATGAAGGGAGAGCCTTTTATATGGACTCTCCCTTATATGTCAAGTCTTTTTAGACCTGCAAGGCATTAAAGTCGGCAAGCCGTCCCAGACGGTCCACCAGGGCCTTGAGCAGGTTGAGCCGGTTCAGGCGGATATCGGCTGCGTCGCACATGACCATGACGTTGTCGAAGAAACCGTCCACCGAGGGCCGCAGTTCGCGCAAGAGCGCCATCAGCCCGCCAAAATCGCCCAGCTCCCACAGGTCGTCGAAGTGCGGAGCCATCTCTTCCAGGCGGGTGCCGAAGGCGATCTCGTGCGCATCCTCGAACAGTTCCGGATCATAATTGCCGGTCAGCGGCTGCCCGGCCTCGTCGCCCTGCTTGCGGATGATGTTGGCCGCGCGCTTGAAGGTCAGCACGGCCTGCTCGAAATCGGCCTCCCGGCTGAAGGCGGCCAGCGCTTCGAGCCGGGCCTTCAGGGTGCGGATGTCGTCGAACCCGGCCCCCAGGGCGGCATCCACCACGCGGGTCTCGAACCCCTGGCCGGTGAACAGGGCGCGCAGCCGCTGGCCGAAGAACTCCATGAGCTTGTCCAGCGACTCTTCCCGCCCCACCTTCCACTTGATATCGGCGGCGTAGGCCTTCTGGGCCGAACCGAGAAACGCGCGCAGGTCGATGGAGAGCCCGTGCTCCATGACGATCCGGGCGATGCCAAGGGCGCATCGGCGCAGGGCATAGGGATCGTTGGCACCGGTGGGCATCTTGCCCAGGCCGAAGCACCCGGCCATGGTGTCCGCCTTGTCGGCCATGGAGACCAGGGCTCCGGCCAGGCTGGACGGGACCGGGGTTTCGGGACCGGCGGGCAGGTACTGCTCGTAGACGCCCCGGGACACGATCTCGCCCTTTCCGGCGCGCTCGGCGTAGATGCCGCCCATTTTGCCCTGGAGCGTGTCGAATTCTATGACCATTTCCGAAACAAGGTCCGCCTTGGCCAACCTCCCGGCCAGGGCATACTTCTCGATCTCGCCCGGCAGGATGGACTTGGACTCGCCCAGGGACTCGGCCAGACGGCGGCACAAAGCCTCGATGCGGCGGGACTTGTCGCCCACCGTGCCCAAGGGGCCAAGGAACACGACGTGTTCCAATTTCTCCAGCCAGACTTTGAAGTCGACCTGGATGTCCGCCTCCCAGAAGAAACGGGCGTCCTCGAGCCGGGCCTTGAGAACCCGCTCCCATCCCTTCTTGACCAGGGCCACGTCCTTGGGCTCCAGGTTCAGGGTGGTCAGGAAATGCGGCATGAGCCTGCCGTCCGGCCCCTGCACGCCGAAGCTCTTCTGGTGGGACTGCATGGAGGTCAGCAGGACCTCGCGCGGCAGTTCCAGGTAGCGCGGGTCGATGTCGCCGATGAGCGGTCGGGGATGCTCCACGAGGTTGGCCACTTCATCAAGCAGGCCCTCCACCCAGACGATCTCGCCGCCCAGTTCCCCGGCCAGGCGGTTGCCCTCGGTCACGATGGTCTGCCTGCGCTCCGCAGGGTCGATGACGACTTTCCCCTGGTCGCCGACCACGGCGAAATATTCCGCAGCCGAAGCCACGGCGAAGGGGCCGGGACCCATGACGCGGTGCCCCCGTGTCTCACGCCCGGCGGTCAGGTTTTCCAAGGTGAATGCGATCACCTGGTCGCCCAGCAGGGCCAGCAGCCAGCGGATGGGACGGCCGAAAGTGAAGTCGTAGTCGCCCCAGTGCATCTTCTTGGGGAAGGACAGGGACTCGATGGCCCTGACGCACAGGGCCGGAAGGATGTCGGCAGTCCTGCCGCCGCCTACCAGCTTGCGCGCGGCCAAATATTCGCCCTTGTCCGTGGTCAGGGTGAACAAGGCTTCTGGAGCCACGCCCTGAGTCTTGGCAAACCCCTCGCCCGCCTTGGTCAGCCTGCCCTCGCCGTCGTAGGCGATGCGCACCGGCGGGCCGGTGACGGTCTCCTCTTCCCGGCGCTGGGCGTCGGCCAGTTCGGCCACGTGGGCGACGATGCGGCGCGGGGTGGCATAGGTGGCCACGCCGCCGTTCTCCACCATCGCCTCGCCGAGCAGCGCGGCAAAGCCCGCCTTCAACTCTTCGGCCAGTCTGGGCACGAAGCGGGCGGGCATTTCCTCGGTTCCGATCTCCAATATGAATTCGGCCATGTCGATAACTCTTTATGCTGTCGGTTCGCTGGGGTCTTGCTTCTGCAACATGGGGTAGCCCATCTCTTCGCGCTGTTCGGCGTAGAGCTTGGCGATCCGGGAAGCCAGGTTGCGAACCCGGCCGATGTAGGTAGCGCGCTCGGTGATGGAGATGGCCCCTCGAGCATCCAGCATGTTGAAGGAATGGGAGCATTTGAGGCAGCAGTCGTAGGCGGGCCAGGGCAGCCGCTCCTCGCAAAGGCGCAGGCATTCGGCCTCGAACTTGTTGAAGAGGTCGAAAAGCATGTCCGCGTCGGAGACCTCGAAGTTGTACTTCGACATCTCCACCTCGTTCTGGTGGAAGACGTGACCGTAGGTGATGGTGTCGTTCCACATCAGGTCATAGACCGATTCCTTCTCCTGCAAATACATGGAGATGCGCTCCAGGCCGTAGGTGATTTCCACGGACACCGGCTTGAGGTCGATGCCACCCACCTGCTGAAAGTAGGTGAACTGGGTCACCTCCATGCCGTTGAGCCACACTTCCCAGCCCAGCCCCCAGGCGCCCAGGGTCGGGGACTCCCAATCGTCCTCCACGAAACGGATGTCATGCTCGGCGGCGTCGATGCCCAGCGTTGCCAGGCTCTGCAAATACAGCTCCTGGACATTGTCCGGCGAGGGCTTCAGGATCACCTGGAACTGGTAGTAATGCTGCAGCCGGTTGGGGTTCTCACCGTAACGGCCGTCGGTGGGACGGCGGGAAGGCTCGACATAGGCGGTCTTCCATGGCTCCGGGCCGATGACGCGAAAAAATGTGGACGGGTTGAAAGTGCCCGCCCCGGTCTCGATATCCATGGGCTGGACGACGGCACACCCGTAATCGGACCAGAACGTCTGCAATTTCAGTATAACTTCTTGAAAATTCATCAATAACTCCGGATCATACCTTTTTGTACATGCCGTTGTCCCAGGAAAGCCCCAGGTGATAGGCGACGAACAACTCGATCAGGCGGCTGCTTTGCCGCCGGACGTCGGCGTCCATGGCGACGGACGCCCACTGGGCGGGACGGCTGTGCTGCACCCAGTCCAAAGCGCGCAAGACCCCGCTGGAAAGAGGGTGAGCAAGTCCCTCTAACGGTTTCCCGCCCGAAAGACAAGTCGGACAGACCACCTGGCCGCGCTCGATGCCGAAGCGGTAACCGTCGCCGGTGGTCACCGGTGCGCCGCACTCCCCGCAAGACAGAAAATCGGGGTCGTACCCCATGTCGAAAGCGAGCTTGGCGCGGAACAGCCAGGGGACGAACTCCATGGCTGCGGCCCCGGATTCGAGTAGAAGCAAGGTCTCCAGGAGCAAATCGTACACAGCCGCGCCGTCGCCCGAGTCCATGCCCGCAGCCTCGACGAACTTGACGCAGTTGACGGCCACCCCGGTTTTGCCGGGGTCCTTGCGCACCTGGGGAAAATTGTTGAGCAGTGTTCCTTCGGCGAGGATGACATAGTCGCCCCGCTTGCCGGAACCGAGAGTGAAGAGGACATGGCTGAGAGGATCGAGGCAGCCCACGAAGCGACGTCGGCTCCGGCTGCCGCCGAAGGCGAATCCGTTGAAGATGCCCCGTGACGGGGTGAGCAGACGGACCCAGCAGTCCGCCTCCTTGAAGCACCCCACCTTGAGCACCAGGGCTTTTTCCGTGGCGTTCACGGCGTGCTCCCGTGGGGCGGGCCGCCCTACTCCGATCCGAAGGTCAGGGTCTGGATGTTGCCCCGTTTCAGGTCCAGGGGATAGGGGTCCCCGTTGTAGGTCACGGTCACTCCGGAGACATTGCCTATTCGTATTCGCCTGGGGTGATTGAACATCAGCCGGAGCGGCTCGCCTTCCTTGAGTACAAAATCGCGGGCCATGTTGGTCTCGCCACCCTTCCAGACGCCGATCCAGCACCCCTTCTCGGTGGTGGCCCGGATGATGATGACGTGATCGAACTTCTGCTTGTCCTGCCCGTCCTCGACCATTTCCTTTCCGGGTCCCGGGTCCTTCTTGACCACGGCGGCCATGTCGGCGGCGCCGTCTCCGGCCACGGGCGTTTCCTTCTTCGGCGGCACAGGCTTCGCAGGCTCGGCCTTCTTCAAGGGTTCGGGCATGATCGGAGGAGGCTGGGTGACGGCGGGAGTCTCGGCCTCGGCCGGGATATCGGCCGGTGCGGACTCCTGTTCCGGGGCCGCAGGGGCGGCCTCCGGCGCAGGAACGACCGGCTCCGCAGGCGGCTGGGCCTGCTCCACCGTGGCCGAAGACTCGGTGGCGGGCGCAACAGGCTGTTTTTCCTGCACCCAAAAGATCAGCGCGATCACGATGGCGATCAGAACGACCAGGATCAGCAGCAACGGCAGACCGCTTCGGCGCTTGCCTGAATCGCCGGTCTCGTGGTCGTGAAACGCCTTTTCCGCCATGGGCGCGACATCATACCCATGCTCCTTGAGCGCCTTGGGGTGATCCTGAAACTCCCGGTCCACCACCATGCACAACTCCTCGGCGTCCAGGCCGAGATACCGGGCATAGCTCCTGACGAAACCCTTGGCATAGACCGGATGCGGCAAGGCGGACCGGTCGCCGTTCTCCAGTGCCGTCAGATTCGTCCGGCTGATTTTGGTGGCCTCCATGACCACCGCGATGCTCAGTCCCTTTTTTTCCCGCGCTTCCCGCAGGATCGATCCGAGTTCCTCAAAATCCATCGCGCTACCCCGCTGAAGGAAACAGGCTAATCCATGTAAACAATGACAGAACTTTGCTTCAGTTTATCGAAATATTCCTTAAAGATGGTGTCCCGCTTCTTTTGCATCAAACGGTTGGAAATGTCATCCCTGACATCTTCCAGGGGAACGAGGCGGTCCTCCATCGTCTTGACCGGGCACAGCAGGGCTTCCCTGCCCTGGACCCGGATGGGGCTCCCCACGCCGCCGGGCTTGACGCCTTCGATGGATTGCTTCCAGTCCTCGGCCAGGTCTCCCCAGTCCATGTCGCCGATGGAGCCGCCCTTCTCCTTGCCCGGTCCGACGCTGTACTTCTCCGCAGCCTCGGCAAAGGTCAACTCACCGTCCTCGATGCGTTTCTTCACCTCCATGGCCGAAATATCCGGCGGCAAAAGGATGATGGCCAGTTCTACCATCTTCTCCAGCAGATAATCGTCGCGGTGATCCTCGTATTCCTTCTGAATCTCGGAATCGGTGACCAGGACCTTGCTGTGGACCATGTAGCCCAGCAGTTCCTGTTTCTCGAAGATGGCCTTCAGGCGGGTCCGGAATTCCTCCAAGGTCATCCCGTCCTGCTTGACCATCTCAAGGAACTGGTCTTCGGTGAAGCCCCGCTCCTCCTTCATTTTCGCTATCTCGTCATCAATGGCCTTGTCCGGAATCTCGATGCCGTACTTCTTGATCTCCTGGGCCAGGAGATTGTCGTTGATCATCTTTTCGAGGGTCTGCTGGCGCAGTTCCTCAAGCTGATTCTTCTGCTCGTCAGTCAACTGCTTGCCCTTGATCTGGGCGTAGATCGGCTTCATCTCCTCGTCGAGATCGTACTGCGTGATGATCTCATCGTTGATCTTGACCAGAATCCGGTCATAAACGACGTCATCGGCATGGGAAGGCTGGGGCATCAGCAGCGCGGCCAGCCAGACTAGACAAAAAAAACAACGCAACACTCGGAAACTCCTCGGAACCCCCATGAAAGGGGAATGCTCACCAATTTGACGGACTCTAGTCCGTTTACAAAAATCATGCAACGAGTGCACAATCTTAGATGCCGGTACCGCTGTCAGCCTCGTCCATGGCCTCGGCCGGAATGGAATCCGGCTCGGCCGAGGAGTCGTCCGGCACCTGATCCTTGGCTTCCTCCATGGCTTCGGCCGGGAGGGAATCCGGTTCGGGAGTCTCTTCCCGCATCTCCTCCTGCGCCGGTTCCTGCACCTGGTCCGTCAATTGCTCCTTCACGTCGTCACGGGACGGCAGGAGGTGGCTGCTGACGATGATATCCGCATTGGACACGGCCGTCGAAAGCCACTGGGTGAAGGCGGTGCGCAGCTTGCTTTCGAGCAGGGCCTTTTCCACCAGGGGGTAGGCCTGAGCGGGCTCCAGCACCTTGGCCGGGCTCCGTTCCTGAAGCACCAGCGCCTCGAATCCGAAACGGTCAGTCAGCACGCCGCTCGACTGCCCCGGCTGCAGGCCGGAGATGGCGTTTTTCCAGGCGGCGGAAAGGCCGCCTTCGCGGACCACCACCTCGCGGGTCTCCACCTCGCCGAACACGGTGGCCAGGTTGACCTGATCCTTTTCGGCCAGGTACTTTTCCACGGCCCGTTCGACGATTTCGCGGCTGGGGCCGCGCACCACCAGGATGCGCAGGCTTTCCGGCAGGTAGTAGTCGGAAATATGCCCACGGTAATACTCCTGGGCTTCCTTGTAGTCGATCTTGATCTGGGGCCGCAGCACCTGCTGGTAGAACTTGCGCATGGCCAGATGGTTGCGCAATTGCTGCCGCCAGGACTTGAGGTCGATGCACTCCTCGATGAGCATCTGGTCGAAGGCGCCCTCGGGGTAGTCGGCGCGGACTTCCTCCTCCGCCTTGAGCAGGTCGTGCTCGGTGACGGGGATGTCCTGACGCTCCAGCTTCTGCACCACCAGCTCCTGCACGATGAGGTCCGCCAAGATGTCGCCGTATTCCGCCTTGAGCTTGTCCACGCTCGGCACATAGGCCCCGGCCGTGTCCGCCAGGAACTGGTCGTGCTGGAATTCGAGTTGGGAGAGATAGATGGGTGCGCCGTTGATCCGGGCCACAATGCCCATGTCATCGGAATCTCCGGAGCAGCCCACGACCAGAAGGAGCAAGAAATATATCAAGGATTTTCGCATCATAGTATCTCACAAGGGTACGACATTCGCGGTCACCCGGCGGCCGTGTCCAGCATCTCCTCCAGTTCGGCGGCGGCATCCTCCAGGGCCTGGCGCAGGGAATCCGCCGAGCCGTAGCGCAACTCCAGTCTGGCCGGAGGCACCAGTTGCGCCCGGCCGCCGCGCTGGCCCACCCAGGCCATGAACCGCTCGGTGGGCACGGCCATGGCGTGGTCCCCCCAGGACAGGACCGCCCTGGCCGGATACAACTCGGCCCGACTCGCCTGGAGGCGGGACAGAGTCTGCTTGAGCCGCAGGATGCCGAGAAAGGTTTCCAGGGCTTCGGGCAGAGGCCCGAAACGATCGCGGATCTCCGCCTCCAGCTCCGCCAGGGTCCGATCGTCGCCAGCCGAGGACAAGGCCCGGTAGTAACGCAACCGCTCCCGGGAATCCGGGATGTAGCCGCCGGGGATATGCGCCTCGAACACGAAATTGAGCTCGGGCTCGGAGGCGCGCTCGTCCGCCTGGCCCCGCACCCGCCGGACCTCTTCTTCGAGCATCTCCAGAAAGAGTTCGAGGCCGACCTTGGCAATCTGGCCGGACTGCGCCTCGCCCAGAATGTTTCCGGCGCCACGCAGCCGCAAATCCTCCATGGCGACCTTGAATCCTGCCCCCAGATAATCCATGTCCAGAATGATACGCAAGCGTTTACGGACGATTTCCGACAATTCGTCCACGCTCGGGACCACGAAATAGGCATAGGCTTGGCGGTCGCTGCGGCCCACCCTGCCCCGCAGCTGATAGAGTTGCCCCAGGCCGAAGAGTTGGGCCTGATCCACTATCAGGGTGTTGGCGTTGGGAAAGTCCAGGCCGGACTCGACAATGGACGTGCACACCAGCACATCGATGTCGCCGTGCCAGAAGCCGCGCATGGCCTCTTCCAGCGCCTTCTCGGTCATCTGGCCATGGGCCATGGCCACGCGCGCGTCGGGCACCAGCTCGCGCACGAACTCGGCTACCCGCTCCAGGCCGCCCACCCGGTTGTAGACCCAGTACACCTGTCCGTTCCGGGCAAGCTCGCGCTCCAGAACGCCCTTGAGGGCGTTGCCGTCCCGCTCGGTGATGGCCGTTTCCACGGGCTTGCGATCCCTGGGCGGCGTCTCGATGACCGAGAGACCCCGGATGCCGGACAGCGAAAGTTGCAGCGTGCGGGGAATGGGGGTGGCCGTCAGGGTCAGCACGTCAATGTTCTGTCGAAAATATTTCAACCTTTCCTTGTGCTTGACTCCGAAGCGCTGTTCCTCATCCAGAATGAGCAGACCGAGATTGGGCAACGCCACATCCTTGGACAGGATGCGATGCGTGCCGATGAGGATGTCGATCTCGCCCCGGGCGGCGGCCTCGAGCACGGTCTTCTGCCGCTTGGGCGGAACGAACCGGCTGAGCATGCCGATCCGGATCGGGAAGCCCTCCATGCGCCTGACAAACGTCTGGTAATGCTGCTCCGCCAGGACCGTGGTCGGACACAGCAGCGCGGTCTGCAATCCCTCCATGGCCGCGCGGAAGGCGGCCCGGAGCGCCACCTCGGTCTTGCCGAAGCCCACGTCTCCGCACACCAGCCGGTCCATGGGCTCGGGCTTCTCCATGTCCCGGAAAACATCGTTCACAGCCCGTTCCTGATCCGGCGTCTCCTCGAAACCGAATGTGGCCTCGAACTCGGCGTACATGTCGTCCACCGGGCCGTAGGCGAATCCCTTGGCTACTCTGCGGAAGGCATACATCTCCACCAGTTCGTGGGCGATCTTTTCGATGGCCTTGCGCACCCGGGCCGTGGTCGCGGCCCAGCGGGCGCCGCCCAGTTTATCCAGCGGCGGGGCCTTGGCCCCCTCCGGCCCCTTGAACCGCTGCACCAGCTTGAGGCGGTCCACGGGCAGGTAGAGCTTGTCTTCGCCGGAAAAGAACAGCAGCAGGTAGTCATTGGCCGCATCGCCTATGCGCATGTGGTGCAGGCCGCCGAACTGGGCCAGCCCGTAGTCGCGGTGAACCAGCAGGTCGCCCTCGGAGAGATCGTCGTACTTCTCCAGGCCGACGAACCCCTTGTCGCGCTGAGCCTGGCTGCGGGCAGGTTCGGGCTGGAGCACCTCCTCGCCCAGGATGCGAACCGAACACCAGGCCAGCTCCATGCCCTTGCGCAACGGGCTGACCAGGGCGAACAGCCCCGGACCGCGCGGAGAATAGTCGAGCGCAATGGGCAACTGCTCCTGCTCGGCCAGCTTGAGGAACTTGGCCCGGCTGCGCTCGGAACGAAAACTGAGAATGGTCTGAAACCCGGTGCGGCCCCATTCCTTCAGCCCGGCCACCAGAGAGGCCCAGGGCCTGCGCACGGCCTCGGGCTTCCAGAAAATGTCGGTGAAATCGCCATAGGCCGTCTCGGGCAGGTCGATGCCGTTCTTCTCCCGGCCCAGGGTCAGCTCCTCGAAGACGATCTGGCGCGCGCCCTGCCAGGCGGAACGAGCGGCCTCGGGCGTACGGATGAAATAGCGGATCGGGCAACGCACGCCCTTTTGCCGCTCCTCCTCTTCCGAAAACCCGCGCCAAGCCTGCTCCTGGTCCTCCAGCCGGGTCCGGAGCGCCCCGCCCGAGGCGAGCAGGAACGCGGACCCGACGGGCAGGTAGGCTTCCAACCCCACAGGGTTCTCGTAGAACAGGCCGGGCCAGACATAACCGTCGCCCGCATCCAGTCGCTCCAGCAGCGCCAGCTCATCGGCCGGACGCATCTCGCCGGTGGCCCGCATGCGCTTCCAAACCTTGCGCGCGCCCTCCACAAAATCCGGCGTGGTCAGGCCCGGAGCCACGGGCAGCAAAACCAATTCGCTCAGGCTCATGCGCGACCGCTGGGTGGCCGGGTCGAAGAGCCGGATCTCGTCCAGGGTATCGCCGAAGAATTCGAGCCGCACGGGCAGGTCGTAACCCGGGGCGTGGATGTCCAGGATATCGCCGCGCACGGCCATGTCACCGGGCGAGGACACCAGCTTTCGCCGCACGTACCCCCAGGAAACGAGCTGCTCCAGGAGCAGTTCGGGCGACATTTCCTCGTTGCGTGACAAGGTGATCCAGTTGCCACGCAGGGCTTCCGGGGTCGGCCACAGAGGCAACAGATTGTCGACGGTCATAAGCACGCCGCGCGGTCTCGCCCCATATGTCAGGGCGTAGAGAGCCGCCCAGCGATCGCCCCAGGCCTCGGCATCCGGGCGCCGGGCATGGTACGGCGGCAGGGTTACCCACTGCCGCTCCCAGGCCGGACGGTTCTGCGCAGGCGGGGAAAACAGCGCAAGCAACGCCCGCATCTGTTTGAACTCGGATGCGCCGGGCACCACGACGACCGTGTCCACGCCCTTGGCCAGCAGTGCGCTGGCCACGAAAGACTGCGTGGCCGTGCCGCTCTTGAAGACGCGGACCGTGTCGCTTTTCGCGTTGATGAAATCGGTGACGGCTTGGGGAAAAATTGATGGCATCTGTCTGGCGGACCGACTGCACGGTCCCTGCTGAAAATGAAAAACCGCCTATTCCCTATCGGGAGCAAGGCGGCTTGTCATCAAGAAATTGCACCTGCTAGACGTTGGAGAGGGCTTCCTTCTCCTCGTTGTCGAGCAGGGAATCGAGATCGAGCAGAATGAGCAGGCGGTCTTCGAGCTTGCCCACACCGTCGATGTAGTCGGAATCCATGCCCGCAACCACCGGCGGCGGCGGTTGGACCGAATTGGCCGGAATGCGCAAGACCTCGGAAACCGAATCGACCACGAACCCGACGATGATCATGTTGATCTCGATGACGATGATCCGGGTGTATTTGTCGTGCTCCTTGTGCCCCAGGCCGAACCGGCTGCGCATGTCCACGATGGGAATGACCTTGCCGCGCAGGTTGATCACGCCCTCGACGAAATCCGGCGCACGGGGAACACGGGTGATGTCCATGGTACGGATGATTTCCTGAACCTGGAGAATGTTGACCCCGAACTCCTCTTCGCCGATGCTGAAAGTGACCAGTTGGATCAGCTTCTGGTCCTTCTCGATTTCTTCAACATCCGCAACATCTTCGAATTCAACGCTCATGGTTACCTCGTCAGTGGTCCAAGCCCATGGGACACGGCAATTTTCAATGGATTCAATGTGTCAACCCGCCCTGCATTTGTCAATGGCAAATCAAAAGCGCACCAGCAACGCGAAAGGCCCGGCTCCGATGTTCGGAGCCAGGCCCGGTCGTCTTGCGCCCTGCAGCCGAGGCTAGAGCTTCTTGTAGCAGAACCACCAGTCGTAGCCTTCGTACTCGTCCAGGCGTTTCTTGGCGCTGGCCACGTCGGCGGCGGGTGGGATGATGACGCAATCCTTGATCAATTCGTTGTTGGGCCAACCGGCCGGAATGGCCACGCCATTGGCGTCGGAAGTCTGGAGGCCCTTCACGGCGCGCAACAACTCGTCCATGTTGCGGCCCAGCTCCTGCGGATAGTAGAAAATGGTGCGGACAAAGCCCTTGTCGTCGACGATGAACACGGCGCGCACGGTATTGGCGCCCTTGGCCTCGTGGACCATGCCCAGCTTCCTGGCGACATTGCCCATGTCGTCGGCGATGATCGGGAACTCGATGGTCACGCCCAGTTTTTCCTCGATCCACTCCATCCATTTGATGTGGGAAAACACCTGGTCGATGGACAGGCCGATCAGTTCGCACCCCATGGCCTTGAACTCCTCGTACCGCTTCTGGAAGGCGACGAACTCGGTGGTGCAGACCGGGGTGTAGTCGGCCGGATGGGAAAAGAGTATGAACCATTTGCCCGCATAGTCGCCGGGGATATTGATCTTGCCGTGGGTGGTGGTGACGGTCATCTCGGGGAATTTCTCACCGATGAGGGGGAAGCTGTTTTCCATTGTGTGTCTCCTTTGTTGTTACGCCCCTGTCCCGATATGCGGGCGGGCATGGGTTCAAAGAGTCTGAAAATGCATCCGAAATCCGCTTTTCACATATCAACCGAATCAGTTGATAATGATAATTCCTACTACCTAAAGAATGTCTACGCAAACCTCGGAGCCAAGGCAAGCAAAAAATGATAATTTTTACTACTTAGATAAATTATACTATTATTTTAAATTGATACAAATGAAAACTGCTATCATCTACTGTCGGCTGTCCCAAGCCGCGAATTGAAGAGAGAAGGGAGCGTCCGGTTTATCATTCGTCGCGGATAACGGAGGGTTGACGCTTGGGGGATAAAGGACTAATGTAGGCCTCTATTCGTAGCTATTGATTTGTTTTCCTTGAAATTTTTTCACAAAAAGGACGGACCTGACGCATGGGTCAATATGCTCCCTTCAACGATCAGGGCTCTCTTGAAGAACAGATCAAAAGTCTGGCGGACGAAGAGCTTCTCGATTTTTGGGAAGAAACGCAACAGCTTGCGAAAATGCTGGATCAGGACGAAGCCATTGATGTCGATTACAACCCGGAATACGAGCGGGTCATCCTGCAGGAACTGCAATACCGCACCTGCTGCAAGGGTCAGTCCTAGGCTCCAACAATACACCGACAGAAAAGCCCCCGGTCACGGACCGGGGGCTTTCTTTTCGTCATGCGCTCAAGGGGTTACTTCACCGGCAGCCTGCCAATGCTGAAGTAGGCGAAACCGCCCTCCCCCATGCGCTCGGGCACGTAAAGATTGCGGCCATCAAAGATCAGCGGGGCTTTCAGCAACTTTTTTATGCGATCGAAATCCGGGTCGCGGAACTGGTTCCAGTCCGTGATCACGGCCAGGGCGTCCGCCCCGTCGAGCACCGTGTACTGGTCGTCCTCGATGGACAGGTTGTCCAAATGGCCAATCTCTCCGCGCGCCCGCGCATTGGCCACGGGATCGAAGGCTCTGACCTTCATGCCCTGCGCGATCAGTTCCTTGATGACCTCGATGGCCGAGGCCTCACGGATGTCGTCGGTGTTGGCCTTGAAGGCGATGCCCCAAACGGCCAGCGTCTTCCCTGCCACCCCGCCCTGCGGCGCGAAGTAGGCCTTGATCTTCTCGGCCAGGATGCGTTTTTGCGTGTTGTTGACCTCGTCCACGGCGCGAATCAGCCGGGCCTCGTAGCCGTGTTCCTCGGCGGTGCCGATCAGCGCCTTCACATCCTTGGGAAAGCAGGAGCCGCCATAGCCCACGCCGGGGTAGATGAAGCTGTAGCCGATGCGGCTGTCCGAGCCGATACCCGCGCGCACTTCGGAGATGCTGGCACCTACCCGCTCGCAGATGTTGGCCACCTCGTTGATGAAGGAAATCTTGGTGGCGAGCATGCAGTTGGCCGCGTACTTGGTCATCTCCGCGCTGCGCACGCCCATGACGATGAGCTTTTCGCGGCTGCGGGCGAACGGGGAATACAGATTGCGCAGCACCTTGGCCGACCCCTCGTCGCCGGTGCCGACCACCACCCGGTCGGGCTTCATGAAGTCGTTGACCGCGTCGCCCTCCTTGAGGAATTCCGGATTGGAGACCACGTCGAAGGAGATCGTCGCGCCCCGCTTCCGCAACTCTTCCGCGATGAGGCCCCGGACGCGGTCGGCCGTGCCCACGGGCACCGTGGACTTGTCGACCACGATCTTGGGCGAAGTCATGCGCTGACCGATCTCGCGGGCCACGGCGTCCACATGGCACAGGTTGCAGCTGCCATCGTCATGCTGGGGCGTGCCCACGGTGATGAAGACCACCACGGCGTCGGCCATGCCCTCGGCCAGGTCGGTGGTGAACTTGAGCCGTCCCTGCCCGGTATTGCGCCTGACGAGGTCCTCGAGGCCCGGCTCATAGATATGGACATGGCCGCCGCGCAGCGTTTCCACGACCTTGGGGTTCACGTCCACGCAATGGACGTTGTTCCCCATCTCAGCAAAACAGGCGGCGGAAACCAGTCCCACGTAGCCGGTGCCGACGATGCAAACGTTCATCTATTGTTCTCCGAATTGAAGTTGGATTCCGTTTCAGCGCAAGGCGATACCCTCTGCCCGCTTTTGGTGTCAACTTGTAACAATTATCGCAACGGATTATCACCATTGCGCAGGGACGGTTGCCAACCGAGCCAAGATTGCTTAATCAATGAAAATATTCGTTCATCCTCAACACGGAGACTGATACATGCCGGTACTCGTCGTCAACGTGGACCACGTCGCCACCCTGAGGCAGGCCCGCCGGGGCATTGAACCCGAACCCGTCACCGCAGCCTATCTGGCTGAAATGGCTGGAGCAACAGGCATCATCGTCCACCTGCGCGAAGACCGCAGGCACATTCAGGACCGCGACGTGGAACTGATCAAGCTGACCTGCAACACCCGTCTGCACCTGGAAATGGCCGCCACCGGGGAGATGCAGAAGATCGCCCTCAAGGTGAAACCGGAAATGGTCTGCCTGGTGCCCGAAAAACGCCAGGAACTGACCACCGAGGGCGGCCTGAACTGCATCGGCCGCGAGCGTGAGTTGGCCGACTACCTCGCCCCGCTCCATGCCAAGGGCATCCGCTCCTCCCTGTTCATCGACGCCGATCCCAAGCAGATCGAGGCGGCCCGGGCCACGGGCGCGGCATTCATCGAAATCCATACCGGCCACTATGCCGACGCCAAGGACATCGGCCCGCGCAGCGCGGAACTGGCCAAGATTCTCGACGCCGTCCGCCTGGCCAGGGGCATCGGGCTCAAGGTCAATCTCGGCCACGGGCTGAACTACCGCAACGTCCTGGCCTTCAAGGACCTGCCCGGCATCAGCGAATACTCCATCGGCCACGCGATCATGGCCCGCGCCATCTACGTCGGACTGGACCGCGCCGTGCGCGACATGGTCGAGATCATCCGCACCTTCGCGGACTAGGGGCGATCCATGGTCAAGGGAATCGGCGTCGACCTGACGGAAATCGACCGCATCCGGGAGATGTGGATTCGCCATGGCGAACGCTTCGCCCGCAAAATCCTGACCGAGGGCGAACGGACCCAGTTGCCGAAGAATAATCCGGTCCCGCGCCTGGCGGCCCTGTTCGCGGGCAAGGAGGCGGCGGTCAAGGCGCTGGGCACCGGCTTCGCCCGGGGCGTGCACTTCAGGTGCATCGAAATCCTGCACGCCGCCTCGGGCAAACCGGAAATCCGGTTCCTGGGCCGGGCGCTCGAAGTTTGCGACGAACTGGGCGTGACGGCCGCCCACATCTCCCTCACCCATTCCCGTGACATCGCCGCAGCCACCGTGGTATTGGAATAACCGCGCGAAACCGCAACCGAGGAACGCCATGCTGCTACCCCTGCCGACTCCGGCCGAAATGGCCGTCTGGGACCGGGAAACCATCGCTTCCGGCGTGCCCGGCATGGTCCTGATGGAAGCCGCCAGCCGGGAAGCGCTCGATGTGCTCGTCACCGAATTCGGCCCCGTGAAGGGCGCGATGGTCCACTGCTTCGCCGGACCGGGCAACAACGGCGGCGACGCCTTCGCCCTGGCCCGCCAGCTCCACGAACACGGGGCCGAGGTCACCCTCTTCCCCACCCGCCCCTGCGAACGGTATTCGGGCGACGCCGGGGCCAACCTGGCCTGGGCCATGGCGCTGGGCGTGCCCGCCGTCCATCTGGACGGCACGGACCCCGCCACCCTGCCCCAGCCGGACATCATCATCGACGGCCTGCTCGGCACCGGCTTCGAGGGTGAGCTGAGCCCGGCCTTCCTCATGCTCATCCGGGCCATCAACCGATTCGGCCGACGCGCCTTCATCCTCTCGCTGGACATCCCCTCCGGCCTGAACGGCACCACCGGCATCCCCGGCCCCGAAGCAGTGGCGGCGGACGCCACCGTCACCTTCCAGGCGGTCAAACTCGGCCTGGCCCTGCCCGGAGCCGCCGCGTTCACCGGCACGCTGCACGTCCGGCCCATCGGCATCACCACGGCGGCGCGGGAGGCGCACCCGACCAGGCACCACCTCATCACCGGGTCCGTCATGAACGCCATTCCGCCCCTGCGCCCCGACATGCACAAGGGCACGGCCGGACGCGTACTCATCGCGGGAGGCTCCCCCGGCCTGACCGGAGCGCCGCACCTGGCCGCGCTGGGCGCGCTGCGCAGCGGCGCCGGGCTGGTCACCGTGGCCTGCCCCGCCGGGCTGGCCGACGCCATCAAGGCGGGCTCGCCCGACATCATGACCCTCCCGCTCGGCCAGGGCGCGGAGTGGACGCCGGACATGACCGAAAAACTTCTGGAGCGGGCGCAACACGCGGACGCCCTGGTCATCGGTCCCGGCCTGGGCCGAGGGTCCGGTGCCACCCGCTTCATCAAGACCTGCGTCCCCCACTGCCCCTGCCGGACGGTGCTGGACGCCGACGCCCTGTACGGGCTCTCGCAATACCCCGAACTCATTGCCGACCTCCCCCCGACCACCATCGTCACGCCGCATCCGGGCGAGATGGGCCGCCTGCTCGGCCTGACCACCGCCGAAATCCAGGCGGACCGGACCGGCGCGGCGGCCAGCTTCGTCCGCCAGTGCCGGGCGACCCTGATCCTCAAAGGTGCCGGCACGCTGGTGGCCGACGGGGACGCCACCTGCCTCAGCCCGTTCTCCGAGCCCAACCTCGCGGTGGGCGGATCGGGCGACGTGCTTTCCGGCCTGCTCGGTTCCCTGCTCGGGCAGGGACTCGGCCAGTTGCAGGCCGCCTGCCTCGGGGTGTATTGGCACGGCCTGGCCGGGCGGCTGCTCGGGGACGACTTTCCCATGCGGGGCAATATGGCCTCCGAAATCGCACACAGGCTGCCAAAGGCGGCAAAGGAGCATGCATCATGCTGAAAGCAAAGGACATCATGACCACGGACTGCATCACCTTCACCCCGGACACCGATATCGCCGTCGCGGTCAAGACCCTGCTCGAAAAACGCATCAACGGTGCTCCCGTGGTCGACGACGGCCTGGTGGTCGGGGTACTCTGCCAGTCCGACCTGGTCGCCCAGCAGAAAAAGGTGACCCTGCCCTCGTTCTTCACCCTGCTCGACGGCATGATCCCCCTCTCCTCCACCGAGGACATGGAACGCGAGATGCACAAGATCGCGGCCCTGCGGGTGGGCGACGCCATGACTCCGGCCCCGACCTTCATCACCCCGGAAACCTCCATCGAGGACATCGCCACCATGATGACCAACGAGAAGCTCTACACCCTGCCCGTGGTGGAAGAAGGCAGACTCGTGGGCGTGGTCGGCAAGGAAGACGTGCTCAAGACCCTGCTGGGCAAGTAACGCGGGGCGATGACCACTCCCCTCCACCTGGACACCCCCGAAGCCACCCTGGCCCTTGGCCGGATACTGGCCCGGGCCATGGCAAAGACGGCGCCGCTTCCCTCTTTGCTCTTGCAAGGCGGGCTTGGATCGGGCAAAACCACACTGGTCAGAGGGTTGGTGGAATCATTGCCGGGCGCGCACATGGCGGAAGTGTCGAGCCCGAGCTTCAATATATTCAACCTCTATCCGACAGCACCGCCGGTGGCTCATTTCGACCTCTACCGGCTGGAGGGCATGGTGCCGGACGATTCCCTGTTCGAGTACCTGGATGACCCGGCGACGCTGGCCGTGGTGGAGTGGATCGAATTCCTGGCCAGGGATCTCTGGCCGGAGGATGCGATCCTCCTCAAATGGATTCCCGCACGGTCCGGGCGCAGCCTCACCCTGGAATATCTGGGCGAAACCGCGCAGGGCATGGCGGAATTCCTTGAGGGAAAACTCAAACCGTACAGGCAAGACACGTAAAAACAATGAACATCGTCGTACAGAAATTCGGTGGAACCTCGGTGCGCAACCTCGAATGTCAGCGCCAGGTCATGCAGAAGGTCCTTCGCCCCCACCGCGAAGGCAACAAGGTCGTGGTGGTCCTGTCCGCCATGTCCGGTGAAACCAACCGGCTCCTGTCCCTGGCGGACGAGTGGTCGGACAATCCCGATCCGGCGGAGGTCGACTCCATGGTCTCCACCGGCGAACAGATTTCCTGCGCGCTTTTTGCCATGCTGCTCAAGCAGCAGGGCGTGAAGTGCCGCTCCGTGCTGGGCTTCCAGGCTCCGGTTCGCACCGATGGCGCCCACGGCAAGGCCCGGATCATGGCCATCGACAGCAAAAACCTCTGCGACCTGCTCCAGGAATACGACATCCTGGTGGTGGCCGGTTTCCAGGGCGTCACCAGCGACAACCGCATCACCACTCTGGGCCGCGGCGGGTCCGACACTTCGGCCGTGGCCCTGGCCGCCGCCCTGGCCGCCGACGTTTGCGAAATATACACGGACGTCACCGGCGTCTTCACCACCGATCCGAACATGTGCAAGGAAGCGCGCAAGATGGACCGCATCGCCTATGACGAAATGCTGGAAATGGCCAGCATGGGTGCCAAGGTCCTTCAGATCCGCTCCGTGGAATTTGCCAAAAAATTCAACGTAACCATTCATGTCCGCTCCACATTTTCCGATGAGCCGGGCACCGTCGTCACCCAGGAGGATGAAATCATGGAATCCGTTTTCGTTTCCGGCATTGCTTACGACAAGGACCAGGCCCAGATCACCCTGGTGCACGTCCAGGACAAGCCGGGCGTCTCCGCTCAGATTTTCTCCCCGCTGGCCGAAAAGAAAATCCTGGTCGACATGATCGTCCAGAATCCGAGCCGCGACGGCAAGACGGACATGACCTTCACCATCCCGCGCGCCGATGTGAAGCAGACCATCAGCACGCTGGAAAAGCTGCGATATGAAATAGGTTACGAGGAAATCAACCACAACCTCAACGTGTCCAAGATATCGATTATCGGCGTCGGCATGCGTAACCACTCCGGTGTCGCCTCCCGCGCATTCCGGGCGCTTGCCGATGAGAACATCAATATCCTGATGATCAGCACCTCCGAGATCAAGGTCACCTGCCTGATCGACGACAAATACACGGAGCTGGCCGTGCGCACGCTTCACTCCGCCTTCCATTTGGACAAAGGCGAACACCTTGAGAAACCATGAGAAAAGTAACGATATACGACACGACTCTCCGCGACGGAGCACAGGCTGAGGAACTGAACCTGACCTGCGAGGACAAGGTCCGCATCGCCCGCAAACTCGATGAATTGGGCATCCACTACATCGAGGCGGGCTGGCCCGGATCCAATCCGACCGACAGGAAGTTCTTCGACACCATCAAGGGAACCGAATTCAAACACGCCCGGCTGGCGGCCTTCGGGTCGACCCATCTGGCCAAGACCACTCCGGAAAAGGACGCCAACCTGGCCGCCCTGCTGGCTGCCGAAACCCCGGTCATCACCATCTTCGGCAAGACCTGGGACCTGCACGCCACCACCGCCCTGGGCATCCCGCTGGAGCGCAACATCGAGATCATTGCGGGCAGCGTCCGCTACCTGAGCGAGCGCGTGGACGAGGTGTTCTTCGACGCCGAACACTTCTTCGACGGCTACAAGCACAACCCGCAATACGCCATCCGGGCGCTGACGGCGGCCCACGATGCCGGCGCGGCCCGGCTGGTGCTGTGCGACACCAACGGCGGCACCATGACCGCCGACCTCGGCCGGACGATCGAAGCCGTGCTCAAGGCCCTGCCCGGCGCGCAGATCAGCATCCACACCCACAACGACTGCGAACTGGCCGTGGCCAACTCGCTGGAGGCCGTGCGTCTGGGCGCGACCCAGGTCCAGGGCACCATCAACGGCTACGGCGAGCGTTGCGGCAACGCCAACCTCTGCTCGGTCATCCCGAACCTCGAACTGAAGATGGGCATAGAGACCATCGGCCCGGAAAACATGGCGCGCTTGGCCGCCGCCTCCCATTTCGTCAGCGAAACCGCCAACCTGCGTCCATTCATGCGCCAGCCCTTTGTCGGGGCCTCGGCCTTCGCCCACAAGGGCGGCGTGCACGTCAGCGCCATCCTCAAGGATGCACGCACCTACGAACACATTGAACCCGAGCGCGTAGGCAACACCCGGCGCGTGCTGCAATCGGACCAGGCGGGCAAGAGCAACATCCTGTTCAAGGCCCGAGAGTTGGGCTACGACTTGGACAAGAACGACGCCACCGTGGACCGGCTGCTCAGGGAAATCAAGACCAAGGAAAGCATGGGCTACGAATACTCCGTGGCCGACGCCTCCTTTGAACTGATCATGCAGGAAGCCCTGGGCCGGCCGGTGGACTACTTCCACTTCCGCCACTTCTTCGTGGTGGACGCCAAGCGCGAAGAGGATGCCGAGCCCTTTACCGAGGCCACGGTCATCGTCGACGTCAAGGGCCAGGTGGAACACACCGCAGCAACGGGAATGGGTCCGGTCAACGCCCTGGACCGCGCCCTGCGCAAGGGGCTGGAACGCTTCTACCCGAAGCTCAGCGAGATTCGCCTGCTCGATTTCAAGGTCCGCGTCCTGTCCGGGGCGGTGCGCGACACCGGAGGCACGGCCTCCTTCGTCCGCGTCCTGATCGAAACCGGCGACAAGCATGAACGCTGGACCACCATGGGCGTGTCCCACAACATCATCGAGGCCAGCTGGCAGGCCGTGGTCGACGCCATCAACTACAAGCTGCTCCGCGACGACCAACGCCGCGAACGGGCCGACGCCGAATAAGACAAAGCGGCCGGACCGCCCAGTGGCTGTCCGGCCGCGTTCGCCCCGTCGCGGGGAAACATCAGTGTTTGATTTCCGGCAACAAACGCGCCGCCCAGCTTGCAGCCTTCATGTATTGCGTGGCCGCGCTGGTAAGGCACGCGCCGTAGCGACCCAGAATGTCGTTGGCGATGGTCCAGTTGCCGATCTCCACTGCGTCGAGCAGCAATAGCCAGTCACGGAATTCGTTCAGTGTGCCGCACAGGGCGTCACGCAGGGCGTCATCCAGCGGAATGTCCTCCATGGCCTTGGTCATGGGACAAGACAACATGGCGTCCAGCTTGGAAAAAAGCCCGAGCATGAACATGGTGTTCGAGGAATGGCCGATGGTCTTCATGGACTCGGCCAGCTTGCTCAGGAACCGCCCGCGTTGCAGGGAAATGTAGGCCAGTTCCTCGCCCTTGGGCGAGGAGTCCATGTCGGTCATGGCCACCACCATGGCCCAATGGCGGACGTCGTTCAGTCCGAGCAGGGACACGGCCTGCTGGATGGACTTAATCTTGTTGCGCATGCCCATGGCCGCCGAATTCATGTACTTGAGGATGCGGTAGCTCAGGGAGACGTCCGAAGCGATGATGGCGGCCAGTTCCTCCATCTCGCAATCCGGATTGCCCAGTTCCCGCAGCAGTTGCAGCTTGGCAACGGAACTGGCCGGAAGGCTCATGTCGTCCCGCATTTGAGGGATGGCGAAAAAAGGCCCCTGAAAATAGGAAAAGCCCAAGGCACGGGTGCCTTCGAAGGCCTCCCAGCTGTTGACGTCGACGGCCAGGAACTCACAATCCAGTTCCTTGAATTTCTTTCTGATATTGATGATTTCCGGCGGTGTTTTCCCGGCCAGGGATACGCGGATGATGTTCCCCAGCCCCATCAGATCGATCGAAGATGCCGACAGGCTCTCGTCCACGACGACAATGCCGCCCTTGGCCCGGACGGCACCGGTGAAGCCGAGGCACTCCGAATGATCGACAATGTCCGGCCTCAGGGAAAAGGCGCATTGCTCCCACCCCGCAGGCAGATTGGCTCCTTGCAGGCGAATGGAGCCCGGCAGCGAAACCAGCAGCTTCTTGTCCCCGAAGGGCGTGGGCATTCGGGTAATGAAGTCCCTGTAGAAACGCACCAGGTCAGGCAGGGTCCCAGCTTCCTCGCCGTCCGGCAGGACCGGCGCAGCGCTCGAAAGCAACTCGTATCCCCAGATATCCTTATCCCTTGTGAATATCGGTTGCCGGACAATCATCACCCGCTCGACGCCTGGCGCCGATTCGGCCTCGCAATTGATCATGAAAAAAAGCCTCCAATCGGGAGAAACGGCTTATTACCCGCTCTGTCTGACCATTAGGTCACTTCTCCAATTAAGTAAAGCATTCCGGACTGTTTTTCCATGAGCGCCAAAAAAGGCCGCCCGGCAAACGCCGGGCGGCCCCTTGAATGCAGCCTGGATCGTCTAGAGCAGTCCTGCTACCTTGCGGGTCAAGCGCACGAGCTGGTTGGTGAATCCGGCCTCGTTGTCGTACCAGATGATCACCTTGAGCTGGGTGCCGCCCATGACGCGGGTCAGGCCGGCATCGACCACGCCGCCGAAGGTGGAGCCCATGAAGTCCACGGAGACCAGCGGCTCCTCGGTGTAGCCCATGGATTCGTTGGCCGCCGCCTTGAGGGCCGCATTGACTTCCTCGACCGTGGTCGGCTTCTTCAATTCGCAGACCAGGTCCACCAGGGAGACATTGGGGGTGGGCACGCGGATGGCCATGCCGTCCAAAACCCCGTTCAGTTCGGGAATGACCAGCCCCACGGCCTTGGCCGCACCGGTGGTGGTGGGCACCATGTTCACGGCGCAGGCGCGGGCGCGGCGCAGGTCCTTGTGCGAACCGTCCAGGATGCGCTGGCTCATGGTGTAGGAGTGCACCGTGGTCATGATGCCGTGCCTGATGCCGAAGGTGTCGTTGATGATTTTGGCCACCGGGGCCAGGCAGTTCGTGGTGCAGGAGGCGTTGGAAATGACCTTCTGATCCCGGGTCAGGGTATTGTCGTTGACGCCGACGACCACGGTGTTGTCCGGGCCTTTGGCTGGCGCGGAAACGATGACCTTCTTGGCCCCGCACGCCAGATGCTTGTCGCAGGACTCGCGGTCGGTGAACTTGCCGGTGGACTCGACGACGATATCGCAGCCCAGGTCGCCCCAGGTCCATTCGCCGGGCGCGTTGCGGGTCACCTTGACCGATTTGCCTTTCAGGAGGAACCCGTCGGCCGTGGGTTCGACGTCCGGGAAACGGCCGTGCACCGAATCGTACTTGAGCAGGTGCGCCAAGTCCTCGTTGGAAGCGCGGGCGTTGACCGCCACCAGCTCCAGGTCCTTGTCCCCGGCCAGCAAACGGGTCATGTACCGTCCGATGCGTCCAAATCCGTTCAGGCCTATCTTCGTCGCCATGTCAGCCTCCTGATGGTTCTATTTCCGTCTTTGCACAATTGAATGCGAACAGGATACGATTGCAATTATATTACGTCAACGGGGTTGCCCGAGCTTGGTGCCCAGATAATCCATGGCCTCGCGGTCGGTGAAGTCGAAACGAAGCGGCGTCAACGTGACGTGCCCCAGTGTCAGGAGCGCCCGGTCGCGCCCCGCACTGATCCGCTCGGGCGGAATGGCCCCGTCCAGCCAGTAATACGATCGCCCGCGCGGGTCCTGCCGGGTGTCGTACCAGTCGGTGTAGGAGGCCCGGGTGTGCGGGCACACGACCAGATCAAGCGCGTCCGCCAAGGGCCGGTCCGGGAAATTCAGGTTGAGCACGCACTTGCGCGGCAGTCCGTCCCAGGGGATGCGGTCCAGCAATTGCGCAGTATAGCGCGCCTGGCCGCTCAGGTCCACGGGATTGAAATTGTCCATGGACACGGCCATGGCCGGGATTTCCATGAGCGCGCCCTCGGTGGCGGCCGATACCGTGCCCGAATAAAGGATATCCACGCCCACGTTGGCCCCCGCGTTGATGCCGGAAATGACCAGGTCGGGCCTCTCCCCCAGCAGGGTCGAAAGCCCGAGCTTGACGCAGTCCACGGGCGTGCCGTAAACCCCGCACCCGAAAAACCCGTCCTCCTTGAATTCCTTGACGCGAACGGGCATGGACAGGGTCACGGCGTGACCCACCGCCGACTGTTCGGTGACCGGGGCCACCACATGGACCTCGTGCCCGGACTCCATCAGGGCGCGATACAGCGCCCGTAGGCCCACCGCCTGGATGCCGTCGTCGTTGGCCAGGAGTATGTTCATGGTGACGCTCCCTACGCAGGATTTGACAATTTGAGTGAAATCAGGTTCATAACCAGGAAGCGGGTTCATCCCGCCCACCCCGCTCCGTTGCGCTCCGAAGCTAGGGGCGAAGTACAATAACCGCAACCCAATGGCAAGATTCGTGGCAACAAAGTCGCAATATGTCCGGGACCTGTCTCCCGGGATGTCCGTGGACGACACCTTTCTCCTGGCGGAGGCAAACCAGGCCCAATCCCGTAACGGCCCTTACTGGAACCTGACCTTCCAGGACGCTTCGGGCAGCGTGGACGGCAAGATATGGAGCCCCAGGAGCCTGGAATATCCGGCCCTGGAGTCCGGCTCCCTGTGCCGCATCCAGGGCTTCGTGGAAAACTATCGGGACAAGACCCAGCTCCGGGTGGACAGCCTCGCTGTCGTGGACGCGGCCGATCTGGACCTCTCCGACTACCTGCCCGCCTCGCGCATCCCGCCCGAGGAGTTGCTGGCGGCGGTGGAGGACCTGATCGCCCAGCACATGAAGCACGCTCCATGGAAAAACCTGTGCCGCAAGGTTCTGGGCGACGAGGACATCCGCAGGCGGCTGCTGACGGCCCCCGGAGCCAAGACAGTGCACCACGCCTACGTGGGCGGCCTGCTGGAGCACACCCTCCAGGTGGCGCGGACATGCATGGCCCTGTGCGACGTCTACCCGCACCTCGACCGCCAGGTACTCCTGGCCGGGGCCATCTTCCACGACCTTGGCAAGGCGTGGGAGCTTTCCGGAGGGACGGCCAACGACTATACGGACGAAGGGCGGCTGTTGGGCCACATCCTTATCGGCCAGGAGGTGCTGGAACCGTTCCTGAACCGGTGCAAAAATCTGGAATCCGGGCTCAAATTGCATCTCAAGCACCTGATCCTCAGCCACCACGGCGAACACGACTTCGGATCGCCGGTACGCCCCAAGACGCCCGAGGCGTTCATCCTTCATTTTGCCGACAACATGGACGCCAAACTGAACATCATCGACCAAGCATACGGCGAAATGGACAAGAACGGCCAGCAATGGTCACCCTACCTGCGGTTCCTGGAGCGGAACGTCTACCGCGCCCCGGCCACGCCCGACACCTCGAAAAAAAAGAACGACAAGGCGGAAAACCAATGTTTGTTACCTTTGAAGGCATAGAGGGCACCGGCAAGACCACCCAGGTCGCCCGGGTCCGGGAATACTTCGAGGCCAAGGGCCGTGAGGTCTTCCTCACCCGCGAACCGGGCGGCAGCCGGGTAGGCCGCGAGCTGCGCAAGATGCTGCTGCACGTGGACAACAAGGACCTGACCCCCGTGACCGAGCTGTTCCTCTACCTGGCCGACCGGGCTCAGCATGTTGCCCAGGTCATCCGGCCCGCGTTGGAGGAAGGCAAGGTCGTGCTCTGCGACCGGTTCGCCGATTCCACCGTGGTCTACCAGGGCTATGGCCGGGGCCTGGAGACCAGGGTCCTGCAACAACTCAACGAGGTGGCCGTGGACGGCCTGTGGCCCGACCTGACCATCGTCCTGGACATTGATCCCGAGATCGGCCTGAAGCGGGCCATGCTGCGCAACCTGGAAAAGGGCGTGGCCAAGGAAGAGGGTCGGTTCGAGGCCGAGCACCTGAACTTCCACAAACGCATCCGCGAAGGCTACCTGACCTGGGCCGCCCTGCACCGCGACCGGATCAGGGTGATCAAGGCTTCCGCCACCCCGGACGAGGTCTTCGCCCGCGTCCGCGACGCCGTTGAATCCGCGCTGCAGGAGAATTCGTAGCGCCGGTCGCCCGCGTCTGGATTTGCGAGGCGAATGTGCTATGGTGACATCAACCCGAACAAATCCGACTCCACGACCGGACGCCCCAGCATGACAACCGAAGCCCGACCGCCCCGACAACGCCACCTTTCCCCCGCCGCGCTCGCGGACACCGGGAAGTACTGCCTGCTCATGGCGGGGCTGGCCTGGCTGCTGCTGACGGGCTCGCAACGGCTGGGCTACAACTGGCAGTGGTACCGCATCCCGCCCTACCTCTTCCAGCTCACGGCCGACGGCCTGACCTGGGGTCCACTGGTCAGGGGCCTCGGCGTCACGCTCGAAATCACGGCCATCAGCATGGGCCTGATGCTCTTCCTGGGCATGCTCACCGCGCTGATGCGCATGTCGGGCTGCCTGGTGGCGGGAGGCCTGGCCCGGGCGTACATGGAAACCATCCGCAACACCCCGTTGCTGATCCAGTTGTTCTTTCTCTATTTCGTGGCCGCCCCCATCCTGGGATTGTCCGGATTCTGGGCAGCGGTCATCGCCCTGAGCCTGTTCGAGGGAGCCTACGCATCGGAGATATTCCGTGCCGGGATCACCTCCGTCGACCGGGGCCAGTGGGAGGCGGCCAAGAGCCTGGGCATGCCCCCCTGGACCATGTATCGGCACATCATCCTGCCCCAGGCCGTGCGCCGCGTACTGCCGCCCCTGACCAGCCAGGCGGTGTCCCTGGTCAAGGACTCGGCCCTGGTCAGCACCGTGGCCATCCTCGACCTGACCCAGCAGGGGCGGATCATCGACGCCGAGACCTTCCTGACCTTCGAAATCTGGTTCACCGTGGCCGCCATCTATCTCGCCGTCACCCTGACCCTGTCGGGCGTGGCGCGGATGCTGGAAAATCGATTCAACGGCGCATAGCCGAAAAACCCCTGGAGGTCCCATGACCATCTGGAGAGCCATCCGAACGGACAAGGGCGTCATGATCGCCATTCTGGGCGTGTCCCATGTGACCTTCGCCCAGGCGTCATGCAAGCAGACAGGCCTTTAACCGAAGCAAGGAGCCCCCCATGAACGCATTGCGAACCGTTGCCGCAACCGCCGTCCTGTGCCTCGCCCTTCTCGCCGCAGGCTGCGGCCAGGGTCAGCAGAAATCAGCCCCTTCATCCGCCGAAGGCCCCGCAACCAGCCAGCTTGAAACCATCCTCAAGCGCGGCATCATCAGGGTCGGCTTCGACACCTTCAAGCCCTGGGCAATGAAGGACAAGGAGGGCAACTACGTCGGATTCGAGATCGACGTGGCCCGCAAGTTGGCCCAAGACATGGGCGTCCAGGCCGAGTTCGTGCCCACCAAATGGTCCGGCATCATCCCCGCCCTGCTCACCGGCAAGTTCGACGTCATCATCGGCGGCATGTCCGTTACCCCGCAGCGCAATCTCAAGGTCAACTTCTCAACCCCCTACGAGTTCTCCGGCATGTCCATCGTGGCCGATCAGGCCTCGGCGGGCCAACGGACCACGCTCGCGGACTTCGACACCCCCGAGACCAAGATTGCGGTCCGGCTGGGCACCACTGCCGCCGAGGCGGCCAAGAACTTCCTTCCCAACGCGCAACTGCTCCTTTTCGACGAGGAGTCTCAAACCATCCAGGAGTTGCTCAACGGCCGGGTCCACGCCCTGGTGGCCTCCAATCCGCTACCCCTCACCCTGGCCAACGAGTACGCCGACAAGCTCTACCTGCCTCTCAAGGAGGACTTCACCCGCGAGCCCATCGCCTTCGCCGTGCGCAAGGGCGACCTGGACTACCTCAACTGGCTCGACAACTGGGTGCGGGTGAACATGAGCAAGGGCTGGCTGCAAAACCGCTACCACTACTGGTTCTTCACCAACGAATGGGAATCCCTGGTCCAGTAGCGGAAGTCCGTTGCCCGAGCAGAAGAAACAATGCAGGCGCCTGACCCTGCCGGACGCCGTCATCCTGGCGGTGCTGGCGGGGGCGGTCGGCTTTTGCCTCTGGCGCGCCGCCGTGGGGCTGAACTACCACTGGCGCTGGGAGTCGATTCCGCAATACCTGCTGCGCTACGACGCGGGGTCGCAGTCCTGGCGGCCGGGTCTGCTGGCCCTGGGGCTGATCACGACCATCCGGCTCAGCCTGTGGGCCGGAGTCCTGGCCACCCTGGCCGGTCTGGCCATGGGGCTGTTCCGCGTCAGCCCCAGCCTGTTCCGGCGGCAGGTGGCGGCCACCTATGTCGGCCTGATCCGCAACACCCCGCCCCTGGTCCTGGTCTTCATCTTCTATTTCTTCATCGGCGACCAGATCATGCAGCTGCTGTGCGTGGGCGACTGCATCCACTCGCTCTCCCCGGACACGCGGGACGCACTCTCCTGGCTGTTCGGACCCATGGGCCGGTTCCCGCAGTTCATGTCCGCCATCCTGACGCTTGCGCTGTTCGAGGGCGCGTACATAGCGGAGATAGTGCGGGCGGGCGTGGAGTCCGTGGAAACCGGCCAGTGGGAGGCGTCCACGGCCCTGGGCATGAGCCGGGGCCAGGCCCTGCGCCATGTCGTGCTGCCCCAGGCCCTGACGCGCATGTTGCCAGCCCTGGCCGGACAGTTTATATCCATCGTCAAGGACTCGGCCATCGTGTCCGTCATTTCCATCGAGGAACTGACCTTCCAGGGCCAGCAGATCATGACCACCACCTACCTCAGCTTCGAGGTCTGGATCACGGTGTTCGTTCTGTATTTCGTCCTGACGTTCCTGTGTTCCCTGGCCGTCCGTCGCCTGGAGCTCGGCCTGAAGCGGCGGTAACCCGCCGGACGCACGGGAATCCCCCGAAGCGACAACCGCAACCCGGCGATCCGGAGGCTTTCCCATGAGCGAAGACGTCAAAGTATATGCCCTGTCCACCTGCATCCACTGCCGCAACGCCAAGAAATACCTCGACGAATGCGGGGTCAAATACAAGTGCGTGCACGTGGACGAACTGTCCGGCGAGGAACGGAAGCAGGCCGTACAGGAAGTGAAGAACTACAATCCTGCCGTTTCCTTCCCGACCATCGTCATCAAGGACAAGGTCGTGGTCGGCTACAACAGGGAAAAGATCGACGAAGCACTGAAAGGATAACCGCATGGACGCGAAACTGCTGTACACGACCTTGAAAAAGATCCAGGAGCCCAAGGGTTACCATTTCAACGCGGACATGGACATGACCATGCCGCTGCTGGAGAGCCTGCTGATCAACAAGGAGCGGCTGGGATACATGGCCTGTCCCTGCCGTCTGGCCAACGGCGAGTTCGAGGCGGACAGGGACATCGTCTGTCCCTGCGTCTACCGCGAGGAGGACGTGAGGGAATACGGCGCATGCTACTGCGCCCTGTACGTCAGCAAGGCCTACAACGAGGGAACCATCGAAAAAGCAGTGGTTCCGGAACGCCGCCCGCCGGAAAAGATCCTATTCTAGACGTCCGGCCCATGCCGACAAAAAGGCCCCGCTCCGGCGAGGCCTTTTTGTTTCGTTCCTGCGCCAGGCCCGGCTAGATCACGTCGCGCAGGATGCGCACCAGGCGGTCGCGCACGCCGCCCACGATCTCCGACTGGCCGACGTTGCGGC
>JAZHDH010000291.1:0-12291 GCA_036584335.1 Pseudodesulfovibrio sp. | reverse complement strand
AGGACCATGTCGATCAGGTCGCGGCAGTCCAGGCCGAGGATGGGGCGGCCGTCGCTGGCCAGGTTGCCCACCTGGCCGAGCTTCTCGTTGAACCGCTTGGCCGAGTCGAGGTCCGGCATGTAGACCAGGTTGTGGACCTTGCGCACCTTGCCGCCGCGTTTATATATGGAACTGATCTCCGTCTGGAGCATGAACCGGGTCCGGCCGGGGATTTCGCCCTCGAAGGTGGGGATTTCCTTTTCCAGCCCCGAGGTGTCGCGCAGGACGAAGAGCCCCTTGCCGTTGTCGGTCAGCTGCTCCTCGATCTCGGCCAGCCATTCCGGGTGGGTGAAGTCGCCGGTGCCGAGTACGTTCAGCCCCTTGAGGCGGCCCCAGGCGGCCAGGTTGCGGATGGTCAGATTCTTGCTGGTGGCCCGGGAAAAACGGGAGTGGATGTGCAGGTCGGCGGTAAATCGTTCCATGTCCGGACAGTAAAGCGAACCCGTGGGTAATGCAACCCGCGCCGAGGCAAAAAAGTGTTGACGAGGGATTTTGTTGCACCTACAACCTTCCCGTGTTCATGAAACGTTTGGACCCCAGGGAATCGCTGGGCTTTCTGACCTGGAAGGTCGCCCGTGTGGCCACCAACGCCTTGGCGGCGCGCTTCGTCGCCGCCGACATTTCGGTGACGGTGGAGCAGTGGCGGGCGCTCATTCCGCTCTACCAGTGCGACGGACTGACCCAGGGACGGCTGTGCGCGCTGCTCTCCCAGGAGAAGACGGGCGTCAGCCGACTGGTGGCCGGGCTGGAGAAGCACGGGCTGCTGCGGCGCGAGTGCGGCGACGACCGGCGGGTGAAGCGGCTCTTCATCACCGAGGCGGGCCGCGCGCTCATCGACTCCACGATCGATCTGGTCATCGCCAGCCGCGAGGCCATGGTCGAGCACGTGGACCCGGCTGAGTTGGAAACGTGCAAGCGGGTGCTGTGGCGGATTTTGCTGCCCACCCTGCAGGGACAGGGGTGCTGCATAGAGGAGGAGTAGATATGATCAGGCTGGGAAGCACCGGACAGAAGTGGCTCAAGGGGTTGCACCTTCTGGCGGTCTCCTGCTGGGTCGGCGGCGGCGTCGCGCTCATTCTGCTCTATTTCCTGAAGCCCGGCCTGGGCGGCGGGGGCGCTCTCTACGGCATCAACCAGGCCATCCACCGCGTGGACATGGCCGTGGTCGTGATTCCCGGGGCCTTCGGCTGCCTGCTGACCGGCTTGGCCTATTCGCTGCTCACGGGATGGGGGTTCTTCCGCCACGGCTGGATGACCGTCAAGTGGGCGGTCACGGTGGGGGCCATCGTCTTCGGCACGGTCTGCCTGGGGCCGTGGGAGACCCGGATGATGGAGATTTCGGGCGAACTGGGTCAAGCGGCCCTGTCCGATCCGGACTATCTGCACAGCCAGGGCATGAACCTCGCCTGGGGCGCCCTCCAGGTGGCCGTGCTCATGGCGACGGTGTTCGTTTCGATTTTCAAACCTTGGAAAAATACAGGAAAACGCAACGGTTAATCCATGCTGCGACGCATCTTTTCTCTCATTGTCCTCTGTCTTGCGGCCCTGGCCGCTCCCGCCGCCCTGGCCCAGCAGGAGGGGCCGGGCTCGCCCGTGGTGGTCGCCAAGGTGACCTCCGGCGACATGGCGCCCCAGTCCGAGTTCATCGGCACGGTCTATTTCTCCGAGATTTCCAACGTGGCCTCCGAGGTCGAGGGCAAGGTCGTGGACATCAGGGTCGGCGACGGCCAGCGGGTCAAGGAGGGCGACATCCTGGTCGTCCTGTCCTCGTCGCTGCTGGAGCAGTCCATCCGCAACGCCAGCGCCCTGGCCCGGCAGGCCAAGGCCGAGTACGAGTCGGCCAAGCTGGAGAACGACCGCGTGGCCACCCTGTTCAAGACCCGGTCCGTGGCCGAGGGCGAGTTCGACTCCAAGCGGCTGGGGGCCGAGGCCCTGCTGCACAAGTACGACGCGGCCCAGGCCAACCTGGCCCGGCTGCTCGACGAGGCCGAAAAGAAGAAGATCCGCGCCCCCTACGACGGCATCGTCATCGACACCCCGGTCACGCGCGGCGAGTGGGTCTCCACCGGCTCCACCGTGGTGGTCACGGCCCGCGCCGACCAGTTCGAGGTGGTGGTCAACGCGCCCAAGGAGGCGTTCGGCGTGGTCAAGCCCGGCCTCAAGGTCGAGGTGGGCACCGCCGGGGACAAGTTCCCGGGCGAGGTGTTCGCGGTCATCCCCAAGGGCGACGTGGCCACCCGCACCTTTCCGGTCAAGATCCGCGTCATGAACAACGACGCCCTGGCCGAGGGCATGGAGGCGCGCGTCTACCTGCCCAAGGGGCTGGGCGGCCAGACCCTGATCGTCCCCCGCGACGCCGTCATCACCGCGCGCGGCGACAACGTGGTCTGGGCCGTGATCGACGGCAAGGCCGTTCCCTTCCCGGTCTACGTTGTCGGCTTTCGCGGCCTGCTGGCGGGCGTGAAGTCGCCCAAGCTGCAGGAGGGCATGGACGTGGTGGTCAAGGGCAACGAGCGGCTGCGGCCCGGCCAGGCCGTGGCGCCCCAGGCCGTTCCGGCAGCCCCGGCCGCGAAGTAGGGGGCTTCCATGGAACTGATCAAGACTTCCATTGAAAAACCGGTGGCCGTGCTGGTCGGCGTGATCCTCGTGGTCATGTTCGGCGCCATCGCGCTGTTCACGTTGCCCTACCAGCTTTCGCCCAACGTCACCGAGCCGGTGATCACGGTCAAGACCGACTGGCAGGGGGCGACCCCCTACGAGATCGAGCGCGACATCATCGAGGAGCAGGAGAAAGTGCTCAAGGGCATCCCCGGCCTGATCGAGATGGACAGTTCGAGCTACAATGGCACCTGCGAGCTTTCGCTCAAGTTCGAGATCGGCACGGACATCGACACCGCGCTTTTGCGCGTGACCAACAAGCTCGACGAGGTGCCCGAGTACCCCGACAGCGCCGACAGGCCCATCGTTTCGGCCACGGGCGCGTCCACCTCGCCGGTCATCTGGATGATGCTCCGCACCCTGCCGGACAACCAGCGCGACGTCAGCACCTACCGCACGTTCTTCGAGAACGAGGTCCGCCAGTATCTGGAGCGCGTCAAGGGCGTGGCCGAACTGTTCATCGGCGGCGGCCGCGAGGACGAGATGCAGATCGTGGTCGACCCGGTGCGGCTGGCCGCCTACAACCTGACCATCCCCGATCTGGTGGCCGTACTCCAGACCGAGAACGTCTCCATCTCCGCAGGGAACATGGGCGTGGGACGGCGGGACTACCGCGTGCGCACTCCGGCCAACTTCCGCTCCGCCGAGGACATCAAGTCCATCGTCATCACCTCTTCGGGCGAGCACCGCGTGATCGTGGCCGACGTGGCCGAGGTCCGGCGCGGGCACGAGAAGGCCACCGTGGCCATGCTCCACAACGGCATCCCCGGCATCGTCGTGGGCGTGAAGCCCGAGCCGGGCGTCAACGTCCTGTCCATGACCGACGACGTGCACAAGGTGGTGCAGGAACTGAACGACGGCCTGCTCACGGACAACGGCGTCACCCTGGAGTGGGTCTACGACCAGCGGCCGTACATCAACGGCGCCATCGACCTGGTCAAGCAGAACATCATCATCGGCTCCATCCTGGCGATCATCGTCCTCTTCGTCTTCCTGCAATCGTTTTCCTCGACGATCATCGTGGCCGTGTCCATCCCGGTGTCCATCGTCGGCTCGTTCATCATGTTCGCGGCCGCCGGGCGCACGCTCAACGTCGTTTCCATGGCGGGCATCTCGTTTGCCGTGGGCATGCTGGTGGACAACGCCATCGTCGTGCTGGAAAACATCGACCGCCACCGGGGCATGGGCAAGGGGCCGCTCGACGCGGCCTACGACGGCACGCGCGAGGTCTGGGGCGCGGTCTTCGCCTCCACCCTGACCACGGTGGCCGTGTTCCTGCCCGTGGTCTTCATGGAGCAGGAGGCCGGGCAGTTGTTCAAGGACATCGCCATCGCCGTCACCTGCGCCATCCTCCTGTCCATGTTCGTCTCGCTCCTGGTCATCCCCATGCTTGCCCGGCAGTTCTACGGCGTGGCCGAGAAGCGCAAGGCGGCCGCCGCCCGGAACGGGGCGCGCAAGCCCGCCGCCCTGTCCATGGCCAAGCGGGCCATGGTCCCGCTGACGCGGATCGGTTCGGACCTGGCCGACCGGATCACGGCCCTGCTCAACCTGGCCATCGATTCGCCCCGGAACCGGCTGGTCACCGTGGGCAGCCTGACCCTGGCCTCGATCCTTCTCGTCTGGGTCTTCTTTCCCAAGATGGAATACCTGCCCCAGGGCAACCGCAACCTGGTCATCAACATCCTGATCCCCCCGCCGGGCCTGTCCTTTGAAGAGCGGCTCGATATCGGCCACTACGTCTGGGAGCAGTCCCAGCCCCACTTCCGGAAAGAGGTGGACGGCATGCCCGGCATCACCGACCTGTTCTACGTGTCCGCGCCGACCATCAACCTGTTCGGCGCCATCTCCACGGACGAGCAGCGCGGCGGCGAGCTCCCCCCGCTCTTCAACCGGATCATCAGTTCCATCCCCGGCATGTTCGGGGTTTCGCTCCAGGCCTCGATCTTCGAGCAGGGGCTGGGCAAGGGACGCGTCATCGAGGTCGATTTTTCGGGCACGGACCTGGAGCAGATCGTGGCCGCCGCCGGAACCATGTTCGGCATGACCATGCAGGCCATTCCCGGCTCCCAGATCCGGCCGGTGCCGTCGCTGGAGCTGCTCTATCCCGAGATCCGGTTCATGCCCGAGCGCGACCGCGTGCGCGCGGCGGGCATGACCACCCAGGGGCTGGGCACGGCCATCGACGTCATCCTCGACGGCCGCAACGTCGGCGACTTCAAGGAAGAGGGCAAAAAGAAGATCGACCTGGTGCTCAAGGGCTCGAACCGCGACGTGGCAACGCCCGAGGACCTGGCCAGCTCGCTCATCGCCGTGCCCAAGGGCTGGGCCATCCCGGTCAACTCGCTGGCCCAGATGCAGCGCGCCAACTCCATGAACGAAATCCGCCACCTGGAACGCAAGCGCACGGTTTCGCTCCAGGTGACGCCGCCCATGAGCATGCCGCTGGAGCAGGCCATGGAGACCATCGAGAACAACCTGCTGCCCGCCGTGCGCCAGATGGGGCTGCTCGGCGACGTGTCCGTGCGCCTCTCGGGCGCGGCCGACAAGCTGACCGTGACCCGCCAGGCGCTGCAGTGGAACTTCCTGCTGGCCGTGGTCATCACCTACCTGCTGATGTCCGCGCTCTTCGGCAACTTCATCTACCCGCTGATCATCCTGTTCACCGTGCCGCTGGCCGGCGCGGGCGGATTCCTGGGCCTGAAGCTGGAGAACTGGTTCATCGCGCCTCAGCCGCTCGACATCCTGACCATGCTCGGGTTCGTCATCCTCATCGGCGTGGTCGTCAACAACGCCATCCTCATCGTCCACCAGTCGCTGAACAACATCCGCGAGGCGGGCATGGAGCACAAGGAGGCGGTGGTCGAGGCCACGCGCACCCGGCTGCGGCCCATCTACATGTCGGCGGCCACCTCGGTCTTCGGCATGCTGCCCCTGGCCGTGGCCCCGGGTCCGGGCTCGGAGCTGTATCGCGGCCTGGGCGCGGTGGTCCTCGGCGGCCTGGCCCTGTCCACGGTCTTCACCATTTTCGTCATCCCCGCGCTGCTGATGTTCGTCATCGGCATGGAGAAGCGGGGCTCCGGTTCCTGATTTTCGGGAAAAAACAACAAGACGCCCCGGCCTTTCAAGGGAGACCGGGGCGTCTTCGTTTTCGTCAGGTCGGAACCGGGAGGGCTATTCGGCCCGGGTGGGGTTTTCCAGCACGCGGTCGATGGCCTCGCGCACCTTGCTCTTGATCTCGAAGTCCGAAAGCCGGTCCTGGAGGACTATGGTCCCCTGCTGGGTGTAGCGCGCCGGAAGCAGGTTCAGGGTCAGGGCGTAGATGTCCTCGATGTCCAGGTGCTCGAAAATGTAGTCGTCATAATATTCGTCAATGATTTCGGCCATAAACCTGGCCACGCGCCGCTCGTTGCGGTTGCGGATCTTGTCCAGGTTGATGCCTCTGACGACGAGAAGGGACGGGGGCATGGGCACTCCTTCGAGGGCGGAAGGTTCACTGTCCAATTCTGCATAACCCGGTTATCCCGCCATTGGCAATCGCTGCGGCGCGGAAAGCGCGCCCCTTGACAGATGCCGCGCGATGTCTACATTCCGGCAATGATACCTATTGTTGAAAAGGAGGCGGCGCGATGACCCTGAAACGAGTGCTTCCCCGGGCGGTGTGGCTGGCGGTGTGCCTGGCCCTGCTGGCGGGAGCGGTCTTCGCCGCCCCCGGGGGAGGAGTCATGACCAAGCTGGAGAAGACGGAAACCGCCACCCTTGCGGGCGGCTGTTTCTGGTGCGTGGAGGCGGACCTGGAAAAGCTGCCGGGCGTGCTGGACGTGGTGTCCGGGTACGCGGGCGGCGTCGAGCCCAATCCCACCTACGAGCAGGTTTCGAGCGGGACCACCGGGTACCGCGAGGCCGTGCAGGTGACCTTCGACCCGGCCGTCATCACCTACGGCGAAATCCTGGACCGCTACTGGCGGTCCATCGACCCCACGGACGAGGGCGGCTCGTTTGCGGATCGGGGATTCCAGTACACTTCGGCCATCTTTACCCACTCCGAGGCGCAGCAAGAGGCGGCGGAAGCCTCCCGGCGCGCCCTGGACGAGTCGGGCGTGCTGCCGGGCCGGGTGGTCACCGAAATCCTGCCCTTCACCACGTTCCACGCGGCAGAGGACTACCACCAGAACTATTCCCGGACCTGCCCGCTGCGCTACAAGACCTACCGCCACTTCTCGGGGCGCGACCGGTTCGCGGCCAAGACCTGGGGCAAGACGGCGAAGCCCGAAATGAAGGCCGAACCCGCAAAGGCGGCCAAGCCGGACGACGCCGAGCTGAAGAAAATCCTGAGCCCCCTGGAATACAACGTCACCCAGGCGTGCGGCACCGAGCCGCCCTTTGACAACGCCTACTGGGACAACCACCGCGAGGGCCTCTACGTGGACGTCGTTTCGGGTGAGCCGCTCTTTTCCAGCACGGACAAGTTCGACTCCGGCACGGGCTGGCCGAGCTTCACCCGGCCCATCGGCGAGGGCGCGGTGGCCGAGCGCGAGGACGGCAGCCACGGCATGGTCCGCACCGAGGTGCGCAGCCGGGGCGCGGACTCCCACCTGGGCCACGTCTTCGGCGACGGCCCCGGCCCCACGGGACAGCGCTACTGCATCAATTCCGCCTCCCTGCGCTTCATCCCCCGCGAGGAGATGGAGAAGGAGGGATACGGGCGCTATCTGGAGTTGTTCCGCTAGGGTTGAACGCGGGTGCAGGGGAGTCGCTACGGCGGCTCCCTTTTTTTGCGCGCTTTCCCTAAAGATATGGCTGAAATTGTCGATAATCGATAAAGAAAGTACAACATTCGGCGGTAGCATGAACCTCTTCGGCATCGACTTCACTCACCAATCCTCCACGGGGTTTTCCCTGTCGGGCGCTGCCGCGCGTTCCGCGAACGTTGCCGCGCAGGCGTCGGAACCGGCCGCATCCGCGACGGCTTCCCTGTCCAGCGAAAACATGATGGCCTCCCACTTCGTGCAGGCCGGACGGAAGCAGTCGAAATACATCAGCGGGCTGATGATCGGGCTGAATGTGCAGAGCCAGTTCGCCAACCAGATGCAGTCCGTGGTCGCCGGATACAGGAACGTGCTCGCCCTGACGTCGGAGGTCAAATCCTTGCAGGGCGAGGAGATGACCAACGCCGATCTCTATCTCCTGGGGATGAAGGCGGCCGAAAGCGTCGGGGACGTTGTGGACGGCGAGGTCACGGAGAAGAACGCCGAGCAGGCCGAGGAAATCCGTCAGGATGTGGAGGAACGCGCCGAAGAGGCTACGGCCAGCGAGAGCGAAAAGGTGATGGAGGACGAAACCTCGCCCATCGAAGAGCTGGAAGAGAACCTTGAAGAGGCCGCACCGTCCGGTTCGGACGGCGAGGCTGCTTCTCAGTCCGGGGCCGCCGCACAATCCGCCTCCTTGGACAACGCCGTCTCTGCCGTCTCCCCGATGAACGAAGCCGCCGTCGAAAGGGCGGCCGTGCCGGGCGACGCCCCCGCCGTTGCGTCCGACGGCGGCGGAGCCCCCCTGTCAGTCCGTTCCGTTGACATCATGGTCTGATTCGCCCCGATTTTCGCCAAAGGGGCTTCCCGCAGACATCCCTCTCCGGTACCGGGCATAGGGCTTGCAGACTATGCGAAACCGGAAAAAGAGGGTAGGTACTGCCGATCCCATGCGAAACATAGCCATTTTCACACTGTTCCTGCTGACGCTCGCCGCCGCGCCCTCGGCGGCCGGAGTCTACGGCTATCCCTTCACCGATCCCTACCGGGCCACGGTCTACGGCACCCCGCCGGGCGAGATCTTCCGGGACTTCAAGCCGGTGCGGATCAAGGCCCGGGCCATTCGGGTCAAGGACCGCAACGTGCCGGACATCTTCTCCTACAGCCGGGACATGGCCTACAGCACGGCCCTGCAAAAGGGCGAGGCTCCGCTGATCTTCATCATCGCGGGCACGGGCGCGGAGCACGACTCCAAGAAGATGGTCTTCCTGACCCGGGTCTTTTACGGCGCGGGCTACCACGTGGTGGCCCTGTCGTCGCCCACGCACATGAACTTCGTCATCAGCGTGTCGCAGCACGCGGTGCCCGGCTACGTGCCCGACGACGTGGACGACCTCTATCGGGTCATGACCTGGATCAAGGAGGATCTGGCCAGGGAGTGCAAGGTCAGCGGCTACTACGTCACCGGCTACAGCCTGGGGGCCATGCACGCCGCCTACCTGGCGCACCTGGACAGCGAGCGCCACGACTTCGATTTCCGGAAGGCCCTGCTGATCAACCCGCCGGTGAGCCTTTACCACTCGGCCAAGCGGCTCGACAGTTGGCTCGGACCCGACAACCTGGGCGAGCGCACCGTGCACCAGCAGATCGAGCGGTTCGTCAAGCTCTTCTCCGACTACTACGAGCAGACCGACATCACCGATTTCGACGACAACTTCCTCTACGACCTGGTCACTCAGGTGGACTTCGACGACACGGACATCCGCGCCCTGGTCGGCGTCGATTTCCGGCTCTCCTCCTCGGCCATGATCTTCGCTTCGGACGTCTGCCTGCAGGCCGGATACCTGGTGCCGCCGGACCGCTTTCCCCTCAAGACCGGCGACCCGCTCATGGACTATGCCGAGGCCGCCTTCGAGATCGGGTTCGAGGACTACATGGACGAGTACCTGTTGCCGTACCTCAAGCATCTGGACCCGGCCCTGGACCGCTACACCATGATCCAGCGGTGCAGCCTCTATCCCATCCGCTCCTTTCTCATGGCCGCGGACCGGATCGTGCTCATCGGCAACCGCGACGACGTCATCCTCAACGAGAACGACGTCCGGTTCATCGAGGGCGTCTTCGGCGACCGCGCCAGGCTCTTCCCCTCGGGCGGGCATTGCGGCAACATGATGTACGGTCCCTTTGTGGAAACCCTGCTGGAGCTGCTCAAATGACCGCCGCGCGCCGTGCCGTCCGCCTCGTCGCCGCCTGGGCGCTGCTCGCCGTCCTGCTCGGATTGGCGGGCTGCGGCGCGTCCCTCAGGAGCCGGGCGGCCCCGGAGCTGGTCCTGGAGCCGGGCGCGTTCCGCACCGAGGTCAACCACTGGCCCGACACCTGCGGTTCCAGCGGTTTCGCCGTACTCGAGGTCCACGATCCGTGGGAACCCCTGAACCGGAACATCTATTCCTTCAACGCCGGATTCGATACCTACGTTTTCCTCCCGGCCACACAGGCATACGAGACAGTGGTCCCGTCGCCCGCGCGCACCGGCGTGCACAACGTCATCCGCAATCTCAACGAGGTGGGCATCCTGGTCAACTGCGCGCTCCAGGGAAAGATGGAGAAGTCGGCCATCACCACCGCCCGCTTCCTGGTCAACTCCACCTTCGGCGTGGGCGGGCTGATGGACGTGGCGTCGAACAACCCGAACCTCAAGCGGCAGAACGAGGACTTCGGCCAGACCCTCGGGGTGTGGGGTTTCGGCAACGGTCCCTATTTCGTCATGCCGTTCTTCGGCCCGTCCAACCTGCGCGACACCGTGGGCTTCGGCGGCGATTTCCTGCTGTTGTGGTGGGAAATGAAGGTGGTCTACAAGAACCTGGGCATCGACGACGACTGGACCTGGACCACGGCCGAGCTGGTCATCCGCTCCCTGGACCTGCGCTCCAACACGTCCTTCCGCTACCACGAGACCGGGTCCCCCTTCGAGTACGAGCTGGTCCGCTTCGTCTACACCAAGAAGCGCGAGCTCGACATCCGCAAGTAATCCCCGCCAGTTCAAGTGGCTGTCGCCGCCCGCCTCGGGCTTGGCCGGGGAATCGTCGCCGGGTTCCAGGCGAAATAGCCCGGGCAGCGCCGCGCATCCTCCATGAAAAGGTCGCCCGGGTCGGGCGAGAACCGAGGCGCACCGGCACGCGCAGGAAATTGCCGTGTCGGGCCACTGTCTGGCCGCCGGGCCGACAGGCAGGCGGCGGCAAGACGTCGCCGGGCGGGAGGTGGCGGACGGAATTCCATTCGTGCAGGGCCTTGGAAGCTTCCCCGTCCGGAGTGGAGAACAAGGCCTGATTCCGAATGCATCACGGGGGGACCAGCCGTCATCCCTGCCCGATTTTCCTGGCACGGCGCGCAGCATCCGTGATACGCTGGGGACGCTGTCGGCATCCGCAACCGAGGAGGCACCATGAGCGTTTTCGTCAAACGGCTGGACACGGCCGCCGTGCGCGAGTTCCTGGAAGAGGGCGGCGCCCTGCTGGATACCCTCCCGCCCGAGCACTTCGAGGCCCGGCACATCCCCGGCGCGATCAACGCCTGCGTCTACGAGGTGGGTTTTCTGGATACCGTCGCCCGGCTCGTGCCGGACAAGTCGGCCCGCATCGTGCTCTACGGCGCCGGCCCCAAGTCCGGCGACTGCCAGTGCGCGGCCGACAAGCTGCAACGCGAGGGCTACTCCGACGTGGCCGTTTTTCCCGGCGGCCTGGAAGCCTGGCGCGACCGGGGCCTTCCCCTGGAGGGCGGCGCGGCCGACGAGGTGGAACCGCCCCATCCCCAACTGCGCATGGAGCCGCGCCTGTACCGCATCGCGGCCCAAGAGTCCCTGATCCGCTGGACCGGGCGGAACACCAACGGCTGCCATCACGGCTTGCTCACCGTATCTTCCGGCTGCCTCGACGGCACGGGCGAGGTCTCGGCCTCCTTCACCATGAACATGCGTTCCCTGCGCAACCTTGACCTGGAGGGGAGCGAACTCCGGCCCGTGCTGGAAGCGCATCTCCACTCCGACGATTTCTTCTTCACCGCGCTGTTCCCGGAAGCCTCCTTCACCTCCACGCGCATCCGGCTGGTGGAGCAGGGCGAAGCCACCCGGCCCAACGCCATGATCCAGGGCGTACTCACCGTGCGCGGCATCGAAAACGAGATCGCCTTCCCGGCCCACATCCGCAACCTGGCCGACGGGCGGCTGACCGTCATGGGCAACCTCGATTTCGACCGCACCCAGTGGGGCGTCATCTACGGCTCGTCCCGATTCTTCCAGCACCTCGGCTACCACGTGGTCTTCGACTTCATCTCCGCCGACTTCCGGCTGGTGCTGGAGTAGCGGGCGGGGAGAGTGAAGATGCCTCCGGCGGCCCTCCCGGGGGGCTCAAGGCCGAGGGCCTTGAGAATCCCGGTCCGGCTTCGCCGGGGTAGGAGCTTGGCGGGGGAGTGCGCTGTCTGTGGGGCTTGGTGGGGGGAGGCCATGCGGCGTCCGCAAATCTTCGGGCCGGGGCGGAACCACCCTTCGGGATGGCTCCGCCCCGGCCCGAATCTTCGCGGACAGTGCCCACGCCGTGTGGACCGCTTGGTGAAGACTTCGGGATCATGCCATTACGGCGTCTGGAACATTGTCGGGGAAGGGGGTAGAGCCGAACCTGTTTTTCCCTTTTCGCGTCAACTGGTCCGTAGGTGTTATGGCGCTATCCAAACAATTCCCTTAACCCGCCCCGCGAAGCGGAGATAAAGAGTTTGGGAAGGGAGTGGGGATGGGGGTCCGGGCCCTGACCTGGGCCTTGGAGCAGATCGCCCGCAGGGTCAAGGACACCCGCGACTC
>JAZHDH010000290.1:0-12304 GCA_036584335.1 Pseudodesulfovibrio sp. | reverse complement strand
GTTCATCATCATGGAGGTCGAGAACCAGGCCCGGTCCACCCGGAAGTTCCTGGATTCCCCGTCGCGCAAGCAGCACGCGAAGATCACCTCGCGCGACGACTACATCGACAACCTCAAGACGATCATCGAAAACAAGTGCTATTCCCGCATCCACTCGGACAAGTCCCTGGACCGCACCCGGCTGAACAAGATCCGGGCCGTGCAGGTCATGTGCGTCAACCTGGAAAAGATCGCCGACTATTTCGTTAATATAATCAAGCAAATGCGCTATCTCGACGATCAATCGTTCATCAAGCGCTACGAGTACGAGGAGGTCTTCGAGATCATCCTCGACCGGCTGGCGTCCATCCAGTCCGCCTTCCGCGACGAGGACATGTCGAGAGCCCTGCACATCTGCAAGGCCGAGCCCCTGCTCGATTCGGTGTACAAGGTCCGCTTCGACCGCATCTTAAACGAGATGGGCATGGGCCGCGACGCCCAGAGCCTGATCACGGTACTCTTCATCTTCCGCTATTTCGAGCGCGTGGGCGACGCCCTGCTCAACATCGGCGAGGCGATCATCTTCTCGCTGCTGGGCGAGCGGATCAAGATCGAGCAGTTCGACGCCCTGCAGCAGACCCTGTCCAAGTCCGGGTTCAGCGATTCGCTGGCCGACATCGACTTCGCGGCCATCTGGGGCACGCGCTCGGGCTGCCGCATCGGCAAGGTGGAGCAGCGCGAGGCCGGCGTTTCGGCCGAGGACCGCAAGCAGGGGTCCATCTACAAGGAAGGCAGCCTGGACAAGATCCGCAAGGAACGCGAGTCCATCCTGCGCTGGAAGAAGATATTCCCGGACCTGGTGGCCGACATCTACGGCTTCCACGAGGATGCGGACAAGGGCGCCATGCTCGTGGAATTCCTCAACGGCTGCACCCTGGACGAGGTGGTCCTCTCCGGCGACGACGAGTTCGTGCGCAACGCCCTGTTCATCTTCGAGTCCACGGTGCTGGAGACCTGGACCACGACCATGGAGCGGCTGCCGGTCAAGACCGACTACATCTGGCAGGTGCAGCAGCGCCTGGGCGGCGTGCTCCAGACCCATCCCGAGTTCTGGCGCACTCCCAAGTCGCTGGGGCGGGCCGAGGTCGAGTCCACCGAGCGGCTGCTGAGCCGCTGCGCCGACCTGGAGGACGAGCTGGAGGCGCCGTTTTCGGTCTTCATCCACGGCGATTTCAACATCAACAACGTGGTCTACAACCACGAGGCGCAACAGGTCCATTACATCGACCTCTACCGCTCGCGGGATTTCGACTACGTGCAGGACGCCTCGGTCTTCCTGGTGTCCAACTTCCGCATGCCGGTCTTCGACGCCGAGCTGCGCGGGCGGCTGAACAGCGTCATCCGCCAGTTCTACAGCTTCGTGAAGGGGTTCGCCCTCCAGCACGACGACCCCACCTTCGAGGCGCGCATGGCCTTCGCCCTGGCGCGCTCGTTCTACACCTCCACCCGGTTCGAGCTGAATTTCAAGTTCGCCAAGGAGATGTACAATCGGTCCATGTTCCTCCTGGAAAAAATCAATCATTTCCGTGGAGACGGTTGGGAGAGCTTCTCCCTGCCCGAGGACGTTCTCTACTACTAGCCACCGCGCGAGGAGCCTTACGTGAAAATCGGAGTTATCGGAACCAAGGGCGGCTGGTCGTCGGAGACCCTGGCCGACACCGTTGCCCGCAAGACCGGGGAGCGCATTCTCATCGGCATGGACGAGGTCCGGCTCGACCTGCCTTCGGGCGATGCCTGGTTCGAGGGGCACAATCTCAAGGATTTCGACGCCCTGATCATCAAGAAGATCGGATCGCGCTATTCCCCGGATCTGCTCGACCGCCTGGAGGTGCTGCGCTTCCTCCAGGAGCGGGGGGTCAGGATCTTCAGTTCGGCCTATTCCATCCTGCGCGTGCTCGACCGGCTGAGCTGCACCATCACCTTGCAGTTGGAGAACATCCCCATGCCGCCCACGACCATCACCGAGAGCGTGGACCACGCCCTGGCTGCGGTTGCCGGGTACGGCGAGGCGGTGTTCAAGCCGCTCTACACCTCCAAGGCGCGCGGCATGTTCGTGCTCGGGGACGGCCCCGGCGCCCGCGCGGCCATCGAGGAGTACCGGGCCGAGAACCCGATCATGTACATCCAGAAGACCATCGAACTGGGCGACCTGGACCTGGGCATCGCGTTTCTGGGCGGCGAGTACCTGACCACCTACGCCCGGTGCAAGACCAACGGCGCGTGGAACACGACCACCGCCTCGGGCGGCAAGTACCGGGCCTACGAGCCTTCGGCCGAGATCATCGAGCTGGCCCGGCGCGCCCAGGCCCGGTTCAATCTCGACTTCACCTGCGTGGACGTGGCCATCACCGACCAAGGCCCCTACGTCTTCGAGGTCTCGGCCTTCGGCGGATTTCGCGGCATTCAGGAAACCAGCGGCATCGACGCCGCAGCCCGCTACGTGGACTATGTCATGGAGAAGATTCGATGAAACTCACCCACGCCACCCGCAGGGAACTGGCCCGGACCGTCCGCGAGGCCATCCCGGCCGACCGCCAGCTGTATCTGGATTTCGGCGGCTGCATCATCCGGGCGGACAGCAGCACGGACGAACTGCACGCGGCCCTGGCCGACTATTTCAAGGAGTTCGTCGGCGCGTCGGCCGACCCGGCCATCGTGGTTTCGGCCCATGAGACCCCGGACGTCGAGTGTGTCCTGGATTTCGAGGTCAAGCAGCCCGACCCGGGCAAGACCAAGATCAAGGAGGAGTGGGTCGACCTGCCTGACGGCCGCGCCGTGCGCAAGCGGCTGACCGGCATGCACTACGTGTTCGGCGGCGGCGAAAACGTGGCCGTTGGCCCGTGCCTGGCCAATGCCAACCAGATCATCAATTTCATAAACAACCGGTTCATCGAGTGGAAGCTCAACCGGGGCGGGCTGCTCGGCCATGCCTCGGGCGTGGTCCACAACGGGCGGGGCCTCTCCCTGGCCGGTTTCTCGGGCGCGGGCAAGTCCACCCTGGCCCTGCATCTGATGAGCCGGGGCACGACCTTCGTCTCCAACGACCGGGTGATGGTCGAGCCCGAGGGCGACGGTCTGGCCATGTACGGCGTGGCCAAGCAGCCGCGCATCAACCCCGGCACCGCCCTGAACAATCCGGACCTGGCCGGGGTGGTGGACCCCCAGCAGTGCGAGCGGTTCCTGGCCCTGCCGCCGGACGAGCTGTGGCAGTTGGAACACAAGTACGACGCGCTCATCGACGAGTGCTACGGCCCGGGCCGGTTCGTGTTGAAAAGTCCCATGGACGCCCTGGTCATCCTCAACTGGAGGCGCGGGGCCGGGGCCATGCACGCCGCCCTGGTGGACCCGCGCGAGCGGCGCGACCTGCTGCCCGCCTTCATGAAGGGCACCGGCCTGTTCTATCTGGCCGACGACCCGGCCCGGCAGGACGATCCGGACGAGGACGCCTATGCGGGGATGCTTTCCCGAGCGGACCTGATCGAGATTTCCGGCGGCGTGGACTTCGAGCGCGCCGCCGACATCTGCCTCGGCTACATGGCCACCGGCCGCCTGACCGAGGCGTAGGGGGCGTCCATGCGGATTCGCATCACCCGTGAAGTGACCCTGCCCGATCCGTTTCGGCTGGAGCTGTACAAGCGGGCTCCGGAGCTGGGGCCGCGCATCCTGTTCTTCAGCGGGGGTACGGCCCTGCGCCGCACCTCGCGCGAGCTGATCCGCTACACGCACAATTCCATCCACCTGATCACGCCCTTTGACTCGGGCGGCAGCTCGGCCGTGCTGCGCCGCGCCTTCGCCATGCCCGCCGTGGGCGACATCCGCAACCGGCTCATGGCCCTGGCCGACCAGTCGGTGCAGGGCAACCCGGCCATTTTCGAGCTGTTCGCCCACCGGCTGCCACGAAACCGGAGCCAGGCGAGGCTGCGCGAGGAGCTGGCGCGCATGGGCGCGGGCAAGCACCCGCTGGTGCGCTCCATTCCGGACCCCATGCGCAAGATCATCCGCAATCATTTCCACGATTTTTTCGACGCCATGCCCGATGATTTCGACCTGCGCGGCGCGAGCATCGGCAATCTGGTGCTCACGGCGGGCTATCTGGCCAACCGCCGCCAGATGGACCCGGTCATCTACCTGTTTTCCAAGCTGGTACAGGTCTGCGGCACGGTGCGGCCCACCCTGAACAAGGACCTGCACCTGGCCGTGCGCCTGGAGGACGGCAGCGTCATCGTGGGCCAGCACAACATCACGGGCAAGGAGACCGCCCCGCTCGTCTCGCCCATCCGCGACATCTGGCTGACCGCGTCCCTGGACAGCGAGGAGCCGGTGCGCCCGGCCATCCGCACCAAGGTGCGCCAGCGCATCGCCGAGGCGGATCTGATCTGCTACCCCATGGGCAGCTTCTATTCCAGCGTGGTCGCCAACGTCCTGCCCGCAGGCGTGGGCGAGGCCGTGGCCGCCAATCACTGCCCCAAGGTCTTTGTGCCCAATACCGGCCACGACCCCGAGGCCGCCGGGCTGACCCCGGCCGACCAGGTCGAACTGCTCCGCCGTCACCTGCGCAGTTCGGGCGCGCCGGACGACGGCGGGGTGCTGGATTTCGTCCTGGTGGACTTCAAGGGGGGGCTCTACCCCGGCGGAGTGAACCGCGCCGCGATCCTGGCCCAGGGCGTCGAGGTCATCGATTGCCCGCTGGTCAGCGGCGGCAGCAAACCCTACATCGACGAGCGGCTCCTGTCCCAGGCGCTGCTCTCGCTCACGTAACCCTTTTGTAACCCGATTGTGGAGGTGTGGACATGGAGAAACGGAAAGTCGGCGTAAAGATGACAGTGACGGTCGGGGAAGCGGTCGCCTACCTGGAAAACCTGCTGGCCACGCTCAAGTCGGGCAGCATCGAGGTCCGGTCCGGCGAACAGTGCGTGACCCTGGCCCCGGCGGGCATGGTTTCCATGGAGATCGAGGCCAAGGTCAAGAAGGGCAAGCAGAAGTTCGCCTGCGAGTTGGCCTGGACCGACCCGTCTTGTGCCGAGGTCGCGGAGGACAGGCCCGCCCCGGCGGCTGCGGCCGCCGAGGAGCCGGGGAAGGCCGAAAAGGAACCGGCAAAGGAAGCCGGAAAGGCCGCCAAAAAGGACTCCGGCAAAGAGGCCGGGAAGCTGGCCAAATCGGCTGAAAAGCGTTCCACGGAAGAAAAAAAGTCCAAGAAAGACAAGGAAAGCAAGGATTCCAGGAAGGAAAAGAAGTCATCCAAACCGTCCGCTGGCGGCGACGCTCCCAAGGAGCGGGCTGGGATATCGGCGGCCGGTAAAACGCCCGAATGAAGGTGCAGGAGACTGTGCCGGGAGGGACTCATGAACGAGGATTCCATCAAGGATTTCGACTGGAAGGAAGTATGCGCCCTGTTCTCCATCCGCGATTCCGAAGAGCTGGAGGCGACCGAACGGGAGAGAATCCTGAACCGGATCAACAAGATGACCGGCGAGTACGGGCGCGAGTACGTCATCCGCAAGATCGCCCTGTGCAACACGCACTGAACCGGCGTCCGAAGCGATGCCCCGACGCGGGAGCGCCATGCGCATCATAGCCGTTCTCAACCAGAAAGGGGGCGTGGGCAAGACTTCGACCACGGTCAATCTGGGCGCGGCCCTGGCCCGCCAGGGGAGCCGCGTGCTCCTGCTCGACCTCGACCCCCAGGCCCATCTGACCTATTCTCTGGGCATCATGGCCCATGAATTGCCCCGGACCATGGGCACCGCGCTCATGGGCGAGTGCGCGCTCTTCGAAGTCATCCGCGCCTGCGGCGACCTGGACGTGGCGCCCGCTTCCGTGGCCCTGGCTGGCACCGAGGTGGACCTGGCCGGGGCCGAGCGGCGCGAATCCCGGCTGCGCGAGGCCCTGGACGGGGCGGACGGCTATGACTTCGTGCTCATGGACTGCCCGCCCAACCTCGGGCTGCTGACCCTGAACGCCATGGTCGCGGCGGGCGAGGTGCTGGTGCCGGTTCAGCCCGAGTTCCTGGCCCTGCAAAGTCTGGGCAAGCTGATGGAGACCGTCCGGGCCATCCAGAACGGTTGGAATCCGGCGCTCAGGATAACGGGCATCCTCATGACCCGCTACCAGCGCGGCCGCAAGCTCAACCGCGAGACCAGGCGCAACGTCGGCGACTACTTCGGCGACCTGCTGCTGGAAACGGTCATCCGCGACAATATCTCCCTGGCCGAGGCTCCCAGTTTCGGCCAGGACATCTTCACCTACAAACCGCGCAGCAACGGGGCGGACGACTACCGCAACCTGGCCCTGGAACTGCTGCGCCGAGGAGCCCCATGAGCAGCGACAAGCGACTTGGCGCCAACCCCCTGAGCTGGGTCGATCCCGGCGCGGCCGCCGGGATGAAGGTCCCGGCTCCCGAGGCCCCGTCCCCGGCCGCCCCCGCAGCCCCCGGCGCATCGGCGGGACCGGGAACCCTATTCACCGCCCCCAAGACCATCACCGAGGAGGACGCGATGGGCAAGAGCAAGGTCAAGATCAAGCAGACCATGGAACCCGCGCAGGTGGCCGCCCACCTGCGGGACCTGGCCAAGTCATTGGAATCCGGAATCATCCGCGCCGAGTCCGGCGAGGAGAGCATCGTCCTCGGCGTGGCCGACACCATGGAGTTCGAGATGAAGGTCAGTCGCAAGAAGGACCGCGCCAAGTTCTCGCTCGAAATGGAGTGGGCCGACGACGGCGCCCGCGCCGACAGCCTCAAGATTACCGACGAATAGTTCCAGGTGACAGCGCGCTTCCGGCCCGGGCGGCAGCCGCCGCCCGGGCCGTCTTGCGCCCACCGCCCGGGCCGTCCTCCTGCGGCACGACCTCGATCCTCTGCCGCGCCCCGGCCGAACCGATGGGCCGGGGCATCATCGGCGCGGCCAACGGCCGGGCCGGGGAATCCTTCGGGCCGGATGCCCGGCTCACCCCGCTTTCGGGCGGCCGGTTCCCTGCCCTGATGATCCCGTTTCGCGCCATCGCCTTCGTCCGGCGTCCCGCAGTGTCCCGTCGTCTTCGGGAACCCGGCCGCCGCCGTTCCATTCCTTTCGTGCGCCTCGCCTTCTTCGTCCCCTCCCCCGGAAAGAAATCGCGCAAGCTGAAATCCCGTCACAATGCGGCCAAATCCGGGCTTGCAAACATTGCGCAAAATTGATTTTGCGCGATTTTGCAAAACTAGCACATTGAAATAACAGGGTAAATAGTATGCACAAAATTTGCAATGTGGGGCTAGTTCGCAATTCCGATTTGCCATGGGGAGTCTGTCATGAGCATCAAGAGCAAGTTGATTCTGATCTTTGTTTCCGTTCTGTTGGGGCTGGTCGGCATCTTTGCCGTGAACTACGTCGGCGGGGAATATGTGGTCAAGGCCAGGAAATTGGCGACGCTGGCCAACGACGGAACCGCCCTGTTCCTTCAGGCAAGGCGGCACGAAAAGAATTTCCTGTTGCGCAAGGACGAGCAATACACGCAGAAAGCCCTGGAAAGCGCCGACAAGGCCGGGAAAGTCCTTGAGGAAATCGCCCGGATCAAGCCCGGGCTGTCCTTCCGCTGTCAGGAGGCCCTCGGCATCCTCAAGGAATACGAGAATGCGCTGACGGCGGTGAACGGCCTGTATGTGGCCATGGGGTTGACCATGAAGGATGGGTTGCGCTGGGAGTTCATCCAGGCGGCCCGGAACATGGAGGCCGAGTTCAAGAAAGGGGAGATGAGTCCGGACTTCGTGATCAAGCTGCTTCAGATGCGGCGCCATGAGAAGAACTACATCATCCGGGGCGACGAGGAGTATGTGGGCCGTGTGGACAAGGGCGCGGAGGACCTGCATGACATGGTCGCCGCTCATTACGGTCCCGAGGAGGCGGCCGGGCAGATCAAGGCCCTTCAGGGGTATCTCGATTCCTTCCACAACTATGTGAACAAGGAAAAATCCATCGCCGCCCTGACCACGGTGCTGATCGACGCGGCCCGTGTCCTCGAGCCGGTCTACGACGAGATCGCCAACACCAGCGCGGCCCAGTCCCGGCGCGACGCGCAGATCATCGACTACTGCGTCGTCGGCGTGGAGGTGGCGGTGGGTGTGGCCATCCTGCTCCTGCTCCTGTGGGTCATGCGCTCCATCAACCGGCCGCTGATGCGGCTCAACGCCTTTGCCAAGGCCGTGGCCGGGGGCGACCTCGACGTCGTGCCCGAAGGCGAGTTCACCGCCGAACTGGGCGAGTTGAAGAACGTGCTCATGGATATGGTCGCCAACCTGCGCACCGTGATCAACGAGGCGCGCGAGATGGAGGAGGACGCCCGCAATCAGGCCGCTGCGGCGGGCCGGGCGCGCGACGAGGCCCTGGCCCAGCAGGAGCGGGTCCAGGCGCTGATGGTGCGCATGGGCGAGGCCGCAAGCCGGGCCGACGAGGTGGCCCAGAAGCTGACCTCGGTTTCCCACGACCTGAAGGCGCGCACCGACAAGATCGCCGAAAGCGCGGTCGTTCAGCAGGAGCGCATGTCCGAATCGGCTACGGCCATGGAGGAGATGAACGCCACGGTCAACGAGGTGGCCATGAACGTGAGCGACGCCTCGGCCACGGCCAACGAGGCCAGTTCCGAAGCCAGCCAGGGCATCATCGTGGTCCAGCGGGCCGAGAAATCCATGTCCGAGGTGGCGGGAACCGTCTCCGTGCTGGAAGAGGGCATGTCCCGCCTGGGCACGGACACCGAGTCCATCGGCCAGGTCATCAGCGTCATCAACGAGATAGCGGACCAGACCAACCTGCTCGCCTTGAATGCGGCCATCGAGGCCGCCCGGGCGGGCGAGGCGGGCAAGGGATTCGCCGTGGTGGCCGACGAAGTGCGCAAGCTCGCCGAGAAGACCATGGTCGCCACCAAGGAGGTGGAGGAGCGCATCACCGCCATCCAGGCGGCCACCGGCCGCAATATCCGCGACGTGAAGCAGACCCTGTCCCATGTGGCCTCGGCCAACGGCGAGGTGGAGAATTCCGTGGGCGCGTTCGAGAATATCCAGGAGTTTTCCGCCAATGTGGCCGAGCGCATCGAGGGCATCGCCATCGCCGCGCGTCAGCAGTCGGCCGCCACCGAGCAGATCAGCGGCGCGGTGCTGGAGGTCAGCCGGTTGGCCTCGACCACGGCCGAGGCCGTCCAGGAGGCGGCCGCCGCCATCGCCGGACTGACGACCATGGCCGAAACGCTCCAGGCGATCATCGGCGACCTGAGCAGCGAGGAACAGGAATTGGAGGCGATGCCCGTGCATCCGCACGGCGGCACGCGCAAGGCGATGCAATAGCCGGACGGCCGACCATCGGTCGGCATGGGCGGCCGGGGGCGGGCGGTCACGACATCTGGCGGCTGGCCAGGTCGTGGAATACGCCTCCGGCCGCCATCAATTCCCCGTAGTTCCCCGTCTCCACGATCCGTCCGTCCTTCAGGACGAGGATCATGTCCGCGTCCTGGATGGTGGAAAGCCGGTGCGCGATGACCACCCGGGTCACGGGCAGTCCGTTCAGGCTTTGGGTGACGATGTCCTGGGTGCGGTTGTCCAGGGCGCTGGTGGCCTCGTCGAAGAGCAGCACGCTCGGGTTGCGGGCCAAGGCCCGGGCGATGATCAGCCGCTGCTTCTGGCCGCCGGAAAGCGTGCCCGCGCCTTCGGAAATGACCGTGTGCATGCCCATGGGCATGGCCCTGATGTCCTCGGCGAACCCGGCCATTTCGGCGGCCCGCCAGGCGTCGTCCAGGGTCAGGGTGGAGGCTCCGATGATGTTGGTGAAGATGTCGCCCGGCATCAGCCCGCCGTTTTGCAGGACCACGCCCATCTGGCGGCGCACCTTGGCCGCGTCGAGTTGCGCCAGGTCCTGGTTCTCGTAGAGGATGGCCCCGGTCTGGGGCTTTTCGAACCCGAGCAGCAGCCGAAGCAGCGTGGTCTTGCCCGACCCGGATGGGCCGGTGAGGGCCACGAACTGGCCGGGCCGGATGCGGAACGAGACGTTGGCCAGGATCTGCGGGCCGTCGTCCCCGTAACGGAAGCTGACGCCCGAAATCTCGATGTTGCCCCGGATTTCGCCGGGATCGCCCTTGGCCTCGGCGTTTTCCGGCGCTTCCTCCAGAATGGGCCGCAGCCGCTCGAAGTGGGGGATGGCCTGGAACACGTTGGTGATGCCGCCCACCAGGGAAAGGATGCCGCTCTGCATTCCGCCGAAGGCCGCCCAGAAAGCCATGAACGTGCCCATGTCCATGTCGTTTTCGCGCTCGAAATAGATCACGCCCATGAAGATCAGGGCCGAGCCCACGATGCCGAACAGGGAGTTGAACGCGGCAAAGCCGTTGCCCACCGCGCCGATCTGGTAGCTGACGCGGCGTTGCTCGGCGAAGCGTTCGGCCCAGAGCATCAGGGCGCGGTCCTCGGCGCCGCCCGCGCGCAGCTTGGAAACGCCGGAGATGAATTGCAGGGTTTGTCCGGATATCCTGCCCGCCAGCTCCACGGCCCGGCGCGAATAACGGATCTGGATGAAGCTGACCACGGCCGTGGCCATGGCCGAGACCAGGACGATGAGCAGGGCGAGCAGGGCGAGCTTGGTATCGAAATAGAAGAGCTGGACCAGGTAGATGAGCGAGAAGAAGGCGGAGAACAGGCTGTTCAGGCTTGCGCCCGAGAGCTTTTGCTGCACCGTGTTCAGGGCCATGGCCCGCTGGGCCAGATCGCCTGCGGTGAACTTGCGGAAAAAGTTGGCGGGCATGCGGAGCAGGCGCGCCCAGATGGCGGTTTCCAGGTTGTGGTCCGTGCGCATCTTGACCCGGAGCATGGCGATGGACTTGGCGACCTCGAAGAGCAGCGAGGTGGCGGTGAAGCCCAGCAGGATGGCCACCACCTGGAGCAGGCGGCCCCGCTCCGCGCCGGGGATGATGTCGTTGAAGATGGTCCGGGTCAGCAGCGGGGTGATCAGCCCGATGACGCCGATGGCCGCGCCGAGCGCGCCCACCTGGGCCAGGCCGCGCCAGCTGCCGTGCAGCCCGAACAGGGGGATGTCCCCGAGCGTGAGCTTGCGCGAGGGCAGCGGCCGGTAGAGCGAGTAGGCGTCCGGCTCGAACGAGTCCGCATTGGTGCGGGTCACCGGGGCAACGGAGCCGCTCTTCGGGTCGTGGGCCGCGTAGGCGCGGGGCGAGGTCGGCAGCAGGGCCACGGGGCGGCGCTCCCCGGCGGTGAAGCCCACCAGCGGGCCGCCGTCCTCGCGGTACCACTTGCCGCGCAGCAGCACGCGCCGGGCGCGCAGGTTGCCGGACTCGGCCACTTCCTCCACGGTTCGCCCGCAGAGCGGGCCTTCCAGCCCGTCCAGGTCCGCGCCGATGGCCCGGGCGGCCAAGGCGCAGGCCGACGCCAGGGCGTCGTCGGTGTCGTGGGGCGCGGGCGGCACGATGTGGTTGTCCAGGATGGAGGCCAGGCGCAAGAGCCCGTTGCGGGTCACGCGCACGTCGGCGGCGGATTTATCGCGCAGGGCGGCCAGCCGGTCGGCCGAGGCGAAGGCCGCGCTCAGGGAAAGGCAGCCCAGCGCGGCCGTCTGGGCTCGCTCGAACAGGGTCCAGCGGTCGGAGCGCCGAACCATTTCCAGGGTCGAGGACTGCTCCACGGCCGCGTCGGTCAGGGCCTGGACCCAGGCCGCCGGAGGCACCGGGAACCAACCCGTTTCCGGGGTAAGCTCCTCCATGCCCATGAACAGGGTCGCGCCCGTCTCGTGGCGCAGCCAGACTGTCCGCTCCCCGGCCTTGGCCACGGCCAGCCGGGCAAGCTCCGTCCGCCCGGCCGGGGCGAGGACGGCGGTTCCCTCGGGCACGGTCGCGATGTCGCGGGCCAGGGATTCGGCCAGGGCGTCGAGGTGCAGGTCGATCAGCCGGGCCAGGGGTTCCGGGGCCAGGCCGTCCAGGGCGTTGCGTTCGAGGCGCAGGACCGTGGTCCCCGGCGTGCCCACGGCCAGCAGGGCCGCGCCCCGGGCCTCCGGGTGGCCGAAGAAGGGGTGGCCCGCCTCGACGCTGTAGCAGGGCGTGCGCTCGGCGCTGGCCGCGCCGCCCGCCACGAGAAAGACGTCCACCCGTCCGGAGTCGACCAGCCAGGCCGCGCCGGAACCCGCCAGGGACAGGGGCGTGGCCGCGTCGAGAACGGCCCGGGTGCCGTGTTCGGAGAAATATTCGCGCAGTTCCATGGTCAACTCTCGATCAGCCGCCGGTAGGGGCCGTCCTCGCGCATCATGTC
>JAZHDH010000289.1:0-12418 GCA_036584335.1 Pseudodesulfovibrio sp. | reverse complement strand
GGACGTCATGTCCTTTCATTTTGTCAACAAGTACGCTTCACCCGGATGAACCAAACAAAGGAGGTTTCCATGTCAAAGCAGCAAGGCGTTTCCTGCGAGCGCCCGGCAAGCGGCCCCATCGAGGGACCCCGCGCCGACGCCTCCCCTTCTGAAACCGTCAAGCCCGAGGAGAACAGACCCATGATCCGCATCGGCCAGAAAGCTCCGGATTTCAGTGCCCCGGCCTTCATCAACGGGAGTTTCGGCTCGGCCCGTTTGTCGGACTACCTCGGCAAGTGGGTCGTGCTCTGCTTTTATCCCGGCGACTTCACCTTCGTCTGAGCGACCGAAATCTCTGCGGTCGCGGAGAAGCACGAAGCGTTCGAGAAGCTGGGTGTCCAGGTGCTGTCCATGAGTACGGACTCCATGTTCGTCCACAAGATGTGGGTGGAGGACGAGCTGTCCAAGATGATCACCAAGGGCACGGTGCCCTTCCCCATGCTTTCCGACGGCGGCGGCAACGTGGGCAAAATCTACGGCGTCTACGACGAGGCTGCGGGCGTGGACGTGCGCGGCCGGTTCCTGATCGATCCCGACGGGGTGCTGCAGGGATTCGAGGTGCTGGCACCCCCGGTGGGCAGAAACATTCTCGAAACCTTGCGGCAGATCCAGGCTTTCCAGCTCGTGCGCAAAAGCAAGGGTGCCCAGGCCACCCCGTCCGGCTGGAGGCCCGGCAAGCCGGTACTCAAACCCGGGCCGGAGCTGGTCGGCAAGGTTTGCAAGGAGTGGACCGTGGACAAGGCCTTTGACTAAACCGCCGAGCCGGGTATCATGGCCCCCGAAGCCCTTTCGGGGGCCGTCTTCCTCCCTCAACCGGCAACAAGCGAGAGCGACATGTATTGCCTGTACGCGTTCAACGGCGAACTGATGTGTTTCGTCCACGTCCTGCTCAACGCGCTGGACATGGCCGACAAGGGCACCGAGGTGGCCATCGTCTTCGAGGGTGCTTCGGTCAAGCTCGTCCCGGAGCTGGAAAAACCGGGCAATCCGTTCCACTCCCTGTACATGAAGTGCAAGGAGCGGGACCTGATCGACGGCGCGTGCAAGGCGTGTTCGGCCAAGCTCGGCGTGCTGGAGGAGGTCCAGAAGGCGGGCCTGCCGCTGCTGGAGGGCATGTCCGGCCACCCGCCCATGTCCTCCTACATGGTCCGCGGCTATACCGTGCTGACCTTCTAACCCCGCACGAATCCGACAACAAAGGGGCGTCCATCCGAGACGCCCCTTTCCCCTTCCTGCGCCGTGCAGGCTGTTCAAATGGTGAGATGCGAGGAGCAAGAAAAGCGCAAGACCGAAGCGTACTCCCCGTACGCGAGGGTTTGCGCTTTTCGCAGCGGCGAAGCAGATCGCCGCTTTTCAACAACCTGCCAGAGCGTTTAACTCTTGAAACAGTATAGAAAATTATGCATGCCTTGCTTATGAGTATAGCAAGCCCTGAAATTCGCAAAACAGCAGTCGAGGCAGACTTGTCTGACAAGGCAACCACACAACAACTCGCTGACATTTTTGGTTTTCATAGAACGGCCATTGTTCGGTGGGTCCGTGAGTACAGACTATACGGGAAGCTTGCGCCACAAGCTCGGGGACATATGCCCAAGGCTTTTTCCCGTGAGGAAGCGGAGCATATCGCCACTCTGGTGAAAGATAAACCAGACCTCACACTGGAGGAGATCAGAGAGACGCTTTCAAAAAAGTGTTCTTTAATGGCGGCCCTCAGAGAATTGAAACGACTTGTTTTCCGCTTCAAAAAAAACGCTGACGGCGTCCGAACAAGAACGTGAAGACATGGCTGAGAGCAGGGAAGAACGGGCTGAATTCTGAATCCAGCGCAAAGACCAATATGACGCGTTTGCGCGGCCGTTCTCAAGGAGGCTCTCGTTGTCGATGCTGTCTTCGATTCGGCTTGACGGCAGTACAGAGTGCATCTTGGTTGATGTTCCCTCAGTTTGAGACGCCGTAATGGCATGATCCCCAAGTCTTCACCAAGCTGTCCACACGGCATGGGCCACTGTCCATAAAAATTCGCTCGGGGCGATTCCGTCCCGGAGGGCGGGATCGTCCCGAGCGAAGATTTGCGGACGCCGCGTTGCAGCCGCCAGCCAAGCCCCCCTCTCAGCACACGCCCTCACCAGGCTCCTCCCCCGGCGCAGCCGGACCGGGATTCTTGCCTCAGCTCTTAGGCTCTGTTTACAAAATGACATCGTCGTGAGTTTGAGCCATGATTTCAAGTGGCAAGGCGGAGGGTGGAAATGGGCCGAAGGCGTAGCCAAAGCTACGTCGAGGATCATTTTCACCAGACAACGCAGCCAGTTGGAATCAGGGCCAAACGAAACAGATGGGATTTTGTAAACAGGGCCTAGGTCTTAGAGATGAGGACAGCAGTGATAAGGCCCTCGGCCTCAAGCCCCCCGGGAGGGCCGCCGGAGGCATTCCCCCGACGGCCTTTCCTACCTCGCTATGGCGTATACAGTCCGGCCCAGGTCGGCAGGAAGAGCGACAGGGCCGGGATGAGCGAGATGACGATGAGGACCACGAAGTCCATGGCCACGTAGGGGATGGCTTCCTTGGCGATTTCGTCCACTTCGCAGCCCGCGAGGTTGGCGGCGGTGAAGAGGTTGACGCCCACGGGCGGCGTGGCCTGGCCGATGGCCAGGGCGGAGATGAAGATGACGCCGTAGAAGACCGGGTCCACGTGGAAGGCGGCCAGCACGGGGATGAGGATGGGCATGAGCAGGTACGAGATGGAAATGGCGTCGAGGATCATGCCCAGGCCGAAGAGCAGGACGTTGACCAGGATGATCATGACCACGGCGTTGGGCGAGACCTGGATGATCAGTCCGGCCAGGGCGTCGATGACGCCGGTGACCGAGGCGGCCCAGGTGAAGATGCCCGCAAAGGCGACGATGAACATGATCACCGAGCTGGTCACGGCCGAGTCGACCAGGATTTCGATCAGGTCGCGCCAGCCGATGGAGCGGTAGATGATCACGGCGACGAAGAGGCTGTAGAACACGGCGACCACGGCGGCCTCGGTGGGCGTGAAGATGCCGGTGTAGATGCCGCCGAGGATGACCACCGGGGCCATCAGCGCCCAGAAGGACTTGCGCAGCGCGGTGAGCAGTTCGGAAGCGCAGCCCCGGCAGTTGACGCCCCGGTAGCCCCGGCGGCGCGAGATGTACCAGGCCACGAGCATGGTGCCCACGCCGGTGAGCAGCCCGGGAATGACGCCCGCCACGAAGAGCGCCGAGACCGAGACCGAGGTGATGTTGCCGTAGATGATGAAGGCGATGGACGGCGGGATGATGATCGACAGGTCCGAGGCGTTGGCGATGGTCGCCCCGGCGAAGGCCCGGCCGTAGCCGTTCTTGAGCATGGGCGCGAGCAGGATCATGCCCACGGCGGCCGTGGTGGCGGGGCCGGAGCCGGACATGGCCCCCCAGAACATGCAGGTCAGCACGGCCACGACGGACAGCCCGCCCGTGGCCCGGCCCACCAGCAGCTCGAAGAATCCGGCGATGTGGGCGGCGATGCCCGCGCGCTCCAGGATGACGCCCGCCAGGACGAAGAACGGGATGGCCAGCAGCGGGAACGAGGCGATGCCCGAGGCGAAATTGACGCCCAGCATCTCCGCGCCCAGGTCGAAATACAGAATGGCGGCCACGGCCGAGACCCCGAGCGAGGTGCCGATGGGCGCGCCGATGATCATCAGCAGCAGGAACAGGGCCAGAATGATGACGAATTCCATGGCTAGGCCTCCTTCCCGCCGTCGACGAGCCGCGCCCGGGCGTCGCGCCAGATGCCCCGGAACACGAACACGGACAGGACCGGCAGCCCCGCGTAGTAGATCCACACCGGGATGTCCAGGGAGGCGGACCGGGCCTCGAACAGGGTCATCTCGTCGTAGATGGCCTGGACCATGTACCCGTCGAGAACCAGGAAGAGCCCGGCGGCGAGCACGGAATAGACCAGGATCGAGGCTTTTTGCAGGGACCGGGGGAACTTGTTGAAGAACGTGACCATGCCCAGGTGGCCGCTGCGCTCGAAGGCGATGCCGATGCCGATGACGGTCATCCAGACGAAGAGGTTGATGGTGATCTCTTCGGTGGCGGCCAGGGAGAAGTGGAAGATGTACCGGCTCAGGACGTTGACGAAGGCGATGACGACCATGACGGCCATGCAGGCGGCCACCAGCAGGTGGTCGAGGCGAAAGCCCAACAATAACTTTTTCAAGTGCTTACTCCACGGTTCGGGCTCCGGGGACCGGTGCCCGTGACAGGACCGCCCCGGAGCCTGCGGCTCCGGGGCAGGGTATGCTTGCCGTCGGGGACGGGCCTAGATGCCCATGTCGGCCTTGGCTTTCTCGTAAAGCTCGGGGCCGATCTCCTCAATCCACTTGTCGTAGACCGGGCGGGTGACCTTGATGAAGGCGTCCCGCTCCTCGGGAGTAAGCTGGTGGACTTCCATGCCCTTGGACTTGAGGAAGGCGATGGGGTCCGGGATTTCGATGTCGTAGTGGAATTCTTCCTTCAGGATCTTGAGCGAGGTCCCGTCGTCGAGCCCGGCGCGGCTCAGGGCGATCTCGAAGCGCCCGGCCTCCTGCGCGGCGGCCATGACGGCGTCCTTGATGTCCTGCGGGAAGGCGTTCCACTGCTCCTGGTTCCAGTAGATGATCAGCGGATCGACCAGGTAATTCCAGAGGGTGGCGTACTTGTGGTACTGGTAGATCTGGATGGGCACGTTGACGCCCATGGGGTTTTCCTGGCCGTCGACCACGCCCTGCTGGAAACCGGCCACGGCGTCGCCCCAGTTCATGTTCACGGGGTCGGCGCCCATCTGGCGGAAGGTGTCGATGAAGAGCGGGTTGCCGACCACGCGGATACGCAGCCCTTTCATGTCCTCGGGGGTCTTGACCAGCACCTTGGAGTCGGTCAGTTGGCGGAAGCCGTTCTCGGCCCAGGCCAGGGGCTGGATGCGCTTGGCCTCCATGGCCTTGAACACGGCCTCGCCCGCCTTGCCGTTCTTGACCTTGTCCAGGTTCTCGAAGGTGTTGAGGAAGAAGGGAAGGTGGAAAATATTCGCCTCGGGGATGACCGGGCTGATGTTGATGGTGGAATCGATGGCGCAGTCGATGACGCCCTTGGCGACCATCTGCGAGCTCTTGAGCTGCGCGCCCTTGAGCAGGGCCGAGCCGAAGTACGGCTTGACGTTGATGCGCCCGCCGGTCTTCTCGGCGACCAGCTCGGCGAACTTGGTCGCGCCGATGCCCCAGTAGAGCTTCGGTCCGACCGTGACCTGCATCTTGTATTCCTTCTTGAAATCAGCGGCATGGGCCGCCACGGCCACCATCACGAGCGCCGCCGCAAGCAGCGCGGCCAAGACCTTCTTTCCTTGTTTGAGATATAACATGGACCAACTCTCCACATCCAGAGATTACCGCCAATGCCGCCCCGGCGCGGCCGAATCGAAAACGGCGGCGCGGACCCGGCCCAGCGAGAGCTATATGCAGACAAGGGAGGTCCCGGAACCGGGAAGGATCATGCGCTGGGGGCGGCGAACCCGCCCCGGCCCCATCGGGCGAAAACAGCGACCGCACGCCCCGCCCGAAAGCGGGACGCCGTCGAAAACGGCATGACACCCACGGCTGCCGGCCAGCCCCTTGGACTCCTCACGGGATGAGCCCCCCGGCCCATCGCACCCCCGGGCCGCCCGGCAACCCGCTCCCGCTCGGGAAGCGTTCTCCAATGCCAGTCGCGACGGCCCGTTACAGGATTGCCGGGATATCAGCACAGGACATTTGAAATGTCCACCCCTTTGGGAGGCGGCAAAGGGCGGGGCGGACCGGCGGGGTGACGGATGCCGCCGTGCAAGGCGTACGCGGGACGGCTTTGCCAAGGTGTGGAACGGACCTGCACATCCGTGCCGCCCCCTGCGTTGCGCAACCGGATTCAACCAGTCAACGAACCAGCCAAATTACGCACGCCTTGCCATGTTAACTATACATTAAGTCGTGTATATTTATAAGACTAGATCATACAAACAACCAGCCATCGAACCAGCCAAAAGGAGGCCGCCTTGAAGCCAGTCATACCGCAAGGCAAAGCGCTCGGCCCGCTCAAGGACCTCGCCCAGGACGTCCTGACCGCCTCGGCAGCCCTGGAAGGCCGCGTCGCCCTGGAAACGGCCCTTGCCCTCGGGGATCAACTGCGCCTCATCAACTCCTTTTACAGCAACCTCATCGAAGGGCATCGGACCTGTATCCCGGACATCGAGAAGGCCCTGCACAACCACTACAGCGACGATGACGACAGCCGGTACGCCCAGGAACTTTGCCGCGCACACGTTGTAGCGGAAAAGACGCTCATGGAAGCAGTGCGGCTGAATCCGGACATGAATGTCAGCTCGCCGGAAATGTTGAGCCGCATCCACCGGGAGTTCTATTCCCACCTTCCCCCGGAGCACCTGTTCACGCATGAGGAAAGCGGATTCACCGAAATCGAGGTCCGGCCTGGGGAATTTCGGAATCTCGAAGAGGCGGTCCACAGGGACGGCGGGACGCATGGGCCGAAATGCAAGGATCTCCCCGCCCAGCTGAAACAGTATGCCATGGAATATGATGTGGCCCGGCATCACGGCGATGAAAAGCTGATCGCCATGGCCGCCGCCCACCATCATCTGACCTGGCTCCATCCATTTCGGGATGGCAACGGCCGCGTCTGCCGCCTGCATTCAGGCCTGTTCATGGCCCGCTCCGACGTCAATCGCGGCAACCTGTGGTCGCTCTCTCGCGGGCTTTCAAGGAGCAAACAGGAATACATGATCAACCTGTTCTCCGTTGACCCCGCCCCGGACGACACGCCGGAATCGCTCAATGAACGCCTGGCTGATTTTTGCGGGTTCTTCCTGGCAGTCTGCCTTGACCAGATTCAGTTCATGACCAGGCAGTTGCGCCTCGAAAAGATCGAGCAGCGCATAGAATGGTTTGTCCGCGAGCGTTCGCAAAGGGGAAGCGCCAAGCTCCCCCTCAGGACGTCGCGCCTGTTGCGTGCAGTCTTCATGGAAGGACAGATCCCCAGGGGCCAGGCTCCCGAGATTCTCAACACCAGCGAGACTTCGTCCCGAAGGATCGTCCGGCAGCTTGTTGACGAAGGATTACTGACATCCGAGAGTCACCGCGCCCCCCTCAAGGTGGCATTCTCCATCCACGTCATGCCGTACTACTTCCCTTCTTTGTACCAGCCGGATATCCTGGGACCGGAATATGTCGAAATGCTCGGTTCGGATTTACCGGACCTGTAGCGATTGGCTAGAAGCCTCTATCCTGCAGTAGGCTTGGTTTACGGGGACTAAACAGCCCCGCCAGGGGCGGAGGTGTCAGATGAATACTATCTCTGTTCACGCAACACCGTATTTGCGTCTACGGAGGCAAGAGGCCTGAGGCGGGGTTCAATGGCCCCCGTAGACCTTTTTACGGTGGCCGACACGGAGAATCAGGATCATGACTATTTCGTCCTGAATGTCGGCCACAACGCGATAGTCTCCGATGCGATACTTCCAGAGGCCCGCTAGGTTCTTGCGAAGCGGCTCCCCGTAGTCTCGCGGATTGTTGGGAGCAATCCGCTCCCGGAGGTATTTCAAGAGAAGCTTTTGGGCCTGCCTGTCGAGCTTGGTCAATTCCTTTTCCGCAGCTGCGTCGAACTCAATCCGCCAGGTCAAGGCGCGCCTCCACCTCATCTATCGTGTATGTGCGGCTCTTGCCCGCCTTGAGGTCCGCAAGCCGCTGTTCCGCGAGATAGATGTCCTCAAGGTTCTCCAGGTGCTCCTGGATAGCCTCGCGGATGTAGAAAGCCTTGGTGCGCCCAGTGGCTTCGGCCAGGGCGTTGAGTCGGATTTCGGTCTCTTCCGGCAATCGAATGGAAATAGGCATAGGCGCCTCCTTTGAGATACACGTATCTCAAAGGTCGGTGCATGGCAAGTCATGCTTTGCCAGTGCGGGTATTGTCATGCTCATGAGGTGCCGACAGTCCCAGCGAGGGGCCTGGGGGCGGCAGCCCCAGGGATGCTCTTGCCCCGCCCCCAAGGGGGTGAGAGGGGCCACGGCTGAAGCAGCCGGGCAGAGTCAGAACGCGATCATGGTATGATAAGCTTGACACGGCCAGCCGTCGCGCTCTCACAGCCTCTAGATGCCTCCGGCGGTTCCTGGTGAGGGCTGGAAGGCGTAGCTGAGGCAGCGGTGTGCCCTATCCCTGTTGAGGCGGGCCACCCTTCAAAGGCGTGGTCGCCTCTCACCCCCTGGCGGGGGCGGCGAAAGAGCCAGCCTGGGGGCGCAGCCCCCTGGTCCCCCACATGTCTTGACACACTTCAATGCCATCATTATTAATAGCACTGAGAGGTCGCCAAATGAGCAAAATCGAAAGAATAGTGAAGCAGATGGAATCGGCTCCGCAGAATGTCCGATTCAGTGACCTCGCAGCCGTATGCGCTCACTATTTCGGAGAGCCGCGCCAGGAAGGGACAAGCCACAAGGTGTACAAAACCCCGTGGCGAGGCGACCCGCGAGTAAACATTCAAGACAAGAAAGGCATGGCAAAGCCCTATCAGGTCAGACAGGTGCTGGAAGCCATTGCCAGGATGGACAAACAGGAAGGAGGTGCCAGATGAACGTGAAGCATTACACCTACCGGGTTCTCTGGTCGGAAGAGGATCAGGAGTATGTCGGCCTTTGCGCCGAGTTTCCCGCCCTCTCCTGGCTCGACGAGGAACAGGCGACCGCCCTTGAAGGCATCGTCCGCCTCGTCCGCGACGTGGTGGCCGACCTGGAGGCCAGCAACGAGCCGATCCCGGAACCCCTCAGCCAGAAGAAGTTCTCCGGCAAGATTTCCCTACGAACCACGCCCGCCGTCCACCGCGATCTGGCTCTGTCGGCCGCAGAAAACGGCGTGAGCCTGAACAGGCTGATTAATGCCCTGATAACGGGGCGGGGGTGTAACAGGACGGAGTTGAATTGTTGAGTGGTGCGCGCGTTTTGTTATTCTGATTTTCTGCGCACTACAAATGGTTGGTGAATGCTATGAATGAAGAAAGTTCAATTCTTGCTATCTATACTCCAGACAATGAGCCTTACCTCGGTCGCATACTGCTTTTCCATTTTGACCAGGTAATCAGCTCTGCAATGGAACAGAATGCAAATGCGGCTAATAGTTCACATTCCATACGATTATCTGACCAACAAAAGATGGCCTGTACTATAATTCCATAAGCTATTAGCCTCATGCTCTCTATTAGAGAGTTAATCCGCCAAGGCTATCTTTTTGGTGCAAAGGTAATGGTAAGAAGCTTGGTTGAACGCGCTGCAATCTTACTTTATCTATACCATTATCCTGAAGAAGTAAAAAAATGGAACAACGGCTGGCAGTACCGCGATGCACCCAATCTATCGAAGGTGTTTGAAAAAATCAACGAAAAGAGCAGCAAGCCTTTTGATGTCAGAGGAGGCGAACTTACTTCGGGAATGAATAGCATATTGCATGCCAGGCCAGATTCAGCCTATCTGAATTTAATAACAACTGATGTTGGCAGTATAAGTTTCGCATCCTCAAAGATACTGAACAATCCTGATTTATGTGATGGAATATGTGCAGACATAATTCCTTGGATAGCGATTGTTCAAGGCATGATGGAGTACTATTTTCCACAAGATTGACCAATCCGGGTCTAGGCCACTTCTAGGTTATTCCATCTTTTCAACCATCTCACTTCATCACTTCTTTCGTTATTTTTCTATAACTCTGTTCACACCTACACCGTATGGTGTGGGGCAAATCTCAAGGAGCCGAATCACGCCAAGCAAAACAGCGGCCCACGATTTTCATCGCAAGCCGCTGATTTCATTCAGGGGAGGGACTCGAACCCTCACAGTATCGCTACCGGCGGATTTTGAGTCGATTTTTGAGGATTCATTGGACATCACATAATGTCATCTTATTGCCAACATAACAGATACTTATAAGACAAACCATTCACTCAGTGTCACACAGGATCACATTATTTACCACGAAATTTTGTGGTGATTTTGTGGTTTTTTTGTGGTTGTTTTAGAGCCACACTAGGAGGCCAATGTGATCATGAAATGGACCAAGTCGAAAAGGTTTACCGGGATACGGTGGCAGCAGCACAAGACGCGTAAGCACGGAGTGCGTTACGATCGCAAGCTCGGCTATCGCTTCATGTTCATGGGCAAACAGTACGAAGGGTTTCTCGGTTGGGAATCTGAAGGCTGGACTGAAGAAAAAGCATACCTTCAACGTCAGGCATACATCGATAACGCCAAGAACGGGCACGGCCCGACCAGTCTCAAAGAGGCGCAGCATGAGTCGCGCAAGCTCAGCGCAGCCGACCAACGCAGGGATATTTCATTCGAAGATTACTTCAACACCCGCTATATCCCAGAATCCTCCACCCGGAAGAAACCTTTGTTTCTCATTGAGGATGTCTTTTATCATTTAACTATAGGCATGCCCATGTATAAAGGATAATCGCAATAGATAGCATCTATGGTTTGTATTGAGAAACAGCGGGTGCAAATGGGGGGGGTGGCCGGAGGCGGACGAAAAAAGGCTTCGGACGGAACGTCCGAAGCCTGTCGTCATCGTGGTCGGGGCGAAGGGATTTGAACCCCCGGCATCCTGCTCCCAAAGCAGGCGCGCTACCGGTCTGCGCCACGCCCCGCCGAAAAGCGGTGAGCCTGTCTACTGAAAACGGAGCCGAAAGGCAAGGGCGGTCAGCCCAGGTCCACGCCGGGAATGCTCTCGCCGCAGGCTGGGCAACGGCCGCCGCGCACCGTGGACCGGGCCGCGTTGAACCCGTTGCGGTCGATGAGCACGTCGCCGCAGCCCGGGCACAGGGTGCGCTGCCGGTTCGCGCCCGGCATGTTGCCGATGTACACGTAGCGCAGCCCCTTGGCCCTGCCCATCTCGTAGGCCGCCTCCAGGCTGTCCCGCCCGGTCGCGCTGCGGTCCGTCAGCTTGTAGTCCGGGTGGAAGCGCGAGATGTGCCACGGCGTGTCCCTGCCCACCTCGTTCGCCAGGAAGTCGGTCAGCCGGTCCAGTTCTCCGGGCGAGTCGTTCTTGCCGGGGATGAGCAGGGTGGTCACTTCCAGCCACCAGCCCAGGACGTGCTTGATGTGCACCAGGTTCTCCAGCACCGGCCCCAGCCGCGCCCCGGCCAGTTCGTCGTAGAACGCCTCGGTGAAACACTTGAGGTCCACGTTGATGGCGTGGATGTCCGGCGCAAGGGCGTCCAGGCACTCGCGGCTCATGAATCCGTTGGAAACCATGATGTTCTTCAGCCCGCGCGGCGTGGCCAGCCTCGCCGTGTCCTGCATCAGCTCGAAAAATATCGTCGGTTCGGAATACGTATACGAGATGGAGGCGGCCCCCAGCCGCACCGCCTCGGCCACCAGCTGCTCCGGCGTGGCGTCGCGTCCCTCGATGCGCCCGCCCTCGGCCGGGGGCTGCGAAAGCGTCCAGTTCTGGCAGAACGCGCAGCGCAGGTTGCAGCCCATGGTGGCGAAGGAAAAGGTGCGCGTGCCCGGCTGGAAATGGTAGAGCGGCTTCTTCTCCACCGGGTCCAGGTTCACGGCCGCGATCTTGCCGTAGTTCAGGGCGTAGAGCGTGCCGTCCCGGTTCTCGCGCACGCCGCACTTGCCGCGTCCGCCGGGCCGGATGGCGCAGAAATGGTTGCACAGGCGGCACTGCACCGTGCCGTCCTTCAGCGGTTTGACGAGTCTCGCTTCCATCATGGCGAAGTCCTCCCGGGTCCATCATGGCACACCCCGGGCCGTTCGTCACGCCGCCGCGGGCTTACTGGCTCTCCTGGGTCGTGGTGGTCGTGGTCTGGGTGTCCGTGGCGTTGTTGTAGCTGGTCGAGGTCGAGGTGGAGGAGCTGCCCTGCGGCCAGTTCACGTTCGGGCTCACCGTGATGATCACCTTGTCGTACCAGTCCACGGGCTCGCCCTGAGGCTTGGGTTTGACCTTGATCGTCGAATCCCCGGCCGCGTTGGTCCCGAAGGTGGCGTTGGCCGTGTCATTGCTCTGGTCCGTTCCGAAAACGTTGTTCTGCCGGTTCTTGGCCGTGTCCTTGTTCTCGAACTTGGCCCCGGCCAGGGCCAGGGACAACGTCAAAAAGACCACGGTGACGGATATTCCAATCAACTTGCCGGGATAATTCATGCTTTCCTCCGGTCGGCCATCGGTTTGCCCCTGTTCGTCTTGTAAGTCCCCAGGCGCGGATTGGCAACTGCAAATCGCGGGCCGCACCTCCGGCCGCTCGGGGCAACTTGTCCCTTGAACTTGGACCGCCAACCATCTATAACCGGCACACATCC
>JAZHDH010000288.1:0-12548 GCA_036584335.1 Pseudodesulfovibrio sp. | reverse complement strand
CACTCGAACCTTTCTCAGCAACCTGCCAGAGTGGGCTTTGTCAATACTCTGAGGCCGTCCCCATCCGGGGGCGGCCTTCTCGCGAGTTTCTCGTTCCGGGATCAGGCTTCGCGGGCCTTCTTCACGGCCATTTCGAGCATGGCCGTGTGCAGGCGGATGGAAATGGATTCGCTGCGGTCGATGTTTCCCACCAGTTCGCGCAGCTTGTCCACGGATTCCAGGCAGGCGGTGATGATGCCCTCGTTGACCCGCAGTTCGTGGCGGCGGATCATTTCGAGCACGTTTTCCAGCTTGTGGGCCAGGGTCTCTATGTTCGTCAGCTTGAGCAGGTTCGCCCCGGCCTTGACCGAGTGGGCGTCGCGGAAAATCGAATTGATCACGGAGGAGAGTTCGCCCGGGTCGTTTTCCAGGCGCAGGAGGCCGGACTCGACGGCGTCGAGCCGGTCGGCGGTTTCTTCCAGGAAGACTTCGAGGACATGGTCCCCGGGATAGAGTTCGGTCAAGCGCGCGTCCCTTCAATCAACAAGATGGCCTGCTCCGGGATGGTGTGCAGATCGGGTTTGGTGATCTGGAGGTCGGCACCCACGGAGTCGCCCTTGTGCTTGAGTTCTTTCGTAATGATCGAAGAATACAATATTACCGGGAGCTTTTGCAATATCGGATCGGTCTTGATGTTCTTGGTCAGGGAGAAGCCGTCCATGAGCGGCATCTCGATGTCCGAAACCACGATGTTGACGAATTCGGTGATGTCCTTGCCTTCTTCCTCGGCCTGGCGCTTGAGGGCCATGATCGTCCGCAGCGCCTCGTCGCCGTTGGTGGTGATGCGCGGCTTGAAGTTGGCCTTGGTCAGATGCTCCTCCAGCATCATCCGGATGGTCGCGGAGTCGTCGGCCACCAGGACCTTGTATTCCTTCTCCGAGATGACGCTCTTTTCGTTCATGTCGGGCTCGATCTGGGTCAGGATGGTCTCCAGGTCGAGCAGTTGGATGAAATGATCGTTCTTGTCCACCAGGCCGATGATCGAGTCGGTGGACTGGGTGATGACGCTGGTGGGCGGAATGACCTCGCCCCAGCCCACGCGGTGGATTTCGGTCACGCCGGAGACCAGGAAGCCCGTGATGGACTTGCTGAATTCGGTGACGATGACGATGTCGCGTTCGGTCTTGGGCATGTTCAGTTCCAGCCAGACGGAGAGGTCGAGCACCGGCAGGATGATATCGCGCAGGGGGATGGTGCCCATGAACGACGGATGGGGGGCCGATTCGGGCGGTTCGAGGTTCGGCGTCTCGATGACCTGCATGACCTTGGCCACGTTGATGCCGAAGTAGTTCTTGACTTCCCGGCCGTCTTCCATGGTCTCAACAATGTGGAATTCGAGGATTTCGAGTTCGTTGGTACCGGTTTCCAGGAGAATGCCGGTGTCGATCGCGCTTTTCTGCATAGCCGCCCCCTGTTGCTGCATCCCGTATCGTTCGGGATGATCTAGGATATTCGTCCCTTCTCTTAGCCCGCCCCAAGGTTTCTGTCCATGAGGTTAGAATGATAAACGAACATTTATAATGCCCTGACGGCGGCGCGCCAGGCGGCGGACCTTGACTCCCCGGGCGCGGCCATGCACATTCATGATCAGGCAGGACTTCGCCTGGGCCGGGAGGAAACATGAGCCGGGACACGAAGGAACAGGATTCGATCATCGCCGAGGTGAAGGGGAGGCTGGACCAGGCCGTGGAACCCCTGGTGCGCTGGTTTTCCGGGCAGATGCCGCCGTATTATTTCCGTACCCACGGCCGTGACGAGCAGGTTCGCCACCTGATGGCCCTTGTCTCGGGCATGGTCCGGGAGGAGCGCCAATCCATGGTGCTGCACAGCCCGTGCGGCGCCATGGTCACCCACATCACGCCCGGCGGCGACATGCGCGCCCTGGCCGGGGTCCTGGCCGGATACCTGGACCGGGAAATCCAGATGGCGCGCATTTACTCCAGCCGCGACGATTCCATCCGGCTCGACACCTTCCTCTTCGGTCCGCAGCCGCGCTGCGCAGCCGACGGCGCGCCGTTTCGCCGCGTGATCGAGCAGGTGCGGGGCGGGGCGGCGCCGGTCGAAGCGGACGACGCCGAGCGGTTCGAGACCTTCCTGGCCTCCACCAGCGAGGACTACGTCGAAAAATTTGATCCGGACCGGGCCGTGCGCCATTTCCGCACTTGCGGCTGCATCAAGGGCCGGGAGCGGGTGGAGGTGCTGCTCGAAAAGGACGTCCATCCCGGCTTCGACCGCATCGCCGTGGCCATGGAGAACCCGCCGCGCAAGGGGTTGCTCTACCGGATGGTCAATGTCTTCGCCCGGGAGGGCGTGCCCGTGGACCGCGCCTATGCCGACCGTTTCGAGCCCGAGGGCGGGGCGACCATGGCGATCATGAGTTTCTACGTGGACCAGGCGCGGTTGAACCTGGCCGAAGCGGAACCGCGCTGGCTGCGGCTGCGGCGGCAACTGGAGCTGACCAAGTGGTTCGCCCTGCACGGGCTGGAGGCCCTGGCCGACGAGGACGGCTGGGAGCTGGGGCAGGTCATGCTCCTCCAGGCGGCCAGCGAGTTCGCCCACCAGTTCCTGGTTTCGCGCAACATCCATGCCTACACCTCGACCCGCATCCTCCATGCCGTACTCCGGCATCGCGCCCTGGCCGGGCTGCTGTGGCGCTACTTCGAGGTCCGGTTCGACCCGGCCCTGGCCGGGGACCGCAGGGCGGCCGTGGCCGAACGGCGCGAGGCCGTGCGCGAGGCGCTGGCCGATGTGGACGACGAGGTCCATCGCGACATCCTGACCTACATCTACCGTTTCTTCCGCTACACCTTGCGCACCAACTATTACCTGCCCCACAAGCTCGGGCTGAGCTTTCGGCTCGACCCGGTCATCCTGGCACCCATGCCCCGGCGCGAGCGGCCCTTCGGCATCTACTGCTTCCACGGGCCGTACTGCTTCGCCTTCCACGTCCGCTACCGCGACATGGCGCGCGGCGGCGTGCGCGTGGTCCGCACCCGGAGCCAGGAGCAGTTCGAGATGGAGTCCAACCGGCTCTTCGACGAGGTCACCAAGCTGGCCCGGGCGCAGCAGTTCAAGAACAAGGACATTCCCGAGGGCGGGTCCAAGGCGGTCATCCTGCTCGGGCCTGAGGCCGAGATCGACCTGGCCGTGCGCTCGGTGGTGGACGCCTTTCTCGACCTGCTGGTGAAGCCCGAAGGGACCGGGGGATTCGTGCAGCCGGGCATCGTCGATTACCTGGAGCGCGACGAGGTGATCTTCCTCGGCCCGGACGAGAACATCACCCCGGAGCACATCGCCTGGATCGCGGCCCGGGCGGCCCGGCGCGGCTGCCGCTGGCCCGCGACCTTCATGAGCTCCAAGCCCGGCGCGGGCATCGGCCACAAGGAGTACGGCGTGACCAGCGAGGGCGTGGTCGTCTTTGCCGGGGAGCTGCTGCGCACCCTGGGTATCGACCCTCATGCGCAGCCGTTCACGGTCAAGCTCACGGGCGGTCCGGCCGGGGACGTGGCCTCCAACGTGATGAAGATCCTGATGCGCGAATACGGGGCCAACGCCCGCATCGTGGCCATGAGCGACGGCCACGGCGCGGTCTTCGATCCCGACGGCATGGACCATGGCGAACTGGCCCGGCTGATTCGGGGCGGGATGCGGGCCTCGGATTTCGATCCGGCCCGGCTGACCGGGGAGGGGGCCTTTGTCGCCTCCACCCGGGACCCCGGCGGGGTGCGCGTCCGCAACGCGCTGCACAACACGGTGCAGGCCGACCTCTTCATCCCTTCGGGCGGGCGGCCCGAGACCATCAACCCGTCCAACTGGAAGCAGTTCCTCGGCCCCGGCGGCGCGCCGTCGGCCCGGGGCATCGTCGAGGGCGCGAACATCTTCATTGCCGCCGACGCCCGGGCCGAGCTGGAGCGGGCGGGCGTGCTGGTGGCGCCCGGCCCGTCGGCCAACAAGACCGGCGTCATCTGCTCCTCCTACGAAATCCTGGCCGGGCTGATTCTGAGCGAGGCGGAGTTTCTGGAGATCAAGGAACAATACGTGCGTGAACTGCTGGACATCCTGCGCGCCCGAGCCCGGGCCGAGGCCCGGCTGCTCCTGCGCGAATACCGGCTCTCGGGCGGGAAGCGGACCATCACCGAACTGTCCTACGCCGTTTCCGGAGCCATCAATGCGCTGGCCGACCGCGTGGTCGGGGTCCTGGAACGGGAGACGGGGCGGGTGGGCGACGATCCGGTGCTGCGCGACGTCATCCTTTCCTATTGCCCGGCCGTGTTGGCCGACCGCTACGGCGACCGCGTGCTGAACGATCTGCCGCGCGGGCATCAGCTCGCCCTGGTGGCCGCCTTCGTATCGGCTACCATGCTGTATCAGGAGGGGCTGGGCTGGGTGGACCGGCTGGTGGCCATCCGCAGCGTGAAGGAGGTGGTCTTCGACTATCTGGAGGAGGACCGGCGGCTGGCCGCGCTGGTGGCCGAGGTCCGGGCCGCCGGGTTGGAGAACGGCGAAACCGTGGCCCGCATCCTGGACGCCGCAGGACGCAAGCACCTGACCCTGGGCCGTCTCGGGCTGGAATAGGGGGGATGAGAAAACGCTGTATTTTGATCGCGCACTCGGGTATAGGAATAATTATCATTTAGCTGTGAATGACCGATAACCATAGGAGTCCACAATGAACGAAAGAAAAGGCGTCGCCACCTTCAAAGGCAATCCCCTGACCCTGGTCGGTCCCGAACTGAAAGCGGGCGACGCCGCCCCGGCTTTCACCGTCACCGCCAACGACCTGTCTCCGGCCTCCCTGTCCGACTACAGGGGCAAGGTGGTCGTCGTGGCCTCGGTGCCTTCTCTGGACACCCCCGTCTGCGACATGGAGACGCGTCGCTTCAACACCGAGGCCGCCGCCCTGGGCGACGACGTGGCCATCCTGACTCTGAGCATGGACCTGCCCTTTGCCCAGGCCCGCTGGTGCGGCGCGGCCGGAGTCAAGGCCGTGACGACTTTGTCCGACCACAAGGACGCCTCTTTCGGCCTCGGTTGGGGCGTCCTGATCAAGGAACTGCGCCTGCTGACCCGGGCCGTCTTCGTTCTGGACCGGGAAGGCGCCATCGCCTACGTCCAGTACCTCAAGGAAATCACCGAGGAACCCGACTACGAAGCCGCCCTGGCGGCCGCCCGCAAACTGATCGGCTAGATTTTTGACCGACATGTTTTCGAGTCGCCTTTCCTCGGGGAGGCGGCTCTCTTGCGTCTTGACAGCCCGGAACATTGTCATTATAGACGTAATAAATGAACACATAAACATGTGAGGCGGCAATGACGGGCGCATCGTGCAGCGATACCTGCAGACATACGCAAAACGTGGAGAAAGTGCGGTCGGGAATGCTCTCCGAGCGGGAGTTCCTTTTCCTGGCGGAGTTGTTCAAGGCGTTTGGCGATTATACACGGGCGCGAATCCTTTTCGCCCTTTCCATGCACGAACTGTGCGTTTGCGCCTTGGCCGAGGTTTTGGACATGTCCCAGTCGGCCATCTCGCATCAGCTGCGGCTTTTGCGGGCGGCCAAGCTCGTCCGCTACCGCAAGGAGGGCAAGAACGTCTTCTACGCCCTGGACGACGATCATGTCCGCAACCTGATCCTACAGGGGCTCGATCATGTCCGGGAGCAGGGCTGAGTGGTCGTGTTTCCGGTGCGGGAGGGTTCGGCAAAGGCAGGTGGCCGACGGCTGATCCCGACGCATCAGGCCCCGGGCGGGGAATTTTTTTTGCCCGATAATATGAATATATACTCATTCGTAGTTTGAATGTGGGAGGTTGTGGCATGGACATGACCCTGGCGGTGCTGATGGCGTGCTGGAATGTGTTGGTGGAGGCCGCGCCCTATGTGCTTTTCGGATTTTTTGTGGCCGGGTTGCTCAAGGCGTATGTGCCGGACGCCTTCATGGCCGCGCACCTGGGCGGCAGGGGGGTGAAGCCGGTGTTCAAGGCCGCGCTCATCGGCGTGCCGCTGCCGTTGTGCTCCTGCGGGGTGTTGCCCGCCGCCCTCGGCCTGCGCCGTCAGGGCGCGGGCAAGGGCGCCGCCGCCGCGTTCATGATCTCCACTCCCGAGACCGGCGTGGACTCCATGGCCGTGACCTACGCCCTCATCGACCCGATCATGACCGTGGTCCGGCCCGTGGCCGCGACGATCACCGCCGTGGTGGCCGGTCTGCTGGTCAATGCCTTCCCCGAAAGGGAGGCCGTCCCGACGGCCACGGTTTCGACCGGTTCCTGCTCCGGCCCCGGTTGCGGCTGCGGCCATGACCATTGCGGGGCCGCCGACGGGCTGTCGGTCCTCGCCCGGTTCGTCTCGGGCATGCGCTTCGCCTTCGGCGAAATGCTCGGCGACATCGGCCGTTGGCTGATGCTCGGCGTGGTGGTGGCCGGGATCATTTCCGTGGCCGTGCCCGACGATTTCCTGGCCTCCTTCGCCGGGGGCGGGATGATCTCCTATCTGGTGATGCTGGCCGTGGCCCTGCCGCTCTACGTCTGCGCCACGGCGTCCACGCCCATCGCCGCCTCGCTGTTGCTCAAGGGAATCTCCCCTGGCGCGGCCCTGGTTTTCCTCCTGGCCGGACCCGCCACCAACGGCGCGACCATCACGGTCATGCTCAAGACCCTGGGCCGTCGGGCCACCGCGCTCTACATGGCGGCCATCGTCGGCTGTTCGCTGGGGCTGGCCTACGCGGTGGATGTCCTCTATGCCTCTCTGGGCCTGGACATTCGGGCCGTGGTCGCCGAGGCGGGCGAGACCCTGCCTCACTGGGTCGGGGTGATCGGCGCCGTGGTGCTGCTGGCTCTGGTGGCGCGCACGCTGCCGCCGTGGCGGCGGGAGGCGTGCGGCTGCGGCTGCGCCGGGGAGTGATTTTCCTGTCCCGGCACGGGCATGGCCGCCGCGCCTTTTCTTTCCTTCCCGACCATGGTACATCAGCGCCACCAATCGCGATGGAGAGTGAGGGAATGAAGACAGTTTTTCTCGCCATGGCCTGCGTTCTCTTCCTGGCCACGCCGCTTCGGGCCGACAACGTCCGCATCCGCTTCGGCGTGCTGCCGGTGCTGGATACCCTGCCGCTCCAGGTGGCTGTCGAGGACGGGCTGTTCGCGGCCCAGGGGCTGGATGTGGAACTGGTGCGCTTCGCCTCGGCCCTGGAGCGGGACACCGCCATGCAGGCCGGGCAACTGGACGGCTATTTCGGCGATCTCATCGCCACCCACCTGCTCATCGACCGGGGCGTGCCCATGTACATCGCCCTGACCTCCTGGCGGACCTCGCCGGGGCATCCCATGTTCGGCATCGCCCTGACCCCGGCCCAGAGCGGGGCGACCCTGGAGGAGATGCAGGGCAGGACGCTGGGGCTGTCCCGGTCCACCATCATGGAATTCCTCGCCGACAAGATGGAGCGGAATCTGGGTGTGCAGCCCGGCTATTTCTCGCGTATGGAAGTGAAGAAGATGCCCATCCGCTTCCAGATGCTCATGGCGGGGCAGCTCGACATGGCGCTGCTGCCCGAGCCGCTGCTTTCCCTGGCCCGGCTCCAGGGCGGCGGGGTGCTGGCCATCGCCGACAACCTGAACCTCCCCCTGACCGTACTCTGCCTGCACCGGCGCTATTTCGAGGATGACGCCAAGCCCTACCAGGCCTTCGTGGCGGCCTACCGGCAGGCCGTGGAGCGGCTGGCGGCCTCGCCCGAAGCCTATCGTCCGCTCATGGCCGAGACCTGCCGCATTCCCAAGCCGCTGGTGGACAAGTTTCCGGTCTATCCCTATCCCGAGCCGGATCTGCCTTCACCGGAGGAATTGGCCGATGTGCAGCAGTGGATGCTCCGCCTGGGGCTGCTCAAGGCGTCCATTCCCGATGAACTGATCCTGCCTCCGGTCTTCCCGTAGCCGATGCTGACGGCCGAGAGACTGGGAAAGGCCTACGGCGGAAAGGCCGTGCTTGAGGACGTCTCGTTCTCCCTGGGGGATGGGGAGACGCTGGCCATCGTCGGCCCCTCGGGCTGCGGAAAGACCTCGCTGCTCTACCTGCTCGGCGGGCTGGTGCATCCGGACAGCGGCCGCATCCTGATCGACGGCGCGCCCGTGACCGGTCCCAGCCATGACATTTCCATCATCCTCCAGGACTACGGCCTGTTGCCCTGGCGCACGGTCATCGACAATGTGGCGCTGGGCCTCAAGGTGCGCGGCGTGGGCCGGGCCGAGCGGCTGGAGCGCGCCCGGGCTCAGCTGGCCGAACTGGGCATCCGGGGCCGCGACGCCGACTATCCCGCCAACCTGAGCGGCGGCGAGCAGCAGCGGGTGGCCATCGCCCGCGCCTTTGTCACCCGGCCCCGGCTGATGCTGCTCGACGAACCCTTTTCCTCCCTCGACGCCCTGACCCGTGAGCGGTTGCAATTCGCCCTGCTCGATGCCTGGAAGCAACGGCGCGTGCCCTTCGTCCTGGTCACCCATTCCCTGGAGGAGGCCGTGGTCCTGGGCCGGCGGATCATGGTCATGTCCGACCGCCCGGCGCGGCCGGTGAAGGTCTTCGACAACCCCGGCTTCGGCAACGAGGCCATCCTCGACACCGAGGCGTGCTTCAACCTGCTGCGGGAACTCAGGCGCACGGTGGAGGACCTGTGGTGAACCTGAGGCCCGTTTTTCGCTACGCCGTGGTCGTCCTGGTGCTCGGCGTACTCTGGAAGGGGGCGTCGACGGCCCTGGGCGGGATTATCCTGCCCGCGCCCGAGGACGTGGCCGTCGCCTTCGGCCATGCCCTGGCCACGCCGATTTTCTGGACCCATTTCGGCGTCAGCACCTACCGCGCGGTGGCGGCCATGGCCCTGGCGTGGCTGACCGCCTTCCCCCTCGGGCTGGTCATGGGCAGCGTGCCGCGCATCGACGCCCTGTTCGCCCCATTCGTCTTTCTGACCTACCCCGTCCCCAAGATCGTGCTTCTGCCGGTCTTTCTGCTTCTCTTCGGGCTGGGCGACACGGCCAAGATCGCCATGATCGCGCTCATCCTGGGGTACCAGATCCTGGTCACCACCCGCGACGGGGTAAAGTCCATCCATCCCAAGTATTTCGATTCCGTGCGCTCCCTGGGCGGATCGCGGCGGCACGTCCTGAGGGAAGTGCTGCTGCCCGCTGCCCTGCCGCACGGGTTCACCGCGCTGCGGCTCGGCACCGGCGTGTCCGTGGCCGTGCTCTTCTTCGTGGAATCCTTTGCCACCACGCGGGGCCTGGGCTATATGATCATGGACGCCTGGGGAGCCATGGACTACCTGGCCATGTTCTCTGGCATCCTGGGCATGTCCCTGCTCGGCGCGGCCCTGTACGAAATCGCCAACTTCCTGGAACGCCGGGCCTGCCGGTGGATGTTCCTTCGGAACAAGGGATAAACGGAGGGATCGCTTCTGTCCGCCATCAAACTCGAATTCGACGACGCACGGCTGGCCAACCGCCTCTTCGGGCCGCAGAACCAGCACCTCAAGCTGATCGGCGAGCGGCTCGGCGTGGCCATAGAGAGCCGGGGCAACGCCGTGTCCATCGCGGTATCGGAAGGGGAGGACGACCAGGGCGATCTGGCCGCCCAGGTACTCGGCCAGCTTTACGCCATGCTGCGCACGGGCAAGAAGCTCTATCCGCAGGACGTGGATTTCGCTTGCCGCATCCTGGAGCGCGAGCCCGGCACGGACGTGGCCGAGCTGTTCAAGGGCGATGTCTACGCGACGTCGAACAAACGGTCCGTGGCCCCCAAGTCCGTGAACCAGCGGCAGTACCTGGACGCCATCCGCGAGTCCGACCTGACGTTCGGCATCGGCCCGGCTGGCACGGGCAAGACCTACCTGGCCGTGGCCATGGCCGTGGGCGCGCTGCTCCGGCGCGAGGTCAAGCGCATCGTGCTCACGCGTCCGGCGGTGGAGGCCGGGGAGAAGCTGGGCTTCCTGCCCGGTGACCTGGCCGAGAAGATCAATCCCTACCTGCGCCCGCTCTACGACGCCCTGCACGACATGCTCGATTTTTCCAAGGTGCAGGAATACCAGGAGACCGGCGTCATCGAGGTCGCGCCGCTGGCCTTCATGCGCGGCCGCACGCTGAACGATGCCTTCATCATCCTGGACGAGGCCCAGAACACCACGCCCGAGCAGATGAAGATGTTCCTGACCCGGCTCGGTTTCGGCTCGCGCGCCGTGGTCACGGGCGACGTCACCCAGGTGGATCTGCCGGTCCACGCCCGCTCGGGCCTGCTTCATGCCCGGGATATCCTGGCCGGGGTCAAGGGCGTGCGCTTCGTCCTCTTCGACGAGCACGACGTGGTCCGCCACCCGCTGGTGGGGCGCATCGTCAGCGCCTACGAGCGCCACGAGAACGGGGGCGGGTGAGCATGGAGGCGACCGTTCGCATCCTGCGCGAGACCCGGATCGACCCCCGGTTTCCTTTGTCGCGGCGGGAGCTGGCCGTTTTTTGCGGCACCGTTCTCGACGCCGTGGAACTGGCCGGGCGGCCGGTGACGGTCAAGTTGGTGGACGACCGCGAAATCGCCCGCTTGAACCGCGAATTTCTCGGGTGCGACGGCCCGACCAACGTGCTCAGCTTTCCGGCCTGGGAAGAGGGCGGGGAGCCGGACGAGGACGGTTCCCTCGGCGAGATCGCCTTGTCCGTTGACGCCCTGGGACGCGAGACCGACCTTTACGGCCAGCCGCCCGTGGCCCATCTGGCGCGGTTGTTGGCCCACGGCTTTCTGCACCTGGCCGGGTATGACCACGGCGACGCCATGTACGGGCTGACCGACGCGGCCGTGGACCGCGCTCTGCTCGAATTTTCCCCGTAGGACGAAGGAGTTGGGATGTCCCCGCGCACCGGATTGAAAGGCAGGCAGCTCTATCGCATCCTTTTCTGCGGCGTGATTTTCACGGTCCTGGCCGTGGGCGCGTTCGCCTTCTGGGGCGTACGCGAAGTGCGTCGCGACGCCGCCGTGCTGGCCGTGGAGAACTCGGCGCGGGGGCTGTCCGGAGCCGTGACCGTGCTGGTCAACGCCGTTACCGGCGCCAACGACGAGATCGATCTCAAGATCCTGAGCAGCCTCAGTCCGGAGTCCCTGCGCCACACCCTGTCGGCCATGCTGGAGCGCCATCCCAATCTGGCCTCGGTCATGGTCGCCGACGCCGGGGGGCTGCGCTACATGCTTTCCCGGCGCGATGACGGGGTCGTGGAGACCGTGCCCGGCAGTTGGCGTTTCGTCCGGGCGGACGGCACGGCCGAGGCCATGGCCCCGCCCGTCGGATTCGACCGCGCGGTGGTGGACAAGGCCCTGGCCGCAGAGTTCGCCGGATTGCAGCCCGGCCAGGTCCGCTGGCGCAGCGCCTCGCGCTTCCATTCGGCGGGCGAATCGTGGCTCACGGCTTCGAGCCTCGTGGAGAGCGGGGGCAAGCAGTATCTCATGTCTTACGTTTTTCCCATCGATGCCGTGGCCCGGCAACTGGAAGGGGCCGAGAAGGGCGGGGCGGAGCGGATTTTCCTCTACTGGGCCAGCGGGCTGGTCCTGCCCATCTCCGGCCTGGGCGTGGACCAGGAGCAGACGGGCCGGGTCAGCCGCGCCTTCGACGCCGACGCCGTGCCCGATCCGGTCATAGCCGGAGCCACCCGGATGCTGGCCAAGGGTCGGGCCGAGGCGGGCAAGCCCTTCTCCTACACCGTGGACGGCGGGGTCTGGTGGGGGTACGTCCTGCCGCTTTCCGTGTTCGGCGATACCATGGCGCTGGGCGTGGCCGTACCCTGGAAGAACATCGTCTCCACTCTGACCAGCGATAATTTCCTTCTGTTTTTCGGCGGTGTTCTGGTGTTGTTGGCCACGGCCGGGCTGATAGTCCTGCACCGATTCAGGGACCGCATCAAGGCCATGGGCCTGCGCCAGCGTACGCCGCGCACGGACCAGGACGTGCTGCGGCTCATCGCCGAGGGCGAGAGCGCCACCCTGGAATTCAAGCAGACCCTGCGCTTCAACCTCAAGGCGGGCAAGAACGGCCGCGAGATAGAGCACGCCAGCCTCAAGACCGTGGCCGGGTTCATGAACTCCGAGGGTGGAATCCTGCTGGTGGGCGTGGCCGACGACGGCGTGGTGACCGGGTTCGATGAGGACCGGTTCGAGAGCGCGGACAAGGCGCTGCTGCATTTCAACAATCTGGTCAACCAGTGCATCGGAACGGAGTTCGCCCGCTACCTGGACACGGCGATCATCGAGGTCCAGGGCAGGGCCGTGCTGCGAGTCCATTGCCTGCCCGCCAAGGCCCCGGCCTTCCTGAGGGACGGCAAGGCCGAGGAATTCTACGTGCGCAGCGGCCCGGCCAGCCGCCAGCTTTCGCTGATCCAGTTCTACGAGTGGCTGAAGAAGCATTGACCAGCGAGGCGCGCCGGGCGCGGGTTTCCCCGGGATTTCGAGGCCCAAATCGCTTTACATTCATGTGATAATGGGCCAAACTCCATCTCTTTCACCGAA
>JAZHDH010000287.1:0-12574 GCA_036584335.1 Pseudodesulfovibrio sp. | reverse complement strand
CGAGGGTTTGCCTTTTTTGAAGCAACGACGCAATCGGGCCTTTGTCGGCAACCTGGGGCCGGAGTTCATCTCCGGCCCCTTTCCTCCGCCGTTGACCCGGTATGCGGGAAAGGCTAAATTGCAATCATGGGTATTGAAATCAAATGCTTCGCCACGCTGGCCCGGTTTCTTCCGAAAAACGCCGAGCACTATCCCGTGGATGAGGGCGAGACCGTTCGTTCCCTCATGAAAAAACTCGGCATCCCCCCGGGTGAAGTGACGCTCATCTTCGTCAACTCGGTTCGCACCACGTCCGACGCCATGGTTTCGGACGGAGATCGCGTGGGCCTGTTTCCACCCGTCGGTGGAGGCTAGGATGACCCTCCTGCGCGCCCCCATTCTCGAACTGGCCGCCGACACCCCACTGCCGCAGGGCGGACACGGGCCAACCCTCGACGCGGCCTCGGTCCTGGCCCTGTCCGACCGGTTCAACCTGCCGGGCTGGGAGATCGAGGCTCACGCCCTGGAGCTGGGCGTTTCCCCGTTGCGATACCTGCGCAATGCAAGCGCCCTCTCCCCCGGTGATCATGTCCGGCTGCTGCGCTCGCGTGTGGCCCTGGTGGGACTCGGCGGACTCGGCGGCTCGCTCCTGGAGCAATGTCTTCGACTGGGCATCGGGCGCATCCGGGCCGCCGACGGCGATATCTTCGAAGAAAGCAACCTGAACCGGCAAGCCCTCGCCTCCATGGCGTCCAGGGGCCTCCCCAAGGCCGCAGCCGCTCTGGATCGGGCGGAAAACGTCAATCCCTCGGTGCAGTTTGAGCCCTGGGACGAATACCTAACCGCAAAAACCCTGCCCGGCTTTCTGCTCGGCTGTGACCTGGTCATGGACGCCTTGGGCGGACTCGGTTTCCGCCCGCACCTCCAGGCTGCGGCCGCCCGTGCAGGCATCCCGCTGGTCACCGGCGCCCTGGCGGGCTGGACCGGCTATGTCGGCGTGGTCCTGCCCGGCCAACCCGGTCCGGCCGATTCCATGGGCGCCGACGACTCCGTCGAGCGCCAACTCGGCTGCCCCATGCCCACCGTGGCCCTCCTGGCCTCGCTCATGGCCGCCGAGGCCGTACGCATCCTCTGCGGCACCCCCTCGCCCCTGTCCGGGAAAATCCTCATCGCCGACCTGCGCTCCCTTGATTTCGAGATTGTCGCCCTGTGAAGGCCAGTGTCGAATCGTTGCGTATTCCCCCGGCATTGACTTCAAACCGGCTATTAGGCACAAAAAAGATAATGGTCGGGCACTCCGATCCCCTGCGGCTGCACACTCCAACCCATTGAAACGACATGACTGAAAAAAGTCCGGCTATTTTGAGACTTCGCGTCTGGATAGAACAGGAAGAGGAAACCTACATCGGCATCGGCTCTACCCTGCTGCTTCAATACGTGGAGAAGCTGGGCTCCCTGCGCAAGGCCGCTTCGGCTCTGGGAATGTCCTACCGCCGCGCCTGGGGCAAGCTGAAGAAGGCCGAGGACCGCATCGGCAGACCGCTGGTGGAGAAGACCCCGGGCATGGGCCAACGGTTCAACCTGACCCCGCTGGGCAAGGAGCTCATGGACCGGTTCCTGGCGTTCTATCTCGACGTGGAGGAATACGCCACGGCCAGGGCGGCGGCCATGCTGAAAATGGATGTAAGGAAGGCCGGAGAATTCTACCGGGATGACACCGAATGAAAAAATGCTGTTATAGTGATCTGGACCACCAACCCTGCTGTCCATCCAAGGAGGAACCGATGCGACGCGTTTACACCTTCATACTGAGCCTCGCGCTCATGCTCGCCATGGCGATACCCGCCACGGCCGGACAGACTTTGAATATGGCGACCACCACGAGCACCGACAACACCGGCCTGCTGGGCGAATACATTGTCCCGCAATTCAAGAAAGACACCGGCATCGACATCAAATACGTGGCCAAGGGCACGGGCGCGGCCCTGAAGATGGCCGAGGACTGCAACGTCGACGTGGTTCTTGTCCACGCCCCGGCAGCCGAGAAGGCATATGTGGAGAAAGGCGTACTCCTTGATCGCACCGAAATCATGTACAACGACTTCATCCTGGTCGGCCCCGAGTCCGACCCGGCGGGCATCAAGGGCCAGTCGGTGACCGCCGCCCTCAAGGCCATAGCCTCCAAGCAGGCCCCGTTCATCAGCCGGGGCGACAACTCCGGCACCCACAAGAAGGAAATCTTCCTGTGGAGGTCCGCTGGACTCGAAGTCCCGGACAAGCAGGCCTGGTATGTCTCCGGCGGCCAGAACATGATCGCCACCATCAACATGGCCGACGAAAAGAACGGCTACACCATGACCGACCGCGGCACCTACATCAAGTATGCAGACACCAAGGGCGGCAACCCGCCGATGAAGGTCCTGGTCGAAGGCGACAAAGTCCTCTTCAACCAGTATTCGGTCCTGGCCGTCAATCCGGCCCACTGCCCGAACGCCCAGTACGACCTGGCAAAGCAGTTCACCCAGTGGATGGTTTCCCCGGAGGTCCAGAAGGCCCTCGGCGATTTCAAGATCCTGGGCAAGCCCCTCTTCATTCCCAACGCCAAGAAGTAACTCCAACGACCCGATCCCGGGGGGCGGCGCGCCGTCCCCCGGTTCTCCCCCAACGCCATGGACTTCATCCTTCAAGGTTTCATCCAGGGGTTCGTCCTGCTCTTCTCGGGCAACGACGAAACCTATTCCGCCATCTGGGCGACGGTCTATTCATCGACCCTGTCCATGGCCGCGAGTCTCGTCATCGGCGTGCCGCTGGGCTTCCTGCTCGGCTACCACGCCTTTCCAGGCAAGAAGATCGTCCGCACCCTGGTGGACACCCTGCTCTCCTTCCCCACCGTGGTCATAGGCCTGCTGGTATACGCCATGGTCACCCGCCACGGCCCCCTGGGCAATATGGGGCTCCTGTTCACCATCCCCGGAATGGCGATCGGGCAGACCATCCTCGGCCTGCCCATCATCGTCGCCATGACCGCCACCGCTGTGGAGGCCCTGGATCAACGACTGCCCCAAACCTTGATCACCCTGGGCGCAACACCCCGCCAGATGCTCTGGGCCACGGTCATCGAGGCCCGCTACTCCATCATCCTGTCGGCCATGGCGGCCTACGGCCGCATCGTTTCCGAGGTCGGCATCTCGATGATGGTCGGGGGCAACATCAAATGGCACACCCGGACCGTCACCACGGCCATCGCCCTGGAGACCGGCAAAGGGGAATTCGCCATGGGCGTCGCTCTGGGCATGGTCCTGCTGGCCGTGGCCCTGGCGGTGAACATCGTCGCGGCAGGGCTGAAGCGGAGGGCGAGACAATGAGCGAACTCCTGCGCCTCGACCATGTCCGCCAGGAGTATTCCGGCCGCACCGTGCTCGAGCTCCCCCAATTCTCCGTGGACACGGGCGAAATCGTCGGCCTGGCAGGCCCCAATGGGTCCGGCAAGTCCACCCTGCTCCGGCTGCTCGCCTTCCTGGAGGACCCCGCATCCGGCTTGCTCCGCTTCCAGAACGCGCCCGCCCGGGCGGGCGACATCGCCGTCCACCGTCACGTCACCCTGCTGCCCCAGGAACCCTACCTGCTCAAGCGCACCGTCTTCGCCAACGTGGCCTACGGCCTCAAGGTGCGGGGCGAAAGGAACATCCGTCCCCGGGTGCACGAGGCCATGGAACTGGTCGGCCTGGCACCCGGGGCCTTTGCCTCGCGCTTCTGGTTCGAGCTGTCCGGCGGCGAAACCCAACGCGTCGCGCTGGCGGCCCGACTGGTGCTGCGGCCCCGGCTGCTGCTGCTGGACGAGCCTACGGCCAGCCTCGACAAGGAGAGCGCCAGACTCATCCGCGAGGCCGTGCGCACAGCCCGCGACCGCGATGCCACGGGCATGGTCATTGCCAGCCACGACCTGCCGTGGTTAAATGACGTCAGCGACCGCATCCACCACATGGACCACGGCCGCTTCGTCGAAAACCCTCATGTTTCCGGAGGCATTCCATGAAGGCCGTCGCCGTTGTCGGACCCAAGAATTCGGGCAAGACCACTCTGGTCCTCAAGCTGGCCAAGGAATTCAAGAAACGCGGGCTGACCGTTTCGGCCGCCAAGTTCAGCCACAGCGGTTTCGACTGGGCGGACACCGACACCGCCAAATACGCCCAGGTCGCGGACATCGTGGCAGGTCTCAGCCCTTCCGAAACGTTCGTGCACTGGACGCGCCATCGTTTCCTGCCGGACCTGCTCCCCCTGCTCATGGCCGACATCCTCATCGTGGAGGGAGGCAAACCCCTCGGCTTCCTGCCGCGCATCCTGTGTCTCAACGGCGATCTGTCCGACGGCACGGACTGGCTCTCTCCCGAACTGGCCATCGCCACCCAGGGCGAAAAGGAACTGCCGCCCATTCCGGCCCCAGCCTCCATCGCCGAACTGGCCGACTTGGCCCTGGCCAAGGGATTTTTCCTGCCCGGCATGGATTGCGGCACCTGCGGCCGACCGGACTGCCGCACCCTGGCCGCCGAGATCGTCCGTGGCGTCGTCGGTCCCGATGCCTGTCTGGCCATGCGCAATTCCATCAAGGTGGACATCAACGGCGCGCCCGTGGGCATGAAGCCCTTTGTCGAGGACATCATTTCCGCCGCCATCCGTGAGATGCTGCGCACCCTCAAGGGGTACGCCCCGGGCAAGGCCACCATCAAACTCGACGTCTAGCCGTGCGCATCGTCCTCTACGAGCCGGAGATTCCGCCCAACACCGGCAATATCGCCCGGCTATGCGCGGCGACGAAAACACCCCTGCACCTCATCGAGCCGCTGGGTTTCGTCATCGACGACAAGCACCTGCGCCGCGCCGGGCTGGACTATTGGCCCCACGTCGACGTCACGGTCCACCCGGACTTCGACGACTTCCTCGCCCGCGTGGCCCCGGCCCGAATGGTCATGGCCAGCACCAAGGCGAGCACGCCCCACCACCGCTTCGCCTTCCGCGCGGACGACGCCATCGTCATGGGTCCGGAGACGCGCGGCCTGCCCGCCGAACTCATGTCCCGTCATCCGGACGGCGTGCGCATCCCGATCCTCGGCGAGGTGCGCAGCCTGAACCTGTCCACGGCCACCGGCATCCTGCTCTACGAGGCCCTGCGGCAAACCGGCGGACTCGACCGCTGACCGCCTTGTCTTTTCCGCTGGCTGGCTGTATGGTTCCCATCACGGAAATCAACCTTCAGCAATAGTTCCAACCACATGAAATTACTCGTAACCGGCGGCTGCGGCTTCATCGGCACCAATTTCATCCGGCGCATGCTCGGCAAGCATCCGGACTGGTCCATCACCAATATGGACAAGCTGACCTACGCAGGCAACCGGCTGAACCTCCTGGACCTGGAGGAGACGGAGCCGCGCTACGCCTTTGTCCAGGGCGACATCGGCGACCGAGAACTCGGCATGGACCTCCTGGAGGGCGGCCGCTTCGACGCCGTGGTCAACTTCGCTGCCGAATCCCACGTGGACCGGTCCATCGACGACCCGTCGCCCTTTGTGGCAACCAACGTCCAGGGCGCGCAGAACCTGCTGGAGTGCGCCCGCCAACGCAAGGTCGGCCGGTTCGTCCACATTTCCACCGACGAGGTGTACGGCGCCCTCGGCCCGGAAGGCAGATTCACGGAAACCACCCCGTTGGCGCCCAATTCGCCCTACTCGGCGAGCAAGGCCGGGGCGGATCTGCTCTGCCGCGCCTATTTCGCGACCTACGGATTCCCGGTCCTGGTCACCCGCTGTTCCAACAACTACGGGCCGTACCAGTTCCCGGAAAAGCTCATCCCGCTCATGTTCCTGAGCGCCAAGGCGGACAAGCCGCTGCCGGTCTACGGCGACGGCATGAATGTACGCGACTGGATCTTCGTGGACGACCATTGCCTGGGCGTGGAACTGACCCTGCTCCAGGGCCGCGACGGCTGCGCCTACAACTTCGGCGGCAACGCCGAGGAGCCCAACATCAACGTGGTCAGGACCCTGCTCGCCATCCTGGGCAAGCCCGAATCCCTGATCACCTACGTCGCCGATCGCCCGGGCCACGACAAACGCTACGCCATGGATTATTCCCTGGCCGCCCGCGAACTCGGGTTCGCGCCCAGCGTGGACTTCGCCACCGGGCTGCGGCGGACCGTCAAATGGTACGAGGCCAACGCCGATTGGCTCTCCCGGGTGCAAAGCGGCGAATACCGCAATTTCATGAACCGTTGGTACGAGGAGCGTTCGCAATGAACCTGACCGGCCTGCGCGTGATGGTGCTCGGAGGACGTACGGGCCTTCTGGGGCAGGCGTTGACCAGGGCGCTGACGGACGCGGGAGCCAAGCCCCTGCCCCTGTCCAGCAAGGACTGCGACATCCTCGACCCCCACTGCGTCAGCCGGGTGCTGGACCGCAAGGACCCGGACCTGCTGATCAACGCGGCCGCCTACACCCAAGTGGACCGAGCCGAGGACGAGGAGGAGCTGGCCTTCGCCATCAACGCCACGGCACCGCCGCTCCTGGCCGCTGAAGCCGCCAAGCGGGCCATCCCCTTCATCCACTACAGCACGGACTTCGTGTTCAGGGGCAACAAGCGAACGCCCTATTCGGTGTATGACGAGACCGGCGCCTTCTCGGTTTACGGCATCAGCAAGACCGAAGGAGAACGCGGGCTGTTGGACCTGGGGTACGACCGTACCCTGATCATCCGCACCTCCTGGCTCTTCGGCCCGGGCCGCATCAATTTCGTGGAAAAAATCCTGTCGCTGGCCGATGCGCAGGATGTGATCAACGTGGTCAACGACCAGACCGGATCACCCTCCTACGCCCCGGACGTGGCCGAAAACACGCTCCGCCTCATCGAACTGGACGCCACGGGCATGTTCCACCTGGCGAACTCGGGTGAAACCACCTGGCACGGTCTGGCCCGGGCCGCCGTCGAACTGGCGGGCATCGACTGCGTCGTGGCGCCGATCCCCAGCAGCGCCTACCCGACCAAGGCCGTGCGCCCGCACTACTCCGTACTCGACCTGACCCGTTTCGCCCAGACCACGGGCGTCCCTCCCCGCCACTGGCGCGAGGCCCTCCAGCAGTATGTGCGCGACGACCTGCAACGAGGCGAACGGGCTGAGTGAGCGCCTTGCGCGCGCCGGAAACGGCAGGCCCCCGCATGCCGGATGCATGCGGGGGCCTGCTGTTTCCGGACCCAGTCCGCCTTAGGTCATGAGGTCGCGGACCTTGACGTTCGCGTCCCCGAGCCGGTCGGACATCATGTTGATCAGGTAGCGGTTGACCGCCGTGGCCAGCATGGGAGCGCGCTTTTCCACGGCCGCCAGCTTTTCCTTGGTCATGCCGTAGAGTACGCATTTTTCGGTGGCGCGCACCGTGGCCGAACGGGGGGCATTGGTGTAGAGGCCCATCTCGCCGAAGACCGCGCCGGGGCCGACCTTCTTGAGCCGGAGCAGCTTGCCGCCCTCCAGTTCCAGTTCCACGTCCAACCGGCCGGACTCGACGAAATACATGGAGTCGGAGACATCGCCCTGACGGAAGGCGGCCTGGCCCTTGTTCAGGTCAACGCGCCTGAGCACCTTCATCAGGGCCGGGATGTATTTCGGCTCCGGAAACACCGGAGCGAGCAGTTCCGGCAGCGCCATGCGCTTCATCTCAAGCATGTTCTCGGAGTCAAGCACCCGGTTCTCGCACCACTCCAGGGCGAAATCCAGGTTGAAAAACACCTTGAACTGCCCCTCGCTCTCGCCGACGTATCCCATGCCCTCCAGGTGATTCTCCAACTCCAGCGGCGCGCTGGTAATCAAGATTTCCACCCCGTACTCGTCGATGATCCCGTGCAGCTTTTCAAACCCGACACCACAGGCCGAGGCGAAGCCGGTGACCATCCGGAAGTCGAGCAGGAGATAGCGCACGGGCAGCTTGTCCCGGTCCTCCATGCGCCTGCGGATGTCGGTCAGCAGCCGCTGCATGGAACCGAGGAAAAGGAATCCCTGCAATCGCAGGATATGGATGTGATCGCCCACTTCCTTGAGCGTGCGCTGCTGGGCGGCGGCCCGGTCCACGTTGCTGCGGTGATTGGAACCGGAAAGCTCGTTGCGGATGGCCCCGATGCGGCTGTTGCGGTCCACGGTCACCAGCAGGGCCAGGACGAGCCCCAGGGCGAGGCCCTCCAGCAGGCCGAGCAGGATGGTGGCCAGGAAGGTCAGCCACAGCAGCCACAGGTCGTCGCGCCGGGTAAAGGCGGACTTCGCCTTGAACATCCAGTCGCGGATCAGGTCGAGCCCGGCGTAGACCAGCAGCCCCTCGAAAACGAAGCGGGGAATCAGGGGCAGGACGTAATCGGCGAAGACCAGCCCGGCAGCGCAGACCAGGCCGGCCATGACCACGGCCAGCCCGCCCCGTCCGCCCGAGGCGTGGCTGCCCGCGCTACGGCCGTAGGAGAGAGAAACGGGCAGTCCGCCGCACAGGCCGGAAAGCATGTTGATCAGCCCCAGGGAGCGGTATTCGCGACTCAAGTCGGCCTCACGGCCGCGAATCAGCTCCAGCCGGGTGATCCGGTACATGACGGTCAGCACGATCAGCCCGGCCAGGGCGCCAATGAGCAGGGAGTGATCACGGATCACGTCCCAGCGGATGTTCGCATACTCCAGGCGCAGCATCTGAAGCGGATACAGGGCCGCACCCTGATCCACGTCCGGCAGGGGCGCGGCCAGGGAGCGGACCACCGAATCCTGTCCCCATATCCCCGCGCCGAATCCGGCACCGGCCGCGACCAGGATGATGGCCAGCAGGAACAGGGAATTCTTGTACCGCGACAACGCGACGAACAGGGTGATGCCGAAGACGACGCTCGGCCCGAGGGTATAAAGCGAAGCTTGCGGATTGAAGCCGCCCGCCCATTCGCCAAAGGCTATGGCGGCGCTGCTCCAGGTCAGGGAAAGGCCGGTGCCCCAATCGAGCATGCCGACCAGGATGATCACGCCGATGCCGCCTATGACGCCGCCGATGATCTGTAGCGGAATGTAGCGTATCAACTCGCCCAAGCGGAGCCGGCCCAGCAGCCAGATGGCTGCGCCCACGATAACCGCCGTGAACATCAGCCCGGCCATGATCGTCGCCAGTACGGTTTCAGGCGAGAACCCGGCCATGTCCCTGGCTATGCAGCCGATCAAAAACAACAGAACGATGGCGGATACGGACTCCGGCCCGACCAGGGCGAACGGAATCCGTGTGGTCAGCGGAAAGAAGACGGCCCCGACCACGGTGCCGATGAGCGACGCGGCCAGGACATAAGGGAAGAGCATGTCCGTCCCGTCCTGGCAAACCACGAGCATGGCCAGGGAGACGGCAAAGAAAAATCCCAGAATACCGGAAATCAGGCCGCCGAAGAGGTTGAGGGCGATGCCGCCCTCGAAAAAGCCCCAGTCCTCGGACGTCGCCCCGCCCGCCTCCAGCAAGTTTTCCCCGTCACCATCGCCGAGGTAGTCGTCGTCCCAAACCTGAGGGGAATCGTCCTCCGCCAGGTCGCTCACGTCCACGTCGTCCTCGGACAGGTCCGGATACTCCTCGGCATCGTCCAGCTCCGCCCCGCAGGATGGGCAGACGCCCTCGTGCCCTTCCGAAACGACCTTGCCGCAGGCGGCGCAGATGACGTCGTCCACCGCGTACACGGGATCGGCCATCTCCTCGTCCAGATTGAGCGAAGCGGGCTTCCGGTCCCCTGCGTCGACATCCTCCTCTTCCGCACCCGCCTTGGCCGGAGCGGCCGCCCGGGCCGCAACCGCCGTGATGACGACCCCTCGCCCGCAATCGGGGCATTTGGCCTTCTTGCCCACCAGGGCGTCAGGAACTTCCCGTTCGTATCCGCAGGAATCGCACTTGAAAACAGCCACGTCACCACCACCAGGATCGGGTCAGGATGAGGCCGGTGCATCCCGGTGGGAGCGCACCGACAATCTACTTGTCTTTTGCACTACATACGTTATGCCCATCGCCTTCGCAAGAGAAGAGGCATAAACGCCTTCTCCATTTTTTGTAATAAATTGTTCAACACCCCCTAAAGTTGTCAATTAATGAGCCGATATGATTGGCGCGAGTAAGGTGGAATGTGCACACGGAACGTGCCTCGCCCACTCGAATAATTGATATTATCCCAAGGAAGGGTTCGGCGATGCCGTTTGATGGAAGAATCTCCATAATCGTTTCCGACCTGGAAACGCACCCCAGCCTGCCACGCCTGATGCAGTCGATAGCACGCCAATCCACCGGGCTGGAGCGCATCGAAATCATCGTCGCGGGCAACGGGACTCATCCGGCCTCCGCACCCGCCTCCTGGGCCGCCATCACCGGCTCGGATTCGATCCTCCTGCTCAACGTTGACAACGACGCCACGCCCGCCCAGGCGCGCAACGCCGCCGTGGTCGTGGCCGGAGGCGACCTGCTCGTCTTCCTGCGGCCCGACTACCGACTCGACCCCAAGTACCTGACCACCGCCCTGCCCCTGTTCGAGGAAAACCCGGACCTGGACGTCATGTACCCCGACTACATCCGGCTGGCGCCAAGGCGCGCCTCGGCCGGGCGACCGGGCATGGTCCAGTTGCCCGACTTCGACGACCGGCTGCTCCAAAGCCGGAACTTCATCGGCCCGGCGGTCATGCTCCGCCGCGAAGCCTGGGACGCCACCCGGGGTTTCAGGGACAACACCATCTATCGCGACTGGGACCTATGGGTGCAGTTGGCCGCCGCAGGGCGCACCTTCTTCCACGTCAACTACCCCCTCGCCTCCTGCGAACACGCCAAGGTCACCTTCCGCGAGCGGGCCGAGGACGGACGCTGCAAGGCGATGGTCGTCATCAACAACCAATCCTTCTTCCACATGCAGACCATCCGCTGGGCCTTGTCCTATCTGCGGGGGGATTCCTGGGCGGAAGCCTTCTCGTTCATGACCGTCCCCGGCCCCATGGAGGTGACGCTCATGCTCCAGGAACACGCCATGCGCCAGATGGGCACCGACGTCCTGGCGCGGAAAGCCATCCGACAGTTCGAGGCCGCCCCCTTCGCTGTGGAAGCCCGCCGATAGCAACAAAAAGGCCGCCCCATGGGCGGCCCTCTCATTTCAATTGTCGAACCCCTAAAGCGGAATGCCGTTTTCCCGCAGATCCTTGCGGATCAATTCGCGGATGCGCCCGGCCACCGGGCCAGGCCGCACGTCGTGAATGGGCTGGCCGTTGAACCGAACCACGGAGATGGCGTCGCCGGTGGTGCCGACGATGATCACCTCCCTGGCCAGCAATATCGCGTCCTCGCTGATGGACCGGAAAATGACCGAAGGCATTTCGGCCTTGATCAGATCCACGGCCCGCAGCAGCGTGGTCCCGGCCAGGGCGTTGGTGAATTCCGGGATGACCAGGCGTCCGTCCTGGTCCACAATGCACACGTTCTCCGTGGCCCCTTCGGCCAGGAACCCGTTGCGGTCGAAGCAGAACGGATAATCGTACCCCTTCTCCTGCGCCTCGCGCTTCATGAGCACGTTGGGCAGGTAATCGATGGACTTGATGGTCGCCAGATAGGACTGCTTGGCCGGGATAGAGGTCTTGAAGGCCGTAGCCCCCTTTTCGTAGATCGACGGCTTGACCGGGTGCAGGTCCGTGGCCACGATATACAGGCTCGTCTCCGGGCACTCGGAAGGATACACGCCGAAACCGCCGGGACCGCGCCCCAGAAAGAGGCGCAACATGCCCGTGGGTTTGCCTCCCGCGCGGCAGACATCGATGCACAGCTCGCGGATTTCCTCAAAGGAACACGGCGGGGCAAGAAAGATGGCCGACGAGGAACGCTTCATGCGTTCCAGGTGCGGCTCCAGCTGATAAAGCCTGCCGTCCACAAACTTCAGGGCCTCGAAAACGCCGTCGCCGCGATGCACCAGATGGTCGTCCCACGGCATGAGCATCAGGGAAGGGTCCGTGCAGATCATGCCCACCCGATGCTCGTAAAAGGCTTGAATTTCGGACGCATTGGGCCGCTCTGCCGCAAGCATGGCGGCGAGATAGGTCTTCCTGTCGGCGATCATCGCCATCATCCGCCCCCTAGGGCACGCGCAACAGGTTGCGCTGCATCAGGGTTTCCGCGATCTGGACGGCGTTCAGCGCCGCGCCCTTGCGGATGTTGTCGGAGACTATCCACATGTTGATGCCGTTCTTGATGGTCTCGTCCTCGCGAATGCGGCCGACGAAGGTTTCGTCCAGCCCCGCGCAGTTGATGGGCATGGGGTACGCCTTCTTGGCCGGGTAATCCTCGACGATGATGCCCGGGGCCTTGGCCAGCAGGGCGCGCACGTCGTCGGCGGTCAACTTTTCCTCGGTCTCGATGTTCACCGACTCGCTGTGGCCGTAGAAGACCGGGACGCGCACGCAGGTGGCAGTGACCCGGATCGTGGGATCGCCCATGATCTTGATCGTCTCGTTGACCATTTTCATTTCTTCCTTGGTGTAGCCGTTGTCCAGGAAGACGTCGATCTGCGGCAGGCAGTTGAAGCCGATCTGGTGCGG
>JAZHDH010000286.1:0-45605 GCA_036584335.1 Pseudodesulfovibrio sp. | reverse complement strand
TGGACGTCATGTCCTTTCATTTTGTCAACAAGTACGCTTCACCCGGATGAACCATTTTTTCGCACAACGAGCCGAGCCTTCGGCTTTTTCGTTCCCTGGGCTTTTCGGATTGGGGGAAGCTGCCCGACGTGGCCGAGATGGACGGCAGGGAGTACAGCCTTTCCATCCTCGGTCGGAGACTTCTTCCCTGAAGCGGCGGCCCGGGATCGAAAAAATCGGCGGCCCCGGGAGCCGTCGCATGACAATCGAAAACCGTCGGGCGCTGACGGTCAATTGTCGATCTTTTTGATCAGGCACATGCCGTAGTTCTGGGGCCGGGTGTTCAGGTCCACAAACTGGTAGCGGCCCGGCTGGGTGGCGATGAAATTCTTGATGACGTAATCGGGGCCGTCCCAGCCGCAGACTTCCGGATAGATGTCGTGGAACAGCAGATATCCGCCTTTCTTGAGGTGCGGCCCATAGAGCAGAAAGTCCTTGAGCGCGCCGTCGATGGTGTGGTCGCCGTCGATGAACAGGAAGTCCAGCTCCTCGCCGATCTTCTGGTCGTAGCGCGTGCCGATCTCGTGGGAATTGCCCTCATGCTGCACGTTGCGGTGGGAGAGTCCCGCCTCCTCCAGGCGCTTGCGGATGTAGGAAAGGGCGTCGAGCAGGATCATGTACTTGATGCCTTTGAAGGGCAGCTTGTCGCCGTACAGGTCCACCGAGTGGAGCAGGCCGCCCTTGTTGCAGTCTTCGAGCGCGGAACAGATCCACATGGTGGAGGCCCCGATGAAGCAGCCGATTTCCAGGCAACGCTTGGGGTTGATGTTCTGGATGACGGAACGGACGAACTCGCCCTGCTGCGGCGAGATGGAGGCGGGAAAGGCGGCGTCTTCACGGTAGATCGCCGTGAGCGTCTTTGCCCAGGGCAGGTCGATGTGAGGCAGGATGCAGCCGGTCAGATCGTGCCTGTGCCGGGGTACGTCGCGGCTGATTTCGTCGAAAAGGCGGAGCATGTCGTCGCGGTGGATGTTGACAGAGCCTTGGCCCTTGCCCATGGGAATGCGGCTCTTCGTGGCCATGACCAGCAAATCATGCATCTCCATGTGCACCAATTCGGAAACGTATTTCATGTTGTACCAGGTCGGCAGAGTGTCCATTGTCCCTCCCCTCCAGGAGTCGGTCTGAATATTGGTTGCGAGTTCTTAAGCCGAAGCCGCCGGAGTTCATGACCTCGGCTTTCGAGCAATAAGCAAAAGGCATGCCGGTAACGGCGGCGAAGAACGTCAGCACCCTGCGTGGCCTTTCCAACTGCCGGTTTCACAAGATTTATTAATTTTTACAAATCGGAGGGGAGAGGAAAGATTACTGCATTTGCCGCATCCGGGGAACCCCGGCTGCTCGGGGCGTCAGAATGACGTCGGCTCCGTCACCGGTCGATGCGTTTGTAGAAAATAGTGGTCCCGTGCAGCGAACCGTCCGGGCTGGCCGCATAGTCGGGGATGACGCCGACCCTCTGCCATTCGAGGCGGATGTAGAGGGATTCCGCCTTGCTCCCTTCGTGGGTGTCGAGCATCAGGAGAGTCCGGCCGATGCATCCGGCATGGTTTTCGGCCGTCGCCATCAACGCCGTACCTATGCCCCGGCCCCGATGGGCGGCGAGTACGAAGAGTTTCCGGATTTCCGCCCGGTGCCGTCCGTTGGGCCTTGTACAGGGGACCAGTTGCACGGAACCGACAATCGTCCCTTGGTCTTCGGCTATGAACAGAATCGTCCCCGTCGCTCCGGCATCCTCCACGGATAGCCAGTAGGCGGCGGCCTCCTCGGCGGACAGCGGGGAGAGAAAGCCCACGGATGCGCCGCTTTGCACGGAATCCAGGAGAAGTGCGCACAACTCGGCGTGTTGCGGCGGCGTGAGCCGGGTGATTCGGCGAATAGCGGCCATGGTTCCCTTTGACTGGTTTGGGCGGCGGCGTGAGGGGTGCGCTATCCGGCGAGCCCGCTGCGGGGGATCACGACGTTTCGGTCCAGCAGAATCTCCAGAACACGCGCCACCGGCAACCCCACCACGTTGGTGTAGGAGCCCCGGATGGCCGTGACCAGGAAGGTGCCGACGCCTTGGATGGCGTAGGCTCCGGCCTTGTCCATGGGCTCGCCGGTGGCTACGTAGCTTTTCAATTCCGCCTCGCCGGAGACGCGCATGTCGACGTCCGTGGACACGCTCTGACTCACGGTGGCTCCGTCGGGCAGGATGACGGTGAAGCCCGTGACCACCTGGTGCGTCCTGCCGGAGAGTCGGCTGAGCATGGCCAGGGCGTCGTTCGCGTCTTTCGGCTTGCCCATGATCGCGCCGTCAAGGACCACGATGGTGTCCGCGCCGAGTACGGTGCTGTCCGGGAAACGGGCGGCCACGTCGCGGGTTTTCAGTTCGGCCATGCGCCGGGCATAGTCCGATGCGGCTTCGCCGGGCAGGGGTGCGGGTTCGGGGAGGGGGCTTGGCTCCACGTGGAATTCCAGGCCGAGGTCGGACAGCAATTCACGGCGGCGCGGGGAACCGGAGGCGAGGACCAGAGGGGATGCGGCCGTGAAAGGGCCGGAGAGTCGATTCTTCATGTCCCGGTTACTCCCTCAATTTCCTCCCGTCGTCAACGAGGAGGAGTGACGGAATTTTGTCACCGTTTGCTTCTTCGTTCCGATCATATAAAAATAGTCCATCAATTCAAATGTATTGAAAATGTGGCAGTCTTCTTGCTTATGACCGTGCGCGGGCGACCGCAGGAGATGATATGAACGGGATGCACGACAAGACGACACGGGAATTCACCTCTTTCGAGCAGTTCGAGGGCGGGGCGGCGAGCGGAATGCACGACTGGGCCGTACCCTGGTCCGACCTGATGATGGTCATGTTCGTGCTCTTCGTGGTGCTCTTCGTCTATGCCGATTCGCACCAGGACGTGAAAGTCCTCTTCAGCCGCGACAGCGCCGAAAAGGCGCAGGCCGCCAGCACCCTGGACCCGCTCATCGGGCTTATCGGACAGATCTCCAGCCGCGCCGGGGGCGCCTTCACCTCGGATGCGGTCCGTGTGGCCGACAATCGGGTGCTGTTCCGGTCACGGGCGAGCGGGGTGACCGTGGTCCGGGAGAATGGCCGCCAGGTGCGCGTCATCCTGCGGGGGAAACTCTTTTTCGATGCCGGGCAGAAGGCGCTCAAGGCCGATGCCGGGCAGTACCTCGAGGAAGTGGCCGAGGTGGTGCGCCTGAGCGTGGGCATGGTCCACGTCATCGGCTACGCCTCTGCGGACGAGGTGGCGGGCGGCCACGGGTTCGATCTGTCGTCGGGCCGGGCGGCCGACGCGGCGCGCCATCTGATGGAACAGTTCGGCGTGGATCCGCAGCGCATCGTCATCACTGGCAGGGGGGCGTATCATCCCGAACTGCCCGACACATCGGCGGACAACCTGGCCCTGAACCGACGGGTCGAGATCGTCATAACCAATCAACTGTGAGTGGGTCGGAGGACGACATGAACAAGAAGAACCTCATCGGCGTCATCGCCAGCCTCGTCATTTTCGTGGCCAGCTTCCTGCTGACCGGCGCGGCGGCCGCCTACTGGAATGTGGCGGCTTTTCTGGTGGTCGTGTCCGGCCTGACGGCGGCCATGCTCATCAGCTATCCCACGGACCACGTCAAAAACGCCTTCATGGTGGCCAAGAACGCCTATGCCAACGGTCATGCCACCTCCGACGAGATCGTGCACACATTGCTCGACCTTTCGGTACGCAGCAAGGTGGACGGCGTGCTCTCCCTGGAACGCACCGAGGCCCAGGCCACGTCCACCTTTCTGAAAAACGCGCTGATCCTGCTTGTGGACAACTACAAGGAAGAGGAAATCCGCGAGGCCCTGAATCAGGAAATGGCTTTCTTCAACCTGCGCCGCCAGCAGAGCGAGCGGTTTTTCCAGACCATGGCGCGCATGGCCCCGGCGTTTGGCGTGGCGGGCAGCGTCATCGGCCTCATCGGCCTGCTCATGGGCATCAACGACACGGCCGTGATCCTCAAGAACATCCCGGTGGCCTTCATCTCGACCCTCTACGGGCTGGTGCTGAGCAACCTCGTGTTTTCACCCATTGCCGAAAACATCAATTATTCGACTCGGTCCGAGCTGCTCAACCAGAAACTCGTCATGGAAGGCATCGTGGCCATCAGCAAAGAGCAGAACTCCTACAAGCTCGAGCGCAAGCTGACCTCCTTCCTCAGCCCCAGCGAGCGCGAGGGCAAGGTGGACACCCTGCGCCGAATCACCCGCGAATACGTCAACAAGCGCAACGCCCCCGTGGAGCCGACGGGGCTCATCCCCGGCGACATGCTCCCCGATTCCAGGGAAGCGGCGTAACTCTCCTCGGAGACGAATCAAACGGGAAAAGGAGCCGCACGGCTCCTTTTCTTTTTTCCATCTTGTGCTAGGCTGCGCCTCACGCGAGGAGCTGGAATGGCAACAATTTTGACCGCCGACATCGGCGGCACCCATAGCCGATTCGCCTTGTTCGAGGCAAGGAACGACACCCTGGAGATGGTCGACGCCGTCTGGCTCGACACGCACGGGGCGGCTTCCTTTCCCGAACTGCTGGGCCAGCTCTGGGACGGCCCGTTCAAGGCCGCGCCCGGCGGGTTCGACGCTGCGGTCATGGCCGTGGCCGGAGCCGTGGAGCACGGCGTGGCCTGCTCGGTGCTGCCCAACGCGCCGTGGGGCGTGGACCTGCGCCGGGTGGACCTCGGGACCGCAACCGCTTGCCTGATCAATGATTTCGCCGCGCAGGCCTATGCCTGCCGGACCAAGGCGTCGGACGACGCCGTGATTCTGCAACAGGGCAGGGCGGACGACACCGGCACCATCGGCGTCATCGGTGCGGGCACCGGGCTCGGGTATTCGGCCCTGCTGCTCACCCAGGCGGGGTGGTTCGCGCTGCCGTCCGAGGGCGGGCACATGGCCTTTCCTTTCACCGGCCAGGAAGAGGCCGCCTACGGTGAGTTCAACCGGCGTGAAGCCGGGCGGCGATGGGCCGAGGGCGACAGCGTGGTCACCGGCCTGGGCCTTCGTCTGATCCACAAATACCTGACCGGCGAGGATCTGCATCCCCGCGATATTTCCAGGCGCATAGGGCCGCAGAGCGAAACCACGCGCTGGTACGCCCGTTTCTACGCCCGCGCCTGCCGCAATTGGGCCGTGGCCCTGATGTGTACCGGCGGTCTGTTCATTGCTGGCGGGGTGGCGGCAAAGAATCCGATGCTTGTCCGGGTTCCCGAATTTCTGGAGGAATTTCACAACACGCACGTCTATGGAGATTTCCTGCGCACGGTGCCTGTCCGGCTCAACGCCAACGAACAGAGCGGATTGTTCGGGGCCGCGTTCTATGGTGCGCAGCTCCTTCGGCAACAGACCGGCCAACCCTCTTGATTATTCGCAACTTCAAGGGTAATGGACCTCCACCCCCGTTCGGGGGAGTTCGATTCAAGGAGACCGCATGGGCGACAAGAGCCGTTACCGCAAGATGTATCCCGTGTCCTGGGACCAGTTGCAGCGCGACTGCCGGGCGCTTTCCTGGCGTCTGATGGAAGATGGCCCCTGGAAGGGGATCATCGCCATCACGCGCGGGGGGCTGGTGCCCGCCGCCATCATCGCCCGCGAGCTCGGCATTCATCTCATCGATACCATCTGCCTCTCCAGCTACGACTGGAAGGACCAGGGCGACGCCCGCGTTCTCAAGCAGGTGGAGAAAGGCGGAGAGGGATGGCTGCTCATAGACGATCTGGTGGACACCGGCAAGACCGCGAGGATAGCGCGCGACATGGTGCCCGGGGCGCATTTCGCCACGGTCTACGCCAAGCCCGAGGGGCGTCCCCTGGTGGACACCTTCGTCACCGAGGTCAGCCAGGATACCTGGATTCTCTTTCCTTGGGACGCGGGTTCGCAGTTCGTTGAGCCGATCATTTCGGCTTCCGAATAAGTGAAAATAAATCGATAGATATTTCAAATAGATAAACCCATCATGTTCGAACGGGTGTTGCCCAAAACCGCAGGCTCGGGTAAGGGCATTGGATAGCAACCAGCAACGGAGAGGTGACCATGAAAAAACTGATTTCCCTATTTGCCGTCATACTGTTGATGTTGTCGCTGACCGGTTGCGGCGGGGCTCCGGAAGAGAAGAAGGCCGAGGCTCCCAAGACCGAGGAAGCCGCCCAGCCTGAAGCTCCGAAGGAAGATGCCAAGACCGTCAAGGTCGGCTTCATCTACGTCTCCCCGGTGGGCGACGCCGGGTATTCCTATGCCCACGACCTGGGCCGCAAGGCCGTCGAGGCGCTGCCCTACGCCACCACCGCCTTTGCCGAGTCCGTGCCCGAGGGCGCCGACTCCGAGCGCGTCATCCGCAACATGGCCCGCAAGGGATTCAATCTGATCTTCACCACCAGCTTCGGCTACATGGACCCGACTCTCAAGGTCGCCAAGGAATTTCCGGACGTCGCCTTCATGCACTGCTCCGGCTTCCAGAAGTCCGCCAACGTCAGCAACTACTTCGGCCGCATCTATCAGGCCCGCTACCTGACCGGCCTGGTGGCCGGTTCCATGACCAAGTCGAACAAGATCGGCTACGTGGCCGCCTATCCCATCCCGGAAGTCATCCGCGGCATCAACGCCTTCACCATCGGCGTGCGCGAAGTGAACCCGCAGGCCGAGGTGCGCGTGGTCTGGACCAAGACCTGGTATGACCCGGCCCTGGAAAAGGACGCCGCCAAGTCCCTGCTCGACGCCGGTTGCGACGTCATTACCCAGCACCAGGATTCCCCGGCCCCGCAGGAGGCCGCCCAGGAAGCCGGCGCCTACTCCATCGGCTACAATTCCGACATGTCCTCCTTCGCGCCCAAGGCGCACCTGACCTCCGCCCTCTGGAACTGGGCTCCGGTCTATGTGAAGACCGTGGAGGAAGTCCGCGACGGCACCTGGAAGGGTGACCAGTCCATGTGGTGGTCCATGCAGGACGGCGTGGTCGACATCGCCCCCATGGGGCCGATGGTTCCCGAGGACGTGAAGAGCATGGTCAACGCCCATCGCGACACGCTCAAGGCGGGGGAAGACAAGATCTTCGCCGGTCCGATCAAGAACCAGAAGGGTGAAGTGGTCATCGCCGAGGGCGTCACCCCCGAGGACAAGGACCTGCTGGGCATGACCTGGTTCGTGGAAGGCGTGGTCGGCACCACCGAATAACGCCCGGACGAACGTGATTACGATCCGAAAACGAGATGAACCCTGGAAGTGGGGCGCCCTGGTCATATTCCTGGGCGCCCTGCTCTTTTCCCTGGGCGTGAGCGCGCTGCTGCTCGCGGGGCAGGGCAAGGACGCGCTGCACGGTCTGGTCATCCTGTGGGACGGCAGTTTCGGCCACGTCTGGGCGCTTGAGGGCGCGTTGCTCAAGGCCATGCCGCTCTTCCTCTGCTCCCTGGGGGTGGCCGTGGCGTTCCGGATGCAGATATGGAACATCGGTGCGGAGGGACAATTTGCGCTGGGAGCCATCGGGGCCACTTGGGCCGCGCTGGCCTTTCCCGGCCTGCCGAGGTATGTCCTGCTGCCGCTGATGTTCCTCATGGCCTTCATCTGCGGCGCTGTCTGGGCGCTCATTCCGGCCGTACTCAAGCTGCGGCTCCGGGTGAACGAGATCATCTCCACCTTGATGCTCAACTACATCGCCATCCTGCTTCTCGACTACCTGGTCTTCGGCGTGTGGAAGGACCCGACCAGCTACGGTTTTCCCATGACGCCGGAATTTGCCGAGGGCGCGGTCATACCGCACATCGGCGCCACCAAGGTCCACTGGGGCTTGGCGTTTTGCGCGGCCGTGGGCGTGGGGCTGTGGGCGTTCATGCGCTACACCCGGCTCGGCTTTGAGCTGAAGGCGAGCGGCGAAGGCGCACGTGTGGCCCGCTACGCCAAGATCCGCTACGGGTTGCTGGTCATGTTTGTCATGTGCCTGTCCGGCGGCTTTGCCGGGTGGGCGGGGTGCGTGGAGACCTCGGCCGTACTCAACCGGTTGCAGCCGAGCCTGATGGTCGGCTACGGCTACACGGCCATCGTCGTCGCCTGGCTGGCGCGGTTGGAGCCGCTGAACATCGCCTTTGCCTCCTTCTTGTTGGCGGCCCTGCGAGTGGGCGTGGAAAACCTCCAGCTCGAACTCCAGATTCCCGCCGCCTTCGGCTCTATCATGGAGGGGATGATCCTGCTCACGGTGCTGGCCGGGCAGTTTTTCCTGACCTACACCGTGGAACGCAAGCGCAGGGCATAGACCATGTGGGATTTCCTGATACCGCTCTTCGCCGCCACCGTGCAGTCCGGCACGCCGGTACTGTATGCCACGCTGGGCGAGATGATGACCGAGAAGGGCGGTATGCTCAACCTGGGCGTGGAGGGCATGATGGCCATTTCCGCCCTGACCGCCTTCGTCACCAGCCTGTCCACGGGTTCGCCCTGGCTCGGTTTTCTTGCCGGGGGCGCGGCGGGCATGGTCATGGGCGCGCTGCACGGCTTCGTCTGCATCACCTGCCTGGGCAACCAGGTGGTCTCGGGGTTGGCGCTGACCATTCTCGGACTGGGGCTGACCAATTTTCTGGGCGTGCCATACGTCGGCCTGGCCGCGCCGGGGTTCACGCCGTTTGCGGTGCCGGTCCTGGGCGACATCCCGGGCCTGGGAACCGTCTTTTTCGACCACGACGCCTTGGTCTATCTCTCTTTCTTCGTGCCAATGGCGTTCTGGTTCTTCTTTCGCCGCACCAGCCTGGGCCTGCACGTCACCGCCACGGGCGAGATGCCCGCCGCAGCCGCAGCCGCAGGCTTGCGACCCGTGGCCCTGCGCTATTTCGCGGTCGTCGCGGGCGGGTTCCTCATCGGCCTGGGCGGGGCGTACCTTTCGCTGGCCTATACCCACCTGTGGACCAACGGGTTGTCCGGGGGCCGGGGCTGGATCGCCGTGGCCCTGGTCATCTTCGCCTTTTGGCGGCCCGGCAGGGCGGTGGCCGGAGCCTATCTCTTCGGTGGTGTCATGGCTTTCCAGCTGCGGCTCCAGGCCATGGGCACCAACCTGCCGTCCTCGCTGCTGCTCATGCTGCCATACCTGCTGACCATCCTGGTCCTGATCCTTTCCGCCTGGCGCGGACGTCGCGTGGAAGGCCCTGCCGCCCTGGGCGCCAACATCGAGCCGGAGGGCTAGGCGGATGGGCGATTTCTCCTTTGTCCGCCCCTCGGGTTTTCGCCTCCTGCCCGTCGACGCCCGTCCCGTGGTCAGCCTGAAGGGCGTCACCAAGCGGTTCGGCAAGGTGCTGGCCAACGACGCCATCTCCCTGGACATCTATCCGGGCCGGATCAAGGCGCTGCTCGGTGAGAACGGCGCGGGAAAATCAACCATGATGTCCATGCTGGCCGGACGCTACAAGCCCGACGAGGGACGGATCGAGGTGGATGGCGTCCCCATGACCTTCGCCTCGTCCAAGGAGGCGATCCAGGCGGGCATCGGCATGGTCTATCAGCATTTCATGCTCGTGGAGTCCATGACCGTGGCCGAAAACGTTCTGCTCGGCCAGGAAGGCAGGTTTTTCGTCAAGGTTCGCGAGATGGAGAAACGCGTGGCCGCCCTGGCCGAATCCTATGGAATGGAGATCGATCCCTCGGCCCGGGTTTGCGACCTTTCCATGGGCGAAAAACAGCTGGTGGAAATCCTCAAGCTGCTCTATCGCGAAAGCCGCATCCTGATCTTCGACGAGCCCACGGCCGTGCTCACGCCGGACGAGACCAACCGGCTGTTCAAGGCCCTGTGGCGCATGACCGAGCAGGGCAAGGCGATCATCTTCATCAGCCACAAGCTGGAGGAGGTCATAGCCCTGGCCGACGAAATCGCCATTCTCCGGCGCGGCCGCATCGAGGGCGAGCTCGATCCCTCGGCCATCGAATCCAAGGCGGACCTGGCCTCGCGCATGGTCGGCAAGGAAGTGTTGCTGGAGGTGGAGCGGGAGCCGGTAGAGATCGGCGACCTGGTGCTGGAGGTGCGGAGCCTCACCGGGCTGGGGTTGACCGATGTGAATTTCGAGGTGCGCCGGGGCGAGATCGTGGCCGTGGTCGGCGTGGCCGGAAACGGCCAGAAGGCATTGGTGGAGGCGGTCACGGGGATGGCCAGGCCGCCGCTCGACACCGTGTTCATCATGGGCCAGCCGTGGCGCAAGTTCTTTGCCGAATCCACCTGGAACCGGTCCATGTGCTACATCCCGGAGGACCGGCTCGGGCTGGCTACGTTGCGCAACCAGAACCTCGTGGACAACCTGCTGCTGACCACCCGCAAGGGCTTCACCCACAAGGGCGTGTTGCTGGACAAGAAGAAGGCCGAGCGCAACACCCGGCGGCTGGTGGCCGAGTACGACATCCGGCCGGGCCGCGTCCACGCGCTGGCATGGCAGCTTTCCGGCGGCAATCTGCAAAAGGCCGTGCTGGCGCGCGAGTTGTACCGCCAGCCCCGGTTCATCGTGGCCGAGCAGCCCACCCAAGGGCTCGATGTCTCGGCCACCGAGGAAGTGTGGCAGCGGCTGCTGGCCGCGCGCTCCATGGCGGGCGTGCTGCTGGTCACGGGCGACCTGAACGAGGCCCTGCAACTGGCCGACCGCATCGCGGTCATCTATCGCGGCCGTATTCTGGGCATGCTGCCCACGGCCGACGACGCGACGCCGGGCCGCATCGGCCCGCTCATGGCGGGAGTGCTGGAATGAAGAATGATTTCTATAACGAATTCGACCTGGCACTCATCGGCCGCGGCCAGCAACGCCACGACAAGGGGCGCACCCCCTTCGAGCAGGACCGGGACCGGATCATCTATTCGCCCGCGTTCCGGCGGCTCCAGTCCAAGACCCAAGTCTTCCTGTCCGGGGAATTCGACTTCTACCGCACCCGGCTGACTCATTCCATCGAGGTCTCCCAGATAGGCCGCTCCATCGTCAATCACCTGAACCGGACCTCCCGGCAGTTGAATGACGGGTTCCGCATCGATCAGGACCTGGTGGAATCGGTCTGCCTGGCCCATGACATCGGCCATCCCTCTTTCGGCCATGCGGGCGAGCAGGTGCTCAATTCGCTGATGAAGGGGTGCGGCGGGTTCGAGGGCAACGCCCAGAACCTGCGCATCCTGCTCGACCTCTTCTACCGGGACAAGACCTGCTGGTCGGGCATGAACCCGACCCGGGCCTTTCTGGACGGCATGCTCAAGTACAAGACCCTGCACGCCGATTCAAAGAATAAAAAGAACCACTTCCTCTACGACTTCCAACGCGACATCCTGGACTTCGTCAGCCCGGAAGCGGCGTTTGCCTCGCAGTTCGACTCGGAGGGCGAGCTCAACGCCTTCAAATCGCTGGAATGCCGGATCATGGACTGGGCCGACGATATCGCCTACTCGGTGCACGACCTGGACGACGGCGTCCGCGCCGGATTCATCACGGTCAAGAAGCTGACCAATTGGATGGACAGGGTCGATCTGGATGCCGGGCAGCGTCCGTTCATGGAAGGGCTTCGCGACTCGATCCTGAACGACAACTTCAGCTCTTTCCTGGCCCGGCTCATCGGCGATTTCATCCATGCCACCACCCTGGTGGAGCGCAGGAACTTCCTGAGCGAAACCACCAACCGTTACCGTTTCGACATCGCGGTGGCCGAGGAGAGCCGGGCGTTGTGTTCGGTCATGCAGTCCGTGGCCGTGCATCTGGTCTTCCGCACTCCGCAGGTGCAGCAGCTCGAATACAAGGGCGGGGAGATTCTGCGCAAGCTCTTCCAGCTTCTGGAAAGGGAATACGTCGAGAGCGGCGAGCCTTGTTACCAACTTCTGCCGTCCCACTACCACGCCGCTCTGGCCGAACGTGATCCGGACGGCCGCAGGCGTATGCTCTGCGACTACCTTTCGGGCATGACCGACGGATTCGTGGTCCGCACCTACAAGCGGCTCTTCGACCCGGAGTTCGGCTCCATCATCGACCTGATCTGACGAGAAGCCCCGCTTTGGGCAGGGTTTCCGGTTTGTCTATCGGTCCAGCAGGTCTGCGGCGTTGCCGCCGAGGATGCGCTTCAGTTCTTCGTCCGTGAAGTGCAGGCGCGCTTCCAGTTGCGTCCGCTCCTCGCCCGGGTCATAGAGCGGGTAATCGCTGCCGAAAAGGATGCGTTCCGTGCCAAAACCGTCCACCAGCTTTCCGAGTCGGTCGTCGTCCAGGAATTCCATTGAGCTGGAGGAGTCCACGAACACGTCGGTGTCGGCCAGATGCTCCAGGGCGTAGTCCCAGTGGCGGTAGCCGCCCATGTGTGCGGCGATCATCGGGGTGTCCGGGAACGCCTTGCAGAGCACGGCCAGCTTGCGAGGACAAGACGGGTTCTCGTCCGGCGGGAGGGTGTCGCCGACGTGGAAGAGGCAGACGAACCGGTCGGCCGCCATCTCAAGCACGTCGAACAGCGCCGGGTCGTCCATGCGGAATCCCTGGAAATCAGGGTGGAATTTGAGGCCCTTGATCCCTTCCTTCTCCAACCGGTCGAACTCGTCTTCCATCCGGTCGAATCCGGTGTGGACGGTGCCGAAGGGAATGCAATTGGGGCAGTCCCTCTTGATCTGGATGGCCCAGTTGTTGGCCGGGACGACCTGGGAGGGGTCCGTGGCGGCGGTGAGGACCACGGCACGGTCCAGACCGGCCCTGCCGATGCGCATGAGCAGATCGTCGAGCAGGCCGTTGCCGACGGGGGCGATGGAATAGTGGGCCTCGAGCTGGGCCACGACCTTGTGGGCGATTTTCGGATGAAATGCGTGGGTGTGAACGTCGATGAACATGACGGGGATTTTGCCAGATCAAACACCGGCTGTAAACCGTTGTTTGATTGACAAAAAAGATTAGCCGGTATATTCTAAAAAATTTTATTCGGCATTGAATAGGGATTTAAGCCAGTCTGGGACCCGTACGGGTTTCCCTTCCGGGTTGATGGCGGCGTGTTCGGTCATTCCGGTGGCGTGGAGCAGGGTGCGGTCCTTGTTCCATATCTCGTAGGCGAAGCGCATGGAGGCCCGTTTCCATTCTCCGACGCCCACCAGGACGTTGATTTCGTCGTCGAAGCGCACCGGCGCGCGGTAGCGGCAGTTCGCCTCGCGCACGGGCAGGATGATGCCGCGCCGCTCGACCTCGGCATAGCTCATGCCGTGCTCGCGGATGAAAAAACTACGGGATCGCTCAAATATATGCAGGTATTCCGCATAGTAAAGAACGCCCATGGTGTCGGTCTCACCATAGGAGACGAAGTGGGAGTAGCAACTGACGTCTTTGGGCAGTCCGGAGCGGGGAGCCATTACTTCAACCCCAGTTGCCGGAGGGCGTAGGGGAGCAACTCGAAGCCCTTGTCGAGCGTCAGGCCGGAGGAAGCGGCCAGGGACTCGGAAAAGGCGGCCACGCCCGAAGGGGCGCAACCGGTGCCGTTGATCAAAAACGGGACCGCGTCCGAGGTATGGGTGCGCTTCTCGATTGGCGTGAAGTGGTCACAGGTGACGATGTAGCCGACATCCTGTCCTGCAAGCGCCCGGCGCAGCGGGGCGACGATTCTGGCGTCGAAGCGGCTGATGGCCTCGACCTTTTCGGCGGCGTTGCCTCCGTGCCCGCATTCGTCCGGTCCTTCCAGGTGGACGAAGGCGAAGTCGTGATCCTTCAGGTAGTTCAGGGTCGCTTCGACCTTGCCTTCGTAGTTGGTGTCGAGCAGGCCGGTGGCGCCCTCCACATTGATGACATCCATGTTTGAGGCGTTGCCCAACCCCTTGATCAGGTCCACGGCGGAAATGACTGCGCCCCGGAGGGCGAAGGCCTCGCGGAAGTCGGGCAGGGCCAGCGGCCGACCCTGGCCCCAGGGCCAGATGGCGTTGGCCTTGCTCGGGTTCACGTCGCGGTTTTCCAGGATGTCCCGGGCCTCGAAGATCAGGTCCCAGAGATAGGTGCTTCGGGAATAGGCGCGCAGGTCGAACTTGACCGACTTGTCCGTGATGTCGTGGGGCGGGTTGATGTTGAACCCCGCCTCATCGCTGTTGGCCCCATCCTTTTGCACCAGCAGGTGACGGTACTGCACGCCGGGATGGAAGGTGAACATGTCGTTGCCCAGCTTCTTCTGCAGGGTTTCCATGATGGGCCGGGACACCTCCGTGGCGATGTGCCCGGACGAGTAGTCGCGCATCATGCCGTCGATGCTGAGTTCGGACACCGTGACCAGGTTGAGCCGCCAGACCAGGTCGTCCGGGCCGAGCTTCAGGCCCTGGGCGGCCGCTTCGATGGGGCCTCGCCCGGTGTGATAGCGGGCCGGGTCGAAACCGAGCAGGGCCATGTTGGCCACGTCCGACCCCGGGGCCATGCCTTCGGGCACGGTGCGCGCCAGGCCGACCACGCCGGTCGCAGCCAGTTCATCCATGTTCGGGGTGACAGCGGCCTCCATGGTGGTCTTGCCGCCCAGTTCGTCGAGCGGCCAGCCGCCCATGCCATCGGCAATGAGATAGAGTAGTTTCATCCCGGATTCCGGTTAGAGGATTCTGAACTTGACGCAGGGACGGACCGAGAAATCCATGGCGTCCACTTCCGCGACCATGGCGTCCACATCCTTGGCCCGGGTCTCGTGGCTGATGATGACCATGGGGATGCCCTCGGCACCGGCGTCGCCCTTTTGCACGGCCTGGGCGATGGATATGCCGTGGTCGGCCATGGACCGGGTGATGGCGGCCATCACGCCGGTGCGGTCGGCCACCGTGAACCGGAAGTAGTATTTGGACAGCGACTGCTCGGGCGGCAGGATGTCGGCGCGGGGAATCGGCCGGTTGCGGAAGCCCGTGTTGTCCGGAGGCGTCTTGCGCCCGATCTGGCGGGAAAGGTTCATCACGTCCGCCAGCACGGCGCTGCCCGTGGGCAGGTCGCCCGCGCCCTGGCCGTGAAGCATGATCGGCCCCACCGCGTTGCCTTCCAGCCGGACGGCGTTGTAGTTGCCGCCCACGCGGGCCAGCAGGTAGGTGTAGGGCACCAGGGCAGGGTGCACGCCCGCTTCGAGTCGTTCGTCCACCTCCTTGACGTGGGCCAACAGCTTGATGCGGTAGCCGAGTTCGCGGGCGAACTCGATGTCCATGGGCGTGACCGAGGTGATGCCCTGCACGGGAAGTTCGGCCAGGGGATAGTCCACCCCGTAGGCCACGCGGATGAGCACGCACAGCTTGTGGGCCGTGTCCAGCCCCTCGATGTCGAAGCTGGGATCGGCTTCGGCGTAGCCCAACTCCTGGGCGGCCGCGAGCGCGGTCCTGAAATCCATGCCCTTGGTCGTCATTTCGGAGAGAATATAATTGGCCGTACCGTTCATTATCCCGAGAAGATTGGTGATTTTGTCCCCGGCCAGGCTCTCCTTGAGAGTCTGGACGATGGGAATTCCGCCCGCGCAGCTCGCCTCGAACATCAGCCCGACCTTGTGAACCCTGGCCGCATCGAACAGCTCCAGGCCGTGTTCGGCCAGCAGGTGCTTGTTGGCTGTGACCACGTGCTTGCCTGCGGCGAACGCGCCGAGGATGAGCGCCTTGGCCGTATCCAGGCCGCCCATCAGTTCGACCACAATGTCGATGTCCGGATCGTTCACCAGGGCGGCGGGATCGTCGGTGAAGCGCACAGCGGGACCGGGATCGCAGGCTCGCTTCTTCTTCAGGTCGCGGACCAGGACGGACTTGATTTCGATGGCCCGGCCGAGCTTGCCCTCGATGCGGTCCGCGTTCATGGCCAGGATCTTCGCCAGGCCGGAGCCGACCGTGCCGAAACCGGCGAGACCGAGTTTGATGGCGTCCATGCCTATCCCTTTGCGAAGAATTTACGCAGATTGCGAACCGCCTGGTTGGTGCGGTGCCGGTTCTCGACGAAACTGAAGCGAACGTGATCGTCGCCGTATTCGCCGAATCCCAGGCCGGGGGAGACCGCGACCTCGGCCTCCTGGAGCAGCATTTTGGAGAACTCGACGGAGCCCATATGCTTGAACTGTTCGGGGATGGGCGCCCACAGGAACATGGTCGCCTTGGGCGGGGTCACTTCCCATCCGATGCGGTTGAGGCCCTCGCACAGGGCGTCGCGGCGGTCGGTATAGACGGCCATGATCTCCCTGACGGCGTTGTCCATGTCGTCCTGGGTGAATTTCGGCTCCGGGTCCAGATCGCCGTTGAGCGCGCAGGCTGCCGCGATCTGGATGGGCTGGTAGATGCCGTAGTCCAGGTAGCTCTTGATGCGGGTCAGGGCCTGGACGATGTCCTGGTTGCCCACGCAGAATCCCACGCGCATGCCCGCCATGGAGTAGCTCTTGGTCATGGAGAAGAACTCCACGCCTACCTCTTTGGCGCCGTCGGCCTGCAGGAAGCTCGGGGCCTTGTAGTCATCGAAAACGAAATCGGCGTAGGCGAAATCGTGAATGACATAGAGATCGTTTTCCTTGGCGAAATCCACGATGCGCTGAAAAAAGTCCAGCTCCACCACCTGGGTGGTCGGGTTGTGCGGGAAGTTGATGATCAGCAGTTTCGGCTTGGGCCAGGTATGCCGGATGGCCGTTTCCAGGTTTTTGAAGAAATCCTGGCCCGGACCAATGGGCACGCGGCGCACGTCCGCCCCGGCGATGATCGAGGCGTAGGGGTGGATGGGGTAGGCCGGGTCCGGCGCGAGCACGACGTCGCCGGGGCTGAGCATGGCCATGGCCAGGTGGGCCAGGCCTTCCTTGGCGCCCATGGTCACGCACACCTCCTGGTTCCAGTCCAGAGAGACGTCGTAGCGGCGGTAGTACCAGTCGCGGATGGCCTTGCGCAGGCCCTTGATTCCCTTGGATGCCGAGTACTTGGAATTGCCTGCCTTGTATGCCGCCTCGGCGATCTTGTCGAGAATGGGCTTGGGAGTGGGCACGTCGGGGTTGCCCATTCCCAGATCGATGATGTCCGCGCCCGCGTGGCGCATCTTCATCTTGAGTTCGTTGACTTGGGCAAAGACGTAGGGGGGCAGTCGATCGACTCTCGCAAACTTGGACATGGCAGAAAACTCCTGAATAGTATGAGTGCAAGCCCAATTTCTTACCTGTGGGGGAGGGCGGTGTCAAAATGAATTTGTGATGTCATACCGGCCGGAAGCGCCTGAGGCGCAAGGGAAAGAGTCTGTCGGTCTTGACCTTGCGGGAGGTTTCTCATAGCGTTCGTAATTCAAGACTGAAAAATGGCGGCCTCAGGCCGCTCCAATGCGAAGGAGATTGTTTTCATGGTCCAGAAATCCGAAACCATCTGGTTTGATGGTAAACAGGTCCCCTGGGACGAGGCCAACGTCCACGTCCTGACCCACGCCCTGCATTATGGCACCGCCGTGTTCGAGGGCATCCGCGCCTATGCGTGCGCCGACGGTTCCTCCGAGGTCTTCCGTCTGAAGGAACACATGATCCGCCTGGTGAATTCCGCCAAGATCCTGGGCATCAGGCTACCCTACAGCGCCGAGGAGTTGACCGAGGCGACGGTGGAGACCCTCAAGCGGAACAAGCTGGCCGGGGCATACGTCCGGCCGCTGTCCTTCATCGGCGACGGCGTCATGGGCGTCCACCCCGGAAGCAACCCGATCCGCACCATCATCGCCTGCTGGCCCTGGGGCGCCTACCTGGGCGAGGAAGCCCTGGAGAAGGGCATCAAGGTCAAGTGCAGCACCTTCAACCGCCACCACGTCAACGTGATGATGACCAAAGCCAAGGCTGCGGGCAACTATGTCAACTCCGTGCTGGCCAAGACCGAGGCCGTGGCCGACGGCTATGACGAGGCGATCCTGCTCGACACCACGGGCCACGTCTCCGAGGGCTCGGGCGAGAACATTTTCATGGTCCGCAACGACGTCATCTACACCCCGCACACCGACGGCGTGCTGGGCGGACTGACCCGCGACTCGATCATCACCCTGGCGGGCGACCTGGGCTACGAGGTGCGCGAGGAGCCCATCTCCCGCGACATGCTCTACATCGCCGACGAGGTGTTCTTCACCGGCACCGCCGCCGAACTGACCCCGATCAGTTCCGTGGACCGCCGCGAGATCGGCACCGGCAAGGCCGGGCCAGTGGCCAAGCTGCTCCAGACCGAATTCTTCAAGATCGTCAAGGGCGAGAACGAGGACTACGGGCACTGGCTCCACCGCTATCAGGTTTAATGAAAGTCTAGAAAATCACGGCATCATCTGTTACGAATGGGGAAATCCGGCGCGGTCCGTCGGGTTTCCCCCTTTTCTCTTAGTGGTTTCAGGGGACCAACGGCCGCTCCCAAGCTTCAGGTGTACCCATGAGCACATCCAATCTCACGGCGAAGTACCGGCCGCAGACCTTTGCCGAAGTGGCCGGGCAGGACGCGATCAAGTCTATCCTCTCGCGGGCCGCCGCCCAGGACAAGGTGGCCCCGGCCTATCTCTTTTCCGGCACGCGGGGCGTGGGCAAGACGACCATCGCCCGCATCTTCGCCAAGGCGCTCAACTGCGTGAACGCCCCCACGGCCGAGCCGTGCAACCAGTGCCCCAACTGCCGCCAGATCACGGCGGGCGTAGCCGTGGACGTCATCGAGATCGACGGAGCGTCCAACCGCGGCATCGACGACGCGCGGCGGCTCAAGGAAGACATCGGCTACGCCCCGGTGGAGTGCCGCTACAAGGTGTTCATCATCGACGAGGCGCACATGCTCACCAAGGAGGCGTTCAACGCGCTGCTCAAGACCCTGGAGGAGCCGCCGCCGCGCGCCACGTTCATCATGGCCACCACCGAGCCGCACAAGTTCCCGCCGACCATCATCAGCCGCTGCCAGCACTACATCTACAAGATGCTGTCCCAGCCCGAGCTGGTGGCCCACCTCGAAACCATCATGAACCGCGAGGAACTGGCCTTCGAACCGGGCGCGCTCCAGATCATCGCCAAGCGCGGCGCGGGCAGCGTGCGCGACTCCATGTCGTTGCTCGGCCAGGCCCTGGCCATGGGCGCGGACGTGCTGCGCGAGGCGGACGTGCGCTCCTTTCTCGGCCTGGCGGGCCAGGACGTGTTTTTCCGGCTCATGGAGGCCATGCACGACCGCAAGCTCGTGGCCGTGGGCCAGGTGCTGCGCCAGGTGCTGGATCAGGGGCTTGACCTCGGCTTCTTTTTGCGCGAGCTGACCAACTGCTGGCGCAACATGTTCCTGCTGCGCCAGGCCGGGGAGGAGGCGTTGCCGCTCCTGGGCCTTTCCGGTGAGGAAGCCCGGGGATGGATGGACTGGGCCGCCAAGTTCGCGCCTCCGCACATCCACGCCTGCTGGCAAATGACCCTGGACGGGCAGAAAAAGGTGATGACCAGCCTGGAACCCGCCATGGCGCTGGAACTGCTGCTGCTCAACCTGACCAGCCTGCCCGACCTGATCAGTTTGGAATCCCTGGGCCGGGGGGCGTCCGCCGCAACCCCGCCGCGCCAGGCCCCGCCCAGAGGAGGGGGGATGGGCCAGGGCGGACCCGGCACCCCTGCCGGTTCTGGTCCCGGTCAGGCGCCGCCGTCCCATGGCGGCTACAATCCGCCCGGAGGACGGCGGTTTGCGCCGTCCAGGCCATCGGCCCAGACCACACCGCCCATGCCCGCCGAAACGCCGCCTCCGGTGATGGAATTCATTTCCACGCCGCCGATGGAGGAGCCGCCCGCATATAGCGAGGAGCCGCCACTGCCCTCCGAGGAGTCGGGCATGGCTCCGCCGCTCCCGGCATCCGCGCCGAGGCAGGACGTGGGACCGTCCGAGGCCACGCCCGTGGCCGAAGCCATCCAGACGAAGCCGTTTCTTCCGTCCGGGCCTCAGAACTGGAAAGGATTTCTCGATTTCGTGGCCGAGCGCAACGGACAATCCGGCGTCAATTCGACCCGGTTGCGACTCAACGCCGGAAAATACGACGGAGAAGGGCTGACCATCACCTGCGCGACCCAGGTGCAGTGCCAGTATCTCACTGAAGATACAGTGCTTTCTTCACTTCGGCGTCTGGTCCGGGAATACTTCGGGCCGACGGTTGAAGTTGCCGTGGAAACAGGCGATATTGCCGTTCCCAAATCGAGCAGGCAGTTGCAGGAGGAGGCCGAGAACCATCCCGGCGTGCAGAAGATCATGGCGACCTTCGGCGCGCAGTTGACCTCGGTCAGCCCCCGCAACCAGTAACACCGATAGAATTCGCATTCAGGAGCATATCATGAAAGGCATGAACGAAATGATCCGCCAGGCGCAGATCATGCAACGGAAGATGACGCAGAAGCAGGACGAGCTCAAGGCCATGGAGGTCGAGGCCTCCAGCGGAGGCGGCATGGTCACGGTCAAGGCCACCGGCGGCCAGGAGATCACGGCCGTGATCATCGAGCCCTCCGTGGTCGAGTCCGGCGACGTGGAGATGATCCAGGACCTGGTGTTGACCGCAGCCAACGAGGCGCTCAAGAAGGCCAAGGAGCTGACGGAAAAGGAACTGGCCTCGGTCACCGGCGGCCTGTCCATCCCGGGACTGTTCTAGGAAGTCCCCTTGCAGAACCTTCCCGGCCCCCTCAAGGCGGTAGTCGAACAGCTCTCCAGCCTGCCCGGTATAGGGCCAAAGTCCGCGTTGCGCATGGCCCTGGCCCTGCTCAAGATGCCCAGGGAGCGGGCGGGCGCGGTGGGCCACTCCATTCTCGACCTGCGCGAGAACCTCTGCCTGTGCGAAGAATGCGCCTGCCTGGCCGAATCCAGTCCTTGCGCCATCTGCGCCGATCCCGACCGCGAGGCGGACCAGCTCTGCCTTGTGCCCGAATGGGACGCCCTCCTGGCCATGGAGGATATGGGTATATACAAGGGCCGCTATCTGGTGCTCGGCGGATTGATCTCGCCGCTGGAAGGGGTGCAGCCCGGCCATCTGGAAATGGACCGGCTGCGCCGCCATCTGGGATCGGGCCGCGTGCGTGAGCTGATCCTGGCCTTGGGTGCGACTCTGGACGCCGAATCCACGGCATCCTTCGTCAAGAACATGGTGGAATCCGAGTATCCCGGCATCGCCGTCAGTCGGCTGGCCCAGGGCATCCCCACCGGCGGCGAAGTCAAATTCATGGACCGGGAGACGCTCAAGCAGTCATTGGTCCACCGGCAAAAGATTTGAGTCCGCCCCCATGAGCGAGGATCTTACCTACCTGAGCGGCGCGGAAGTGCAGGCCGTCATCTACCACAACAAGGAGAACGGCTACGCCATCGCGCGCGTCCGTCTGAAGGACGAGCCGGGCCAGGTGTCCATCGTCGGCATCTTGGGTGAGCTGGTGGCCGGATCGACCCTGGACCTGACCGGGCGCTGGACCGTGCACCCGAAGTTCGGGCGGCAGTTCGATGTCGCCACTTTCGAGGAGGCCCGGCCGGCCACGGAGAACGGGGTCATCCGTTTCCTCCAGTCCTCGATCAAGGGGGTAGGCGAGAAGACGGCCACGCTCATCGTCGAGGCTTTCGGCGTGGGCGTGCTCGACCTGCTGGACGAGGAACCGGAGCGGCTGCTCGAAATCAAGGGCATCTCCAAGAAGAAGCTGGTGGACATCGTCGAATCCTGGGGCCGCCAAAGGGAGATCAAGAACCTGCTGGTCTTCCTCCAGACCCACGGCGTGCCCACCACCTTCGCCGGGAAGATATTCCATCTCTACGGCGCGCAAGCCGAGAAGAAGCTCAGGGACAACCCCTACGATCTGGCCTACGAGATCCGGGGCGTGGGCTTCCGCACCGCCGACCTGATGGCCATGAAGCTCGGCTTTGCGGAGGATTGCGCCCAGCGCCTGGAAGCGGCCATCGTCTACCACCTGTTCACCAGCTGCGAGCGCAACGGGCACCTTTTCCTGCCCAGGGACACCCTGCTGGCCGAGGTGGCCAAGATGCTCGACACCACGGACTTCGACAAGCTGGAATTGGCTCTGTACGCCCTGGAGGAGAAGAAGCGCATCCGCATGGAGAACCTGGTGGAGCAGGGCATCGACAACGCGGTCTATCTTATCCATTTCTTTCATTACGAAAACGAGATCACGCAACGGCTCTACCAACTGGTCAACCACCCCTCGCCGGTCAGCCGCAAGAAGATCGACAAGACCCTGCCGCGCGTGGAGGACCAGCTCGGCTTCAAGCTCTCGGAGGAGCAGCGCGAGGCCGTGTTCGATGCCTGCAGCAACAAGATGTTCATCCTTACCGGCGGTCCCGGCACCGGCAAGACGACCATCACCAAGGCGGTCACGCTTACGCTCAAGGAGCTCGGCCTCAAGATCAAGCTGGCCGCGCCCACGGGCCGAGCCGCCAAGCGAATGGCCGAGGCCACCGGCTTCCCCTCCCAGACCGTGCACCGGCTGCTCCAGTTTCAGCCCGACGGCGGGTTCCACTACTGCGAGGACCAGAAGATCAAGGCCGACGTCCTGGTGGTGGACGAGGCGAGCATGGTCGACGTGCACCTCTTCGTCTCCATCCTGCGCGCCCTGCCGCACACCTGCCGGTTGATCATGGTCGGCGACGTCAATCAGCTCCCGAGCGTGGGACCGGGCAACATCCTGGGCGATCTCATCGATTCCGAGCGCATCCCCTGCGCCGTGCTTACGCGCATCTTCCGCCAGGCCGAGGAAAGCTTCATCGTGGTCAACGCCCACCGCATCAACAGCGGGCAATTCCCCCGCCAGCACCCCAGCCAGGCCCCGGAGGCCGATTTTTTCTGGATTCCTCAGGACGACACGTCCAAGGTGCAACGGCTGATCCTGGACAGCGTATGCGAGCGCATCCCGGAACGATACAACCTTGATCCCCGGCGCGACATCCAGGTGCTGACCCCCATGCACAAGGGGGACGTGGGCACCCAGGCCTTGAACGTGGCCCTGCAGGAGCGGCTGAATCCGCCTCGGCCGGGCGTGCGCGAACTCAAGCGCAAATACGGCCTCTTCCGCGAGGGGGACCGGGTCATCCAGCTCAAGAACAACTATGACAAGGAAGTGTTCAACGGCGACCTGGGGTGGATCACCGAAGTGGACCCGGACGAGCAGGAGCTGATGGTCGAATTCGATGGAAACCTCGTCCATTTCGAGGCGTCTGAGATGGATGAACTGGGCCTGGCCTACGCCGTGAGCGTGCACAAGTCGCAGGGCAGCGAGTACCCGGCCGTGGTCATGCCCATCGTTACCCAGCACTTCCTGCTGCTCCAGCGCAACCTGCTCTACACCGGCCTGACCCGCGCCCGTGAACTGGCAGTTCTCATCGGCAGCGACCGCGCCTTCCGCCTGGGGCTGGAGAACGTCACTGCAGGCAAGCGGCGCACCCACCTGTCCCACCGGCTGCGGGCCATGTTCGCCCAGCAGCGGCTGCTCTGATTCCGCCGCCGACACTCGTTCCCGCCCGCTTGCCAAGCGGGGCGAAACGTGATGGACTGCAACGGTCCGAAAGCATTCAAGCCACAGGCTTCATAGCCGACGAAGGAGAGCATCATGTTGAGCAAAAAACTCGAAGCAGCCTTGAACGAGCAGATGAACTGGGAAATCTATTCGGCCCACATCTACCTTTCCATGTCGTCCCATTTCTCCAAGGAGGGTCTCGGAGGGTTCGCCACCTGGATGTACGCGCAGTACCAGGAGGAAATGTTCCACGCCATGCGTTTCTTCAACTACATCAACGGCGCGGGCGGCCAGGCCAGGCTCGGCGCCATCGACGCGCCGCCGCTGTCCTGGAAGACGCCGCTGGCGGCCTTCCAGAACGCCCTGGAGCATGAGCAGGGCGTCACCGCGCGGATCAACGCCATCGCCGACCTGGCGGTGAAGGAGCGCAACCACGCCGTGGGCATCTTCCTGCAGTGGTTCATCTCCGAGCAGGTGGAGGAAGAGGACAACGTGGGCGACATCGTGGGCAAACTCAAGCTGGTCGGCGACGGAGGCGGGCTGTTCATGCTTGACCGCGATCTGAGCACGCGGGTGTTCACCCCTCCCGTCATCCCCTAGACGCAACCGAGAACAAGGGCCGGAGCGATTCGTTTCGGCCCTTGTTGTCGCTTTACAAAAGGCCGCATCTCTGCAATAGCCGGGCACACGGATAAACCGTGGCGAGGTAACCAATATGAGCAATGACGCAGAAAAGATAATTTATTCGATGTACAAGGTGTCCAAGCGGCACGGGCAGAAGGAAGTTCTCAAGAATATTTCCCTTTCCTATTTCTACGGCGCCAAGATCGGCGTGCTCGGCCTCAACGGTTCGGGCAAGAGCTCCCTGCTCAAGATCCTGGCGGGCGTGGACAAGGATTTCGAGGGCGAGATTCAGGTCAAGGAAGGATACACCGTCGGCTATCTCGAACAGGAGCCGCTGTCGGCCGAGACGCGCACCGTGCGCGAGGTGGTCGAGGAGGGCGTGGGCGAGATCATGGACGTGATCCGCGAGTACAACGCCATCAACGAGAAGTTCGCCGAGCCCATGGAGGCCGACGAAATGGACGCGCTCATCGAGCGTCAGGGCAAGGTCCAGGAACAGATGGACGCCAAGGGAGCGTGGGACATCGACTCCAAGCTGGAAATGGCCATGGAGTCGCTGCGTTGCCCGCCGGGCGACACGCCGGTGCCGGTGATCTCCGGCGGCGAGCGCCGCCGCGTGGCCCTGTGCCGCCTGCTGCTCCAATCTCCGGACATCCTGCTCCTGGACGAGCCCACCAACCACCTGGATGCGGACTCCGTAGCCTGGCTGGAGCGATTTCTGTCCACTTTCCCGGGCACGGTCATCGCCGTCACCCATGATCGCTACTTCCTGGACAATGTGGCCGGGTGGATTCTCGAACTCGATCGCGGCCGGGGCATTCCCTGGAAGGGCAACTACTCCTCCTGGCTCGAACAGAAGGAGCAGCGTCTTTCCCAGGAAGGCAGGTCCGAGGCCGAGCGCCAGAAGACCCTGCAACGCGAACTGGAATGGATCAAGATGTCGCCCAAGGGCCGCCGAGCCAAAGGCAAGGCGCGCATCAACGCCTACGAGGCCATGGTCAGCCACGAAAGCGAGCGTCTGGCGGACGAGTTGCAAATCTACATCCCGCCGGGGCCGCACCTCGGCAAACAGGTGGTCGTGGCCGAGCACCTGACCAAGGGGATGGGCGAGAAGCTGCTCATGGAGGACGTGAACTTCATCCTGCCGCCCAACGCCATCGTCGGCATAGTCGGCCCCAATGGCGCGGGCAAGTCCACACTGTTCAAGATGATCGCGGGCATCGAGGAGCCGGACAGCGGCACCCTGACCTTGGGCCAGACCGTGACCCTGGCCTATGCCGACCAGAATCGCGAATCGCTGATTCCCGGCAAGACCGTGTACGAGGTCATCAGCGGCGGGGCGGACTTCATCAAGCTCGGCGACCGCGATGTCAACGCCCGGGCCTACTGCTCCCGCTTCAATTTTGCGGGGCAGGACCAGCAGAAGAAAGTGGACGTGCTTTCCGGCGGCGAGCGCAACCGCGTGCACATGGCCCAGATGCTCAAGTCCGGGGCCAATGTGCTGCTGCTCGACGAGCCGACCAACGATCTGGACGTGAACACCATGCGCGCCCTGGAAGACGGTCTGGAGAACTTTGCCGGATGCGTGCTGGTCATCAGCCACGACCGCTGGTTTCTGGACCGCATCGCCACCCACATCATCGCCTTCGAGGGCGATTCCAAGGTGATCTTCCTGGAAGGCAACTATAACGACTACGTGGAGGACCGCAAGAAGCGCCTCGGCGTGGACGCCGACCAGCCGCACCGGATCAAGTTCCGCAAACTGACCCGCTAGGCTTTCCGTCAATGAAACAAGAGGCCCCGCGACGCAACGTCGCGGGGCCTCTTTCCTTTCAGCAGGCGGGCTCGATCTCTTCGGACCCGAGCGGAGGCCTTCGGTCGACGGCCACCGAGTTGCCGGGCTTGGATTTGGCGTATTTCTTGATGTGGGCGGCGCGCTCGCCTATTTCCATCAGCGAGCATTGGCCGCAGATGGAGATGACGCCCAGCGAGATGGTGACGAGCGGGTAGTTGCCATCCTTGCCGTCCCTTCCCTTGGCCGCGATCCAGCCGCGCTCGCGATCCTCGGCGCAGTAGCAATTGTTCACCAGGCGTCCGAAGCAGCGGAGTACGGCCTTGGTGATACGCGGCACGGACTCGGCCGAGGTGATGAGCACGAAGTCGTCGCCGCCGATGTGACAGAGGCGGGCGTCCTGGGGCGCGTACTTGCGCGTGGCCCAGGAGAGGACGTCGGCTGCCAGCTTGATGATGCCGTCACCGTTCTTGAAGCCGTATGTATCGTTGTACACCTTGAAGTTGTCGAGGTCGGCGTAGATGATGCTGAAGCACCTGTTCTGCTGGATGCGGCTCTCCACTTCCTTTTCGATGGCCACGTTGCCGGGCAGGCCGGTCAACGGGTTGGTCCCCTTGGCCATCTCCACCTGGATCTTGGCCATGGCGTTGAGCAGGCTCTGCACCGAAACCACGCCGTAAAGGTAGCCCTTGCGGGTGATGATGATGTCGTCGTACGCCTTCAGCGGCTCGCGCTTCATGGCCTTGCGCGCGGCCTGTTCCACCGGGGTGTCCATCTCCACCACCAGCGGGGTGCCGTCCATGACCGTTTCCAGCGGACGTTTGTAGTACAGGGCGATGCCGTACTGCGACGAGAGTTGCCGGTTGAGGTGATACTCCATGACCAGACCACGAGGGATTTCGTTCTCGGTGACCACGATGCAGGAAAACCGATTGTTTTTCTTGAAGAAATCCTGTGCGTCGGAAACCATGAAATCCGGCGGCACGGAGTGGGGCGGCTGGGCCAGGTCGCCGATGGGCAGGGAGCAGGTCATGGACTTGGACGTGATGTCGGCTACGGACTGGAGCTCGCGGCACTCCTTGGTCAGGTCGGGCTTTGGCCGGGCCGGGCGGGCCAGAAAATAGCCCTGGCCGCAGTGCACGCCGATATCCTTGAGGCAGACCGCCTGCGCCTTGCATTCGATGCCCTCGGCGATGATCTGTGATCCGATTTTGTCGGCGAAGGTGGTGGTAGTCTCCACCAGGGCGCGCTTGACCGGGTCCTTGTGAATGCCGGTGATCAGCGATTTGTCGAGCTTGATGAATTCGGGCCGCAGTTCGGCGATGGTGATCAGCCCGGCGTATCCCGCCCCGGCGTCGTCCACCGCGATCTTGAAGCCCTGGCTGCGGTAGTGGTCCAGGGTGCGGTAGAAGAGGTCGAACTCCTGCACGCTGTGGCGCTCGGTGATCTCGAAGACGATGTTGTCCGGGGTCAGCCCCGCACCGGCCATCAGTTTGAGCGTGTTGCCGGGCGTGAATTCCGGGTCCGCCATGGTTTTGGGACTGATGTTCAGGAAGAGTTTTTGGTCTTCCTGGATGGCGCCCAGATTGCGGATGGCCGATTCGCGGCATATTTTTTCCAGGGCGAAAAGGCGGCCGAGCTGCTCGGCCGTTTCGAAAAGGATGATCGGGGAGCGGAACGAGGAATCGCGCGGGCCACGCGTCAGGGCCTCCCAGCCCATGATTCGGCCGGTCCTGAAGTCGAGGATCGGTTGGTAGTGGGTGGAGACCATGTTTTGGGCCAGGATGGTGTTGAACCGTTCGGCGATGGCCAGGCGCTTCATGTCGAGCGGAATGCGGACCATGCGTCTGGCCTCGTTCAGAAAGGTCTCCAGAAAGGCGTCGTTGGCCATGTCCCCGTTCCTGGGGATGGTGGCGTAGCCCATTCCCAGGTCGATGCCGAGTCCGGTCTGGCGGTACATGGTCTGTTTCAGCCCGTTCTGGGCCTTGATCTTGAATTCGTAGGCCAGGTCCGCCGGGGACGAAGTCTGAGGCGCAATGAAGGCGACTTCGCCGGGGCCGGTGTGGAAGACTTCCTTTTCGGCGATGTCGAGGTTGTTGCTCACGGATTCGTGCAGGGTCTCCTTGAGTTCGTGAACCAGTTGCTCAATGAATCCCTGGCCGTACATTTCCTTGAGGATGTGGTAGTCCTTGATGGCGAGGAGAATCAGCGTGTAGTCGCAGGAGGCCAGGGGGCACTCGTCCCTTCTCCGGCCGGACACTTCCATGTGCATGGGAGCCTCTTGGTGGTTGAAGATCCAATCTCGTATGCGTCGGGCGAGTAGCGATCCGGTCATGCTGCGCTTATGGTCATGCATCCGAAGTTGTGTGTCATTTTCTCCCCCGCGAATATGTACGCCCCTGAACGGGGTGGTTGTTACGTCCGTGCTACGAACCCGTGGTAATTCGGTTGAAAGGGCAAAACAGAAGGGCGACCACGAGTGTGGCCGCCCTTTGGTGTCACCGTCTGGTGGTTATCGGTAGTAGAGGTTGCGTCCGCCGATGGTCAGCAGGGCGTGGTGCAGGTTTTTGCGGATGTCCTTGCGGCTCCACACGCCCTGGATGTGTCCGCGCGACAGCGCCTTGAAGCAGTTGTGGTAGTCGGGCGGAATCTCGATGCCGGTGGTTTCCTTGATCACGCCGGGACCGGCGAAGCCCAGGCGCGAGGAGCGGACCGCATACTGGTAGGGCGAGCAGCCCAGGAAGGAAGCCACGGGACCGGCGTAGGAGTTGGTGTCGTAAAGCACGATGTACAGGCCGCCTTCCTCGATGTAGCGGCGCACGGCCATGGTGCAGCGGGGCATCTGGATCAGGCCGTTGACCCCCTCCTGGATGCGGATGCCCGCCGTGCCGTGCACGTAGGCCAGGAAGGGTTGGTGTTTGGTCTGGGCCAGTTCCAGGGCGCGGATGAACTTTTCGCCCTCGGCCGCGCCCACGGACCCGCCCCGGAAGGTGGCCACCAGGGTGGCGCAGGTCAGGCGGATACCCTCCAGGCTGGCGTTGAAGGTCAGGCAACTGCTTTGCAGGCCTGTCTTGTCCTTGGCCGCCTGGACGCGCTGCTCGAAGTTGGGGAAGCCGGTGGGGTTGGCCGAAGCGATGTCGTGGTTGAACTCCCGGACCGAGTTCTTGTCGAAGACGTGGTGCAGGTACCACTGGTATTCCATGGGAAAATTGTAGCCGCAATGCGGGCAGACCCCGGCGAAGTCGGTGAACAGATCGCGCGCCCAGATGTCGAGGCAGCCGCGTTTGTCGGCATGGGGGCAGGTCACCTCCCGGTCCACACGGGCCTGGGGGCTGACGTAGCCGCTGTCGGTCTCGATGACCTTCTTGGCCGGTTCCCTGCGCGAGAGGCCGGTGAGCTGCATCTCCTTCTGGCGGTCGTCCGTGGACCTGATTCCGAGCTTCTTCAGCCCGGAGCGGTAGAGGGTGTCCACCTTGCCTGTGACGACGTGAATCTCGTCGGTGGCTTCCTCGATGATCCGGGCGATGTTCTGCTTGAAGGGCTTGATCAGCCCGTATTGCACCAGCGAGGCCGAGGAGGAGACGATGCCCGTGCTGGTGGCGGTCAGCTTGTCGATGAGGGTGCGGTTGTCCTTGTAGGCGTGCTGGGCCAGGCGGCGATATTTGCGGAAGCGGCGCTCGACCAGCCGTTCGCGGGCTTTTTCGCTCAGCGTCCAGCGGACGATGATGTCCGCGTTCTTGCTGAACAGGCGCAGGGCGGCCCCGCGCAGGAAGCGCATGCTGCGCACGGACAGGGTGACCTCGTCCGTGGCCCGGATGACCTGTTCGCGCACCTGCTTGTAGAAGTCGAAATGCTCGGCGCGCGCGCCCAGGGACGGCTCCACGATGATCTCGTCGATGTAGCCGTTCTTGAGGTTGTCATGGGCCGTGATCCGCTGAGCCAGGGCGCAGGATTCGATCAGTTCGACCGGAGCGCGCTCGGAGCCGCGGATGCGGCCTTCGATGGCGGCCGCGCCTTCGGGAGAGATGACCGAATAGTAGCCGTGGGAGAGCATCAACCGCTTGTCGGCCATGCCGATGGCCTCGGCGCCGCCGGAGCCGCCTTCGGAGAAGATGGCGATGATCGGCACGTCCAGCCCGGCCATTTCATAAATGTTTTCGGCGATCTGCTGGGCCGCTCCGGGGAAGTCCTCGATGGGGTAGGAACCCGGGGTGTTGACGTAGGTGTGGATGGGGATCTGCTCCCTGGCAGCGACCTTCATGTACTTGAGCGCCTTGCTGTTCCCCCACGGCTTGATGGAGCCGCCGTTGCGGAACTCCTGGCCGTGGCCCTTTTCCTGGCCCACGACCATCACCGGCTGGTTGATGATCCGTTTGCCCTTGCGCCGGGTGATGTAGGCCCGGGCGATGAGCATGCCGGGATCGAGCGAATGCTCGTCCTGGCCACCGATCTCGGTGTAGTTGTCGTAGACGTTCTCCAGGAGGTCCTTGAGGCAGACGCGCTGGGGATGGCGGACGATGCGGACCTTGTCCATGGCCGTGAGCTGGGCGTCCATGGCCGTTTCCAGGGTCGAGAGACGGTGGTCCATGGATTCGATGGCGCGGAGCGCCTGGTCCTCGCCCACATCCCGGAATTTCTCCGGGAAGCCTTCGATCTCGGTCGCAAACGCTTCCAGTTCGGGGCGCGACTTGTTGCCGAGGATTTCGCGGGTGTACTGAATCCTCGTGGTCAGCGCGGAGAGTCTTTTATTTATATTCATGGGCAGTCTTAGAACTCCAGCAACTTGGCGGTTTTTTCGAGAAGGAACGGCACGTTGGATTTCATGGATGATCCGCTGGAGTCGATGCCGTCCAGCCTGAGCTCGTTCAGGAATTGCAGGCCGCGTTCCTTGGCCTGGGCCAGGTCCTTGCCCCAAATGATGGCCAGGGCGAGGTTGGGATCATATTCCGTGGGAATCTGGTAGGCGCGGTCGCGCGGGACGTGGGTATGGACCTTGAGCCAGTCGTGTCCGGCCCAGTCAAGGGTCCCGATGCGGCCGACCCACGGAGCGAAGCCGTTTTGCGTGTCCTCGGCGATGAGGCGGTATTCGATGCTCACGCCGGAGAAGTCGACATCGCTCTGGGTGTAGCCCAGAGGGTCTCCCAGGCCGATGCGGATCTGTTCGCGGATCAGGTTGACGTCGGTCTTGCCCTTGACGGCCGCGATGTCGGCCGAAACACCGTTTTCCACCTGGATGCGGGTGTTCACCTCCATGAGGAACGGCCTGCCGTCCGGAGTGACGATCCACTCCCAGGTGCCCACGTTGTCGTAGCCGATCTCGCGGGCAATGGAGAGGGAGTATCCGGTGATGTCCTGAAGAAGTTTTTCGGAATCGAAGGTGTAACGAAGGCCCTGGGGCCAGAAGCCGGGCGCGACCTCGATGCGCTTTTGCAGTCCCGGGCTCTGGACCGAGCAGTTGCGGGTGCCGAAGTGGACCGGGTTCTTGCCGGACCGGTCGGACACGATCTGGACTTCGAGGTGGTTGAAGTTGAAAACGCGCTGCTCGATGAGCACGCCCTCGTCGTTGAAGGTGCGCAGGGAGTAGTTGCGTATGCGGCGGTAGGTCTGGCGGAACCGGGCCATGTCCTCGCATTCGTCGATGCCCATGCCGCCGCCGCCCGCCGAGGCCTTGACCAGGACCACCGGGCGTTTGATGCCCAGCTTGTCCTGGAACTCGAACAGGCTCTCGGCGATGGCCTCGGCCTCCATTTCGTCGTAGATGGCCCGGTCGGAGCCGGGCACGGTGGGAACTTCGAGCTTGCGGGCCAGCCGCTTGGTGTTGATCTTGTCGCCCAGGTCGCGGATGACGTTCCACGACGGACCGATGAAGGTCATGGGCCGGTCGCGCTCGACCACGCGGCGGGCGAACCGGTAGTTTTCCGAAAAGAAACCGTAGCCGGGGTGGATGGCCGTGGCTCCGGACTGGTCGGCCACGGACAGGATGTCCCCGGCGTCCAGATAGTTCTGGATGCGGTAGAGGGAGCTGTCGCCGCCGAGCTTGCGGGCCATGTCCACATGCCCGGAATCCTTGTCTTCCTCGGTATACAGAGCCACAAACGGCAGGCGGAGTTCGATGCAGGCCTGCATGATCCTCACGGCGATCTCGCCCCGGTTGGCTATCAGTACTTTGTTTCCGTCTATGCTCACGGTGATTTCAGTCTCCTGGATTGCGATTGGAAGGTGCTTTAAATAGCCCTTCTTGCTCCGGAGTGCAAATGCTTTGAAATTCACAATTTTATTTTAATTACAATGGGTTGCCATAAAACCATCGTTTGAATTCATAGGTGTGGATTTTTTACCGAAAAATGGGTACGAAAACTCTCCCTTTTCCCATTTGGGAGAGACTGTTTCCAATTTTGGCATTAGTTTGAATATCGACTCTGGAGAGTGCTGTCATGGATTACGTTATTGTCGGAAACGGGGTGTCCGCCATCGGGGCGATCGAGGGAATCCGCCAGCAGGACAAGGAGGGCCGAATCCTGGTCATCAGCGACGAAGACGTGCCCACCTACGGCCGTCCGCTGATTTCCTACTATCTTTCGGACAAGATCAAATTCGAGACCCTGCCGTTTCGACCGGAATCGTTTTACCAGCAGAACAAAGTCGAGATGCGGCTCGGTTCCCGCGTGCTTTCCGTCAATCCAGGCAAGAAGGAGCTGACGTTGGACTGTGGTGACGCCATAGCCTACGACAAGCTGCTCCTGGCCACGGGCGGCGCGCCGGTCAAGCCCGCGCTGCCCGGCATCGACGGTCCGGGCGTGCACAACTTCACCACCGTGGCCCACGCCGAGGCGCTCAAGGAGCTGGTGGACCGCGTGAACAAGGTCGTGGTCATCGGCGCGGGCCTCATCGCGCTCAAGGCCGCCGAGGGCTTTGCCGAAAAGGGCGTGGACGTCACCGTGGTGGTCCGCTCCCGGATCATGCGTACCTATTTCGACGAAACGGCGGGCAGGCTGATCGTGGACCATCTGGAAAGGAACGGCATCCGATTCCTCCAGGAAACCGGCACCGAGGCCATCGTCCGCCACGGCGACGGGACCATCAAGGGAGTGGAGACCGACCGGGGATTCGTGGAAGCCGACGTGGTCATCGTGGCCGCCGGCGTGCGCCCGAACATGGGGCTGGCCGCCCAGGCCGGGATCACCACCCACAAGGGCATCCGGGTCGACGACTACATGACCACCAGCGATCCCGACATCTTCGCGGCGGGCGACGTGGCCGAGGCCAAGGACCTGCTCACCGGCGAATACACCGTGCGCCCCATCTGGCCCAACGCCTACTCCCAGGGCCGCTATGCTGGGCGGAACATGGCCGGAGCGGGCAAGCCCTACACCGGCGGCCTGTCCATGAACTCCATCACCTATTACGGTCTGCCGACCATTTCCGTGGGCGAGACCAACCTGGCCGACGACCCGGCGCTCGAGACCGACGTCTTCCTGGACGAGGCCAAGCCCGCCTATCGCAAGCTGATCTTCAAGGACGGCAAGCTGGTCGGCTGCATCCTCATCGGCGACATCGACGGCGCCGGGTTTTACACCAGCTTCATCAAGAACGGGTTCGTACTGGACGCCGTGGCCAAAAAACGGCTCAAAGAGGGCGACCCATCCCCGGCCCTGTGGCCCGACGAGTTCATCGAAGCGATGATGAACAATCCGTAATCCGGCGAGTTGTCTGCCCGAAGTGAACGGGGCCGCACCGAGGTGCGGCCCCGTTTCCTATTTGGTCTTGTGGGTGTAGACACCGTCCCAGTCCTCGCCGGGAGGCGTCTCCAGGAGCAGGTCGCACCGCTCGATGTACAGGTCATAGAGCAGGGGTTCGGTGCCCAGCGCCTTGAGTTCCTTGAAGATGCTGCGGGCTTGGGTGAACCGTTGTTGGAGGTACAGGGTGTGGGCCTCCTCGTAGCGATCCAGTTCGGACTTTCTCCCTGCCGCCTGTTCCAGGGTGTAGGCCGTGTAGATGGTCACGGGCTCCTGCTTGCCCTTGACCCGCACGCTGTCCAGAATCCGAAAGTGATAGTCGTCTCCGCACGCCTTGGCGATGACTTCGCTGACCACCAGCTTCTGGCCGTAGAACTTGGTCAGTCCTTCAAGGCGGGAGGCGAGGTTCACGTTGTCGCCGATGAGCGTGTAGTCGAAGAGATCGGCCGAGCCCATGTTGCCCACGCGTACCGGGCCGGAATGGATGCCTATGCCCACGGCGATGGTGAAGCCGAACTTGTCGATGAAGACCTTGTTCAGGTCCTCCAGCCGGTCCTGTTGCGCCAGGGCCGCCTCCAGGGCCTTCCGCTGGTGATTTTCGATGTCCAGCGGGGCGTTCCAGAAGGCCATGACCGCGTCGCCGATGAACTTGTCCAGGGTGCCCTCGTGTTCGGTGATGATCCGGGTCATGGGCGTCAGATAGTCGTGGAGCAGGTCGGTGACCTGGGTGGGGGTCAGCTTCTCGGAGAGTGTGGTGAAGCTGCGCACGTCCGAGAACTGGATGGTGATGTCCTTTTCCTGGCCTTCCAGCGTCAGGACGTCGGGATTTTCCATGATCTGGGAAATGACCGAGGGCGCCAGGTAATGGGCGAACGCGCCGTGGATGAACCGCTTGGCGTGCTCCTCGCGCCAGAACTTCATGACGGTGAGCACGGTGAAGGTCAACGCCAGATTCAGATAGGAATACAGCGGCGAAATGAACTGGCGGTATTCGGAGAACATATGTTCAGCACCATACCACATGGCCACGCCCATACCGAACAGGGGCAGGACGATCCAGGCCGCCCGCGACCAGACCAGGAGCAGGGTGGTGGCCAGTCCGACGCCGATCATGGCAAAGAATTCCAGTCCCTTGGCCCAATCCGGAACATTCAGGAACTCTTTGGACAGGACGTTGTCCACCACCGTGCAGTGCGCCTCGACGCCGGGATAGCCGGGGTCCAGCGGGGTGGCGCGAATGTCCTTGAGCCCGGTGGCCGAGGTGCCGATGAAGCATATCTTGCCCAGGAGTTCGCCGGGCTTGAGTTTTTGGTTCAGGACGTCAGAAGCGCTGATGTAGCGGAACGTCTTCATCGGGCCTCGATAATTGATGAGCATTCGGCCGCGCGCGTCGGTGGGGATGGCGATGTCGCCGAGCTTGACCGACTGCACGCCGCCCGGCCCCATCTTGAGGACCAGGGATTTTATGCCTGTCGCCTGCATCACCGTGGCCAGGGCCAGACTGGGGTAGAATTTGTTGTTCCAACTGAAGAGCAGGGGTACCCGGCGGTAGAAGCTGTCCTTGTCCGGTGCGATGGTGATGAATCCGGTGCGCTCCACGGCCATGGCCAGGACTGGCAAGGGGCAAATGGCTCCTTCCGCCTTGAAGATGACGTCGTGCGGCGAGGGAGCGCCGGGCGAGGACAGCACCGAGACGTTCACCGGCCGGATGAAGCAATCCGAGGTTTCATGGCCCGCGTCGTCGTCGCGGATCAACTCATGGGTCACAAAGTCGGTGCCCAGAACGAACGGGCCGGTCTTGAGGTTGTGGGCCAGCAGCAAATCGTTGTCGGCCAGGGCGGGGGGCAATCCTTCGATGGAGATGTCGATCTTCATCTCCTTCTTGAGTTGTTCCTTGAGGACCACGGGCGAGGTCCTGTCCGGCTCGACAAACAGGATATCGGTCGCGACGGCGCTGGCGCCATAGGCCTGCAAATACTTGAGCAGCATGGCCACCCGGTAGCGTGGCCAGGGCCACTGCCCCATCTCGCGCAGGCTCCTTTCGTCGATGTCGATGACCACCGGCACGTCGGTGGCGTTGGAGGCGTGCAGCCTGCGCAGGAGCTGATCGTAGAGTTTGTACCGGAAAAAGGTCAGGAAACCGGGCTGGACAATGAACAGGGAGATCATGATCACGGTGACGGTCAGTCCGGTTGTCAGAAGGATCAGCTGATCCTTTTTAAAAAATCTCTTAAGAATGTTAAGCATGAAGTTCCTTACCGGGAAAGGCGGTGGAGAATTGAAGTGGATAATTGGTCCATATTCATGGCGATTTGTGAATTCTTGTTGCCAAAGGATTATGAATTATATACGATGCAACTGTTTAAATTGAGCATAATTGTGCCAATTGTTTGAAATGGTTGCCAATATTTTTGTTAATCCGTCATCAATATACATGCGGGGGGCGGTTTTGAAAAGCCTGATTGCATATACGGTCACCACCCTTTTGACCCTGATGTTCGCCCTGACGCCTGTGGGCGCGGCATCGGCTCAGGAAAGCCATTCCCTCAAGCTTGACGACCTCCTTGAAGAGCTGGTCAAAACCCACGACCGAATCAAGGCTTCGGAAGCCCAACTCGAATCCGTCAAGCATCAATACCAAAGCGCACGTGGCGGCTACTACCCGCAGGTGGACGCCACCGCCGAGGGCGGCCGGGAAAACATCAATAAACCCAGCGCCAAGGAAACCCAGATGAACCGGAACGAAATGACAGTGACCGCCAAGCAGTTGCTGTACGATTTCGGCGGGGTTTCCGGCACGGTTGACGCCGCCCAGGGACGGGTTATGGAATCCGAATCCGTTTTGCAGCAGACCAAGCAGGAGATAGTCTCACAGGGCATCACCGCCTATCTGCGCGTCATCCGCTCCCGCGAACTGCTCAAGTACGCCCGTCGTTCCGAGGAAAGCGTCATGGAGTTGTCCGGCATGCAGGAAATGCTGGTTGAACGCGGCGCCGGGTATTCTTATGAAGAATTGCAGGTCAAGGGGCAGTTGGCCGGTACCCGTTCCTATCGCGTCACCCAGGAACGCGAGCTGCAAATTTCCATGAACAATTTCAAGTCGGTGTTCGGATTTGCTCCCGACATGGACGACGTCAAGATGATGAGCACGGTGCCCGTTCCCCGCAAATACATGCCCAACAACGTGGACGAAGCCATCGCCACAGCCTTTGACAAGAACCCGTTGCTGCTTGAGATCGCCTATTCGATGGATAGGCTCCAGGGCGATCTGAAGAATCGCAGTTCCGCATTCTTTCCGCGGTTCGACGCCGTGGTGGAGGGCGAGCGCAAGGAAAATGATCAGGGCACATCGGGGGTCCGCACCGAGGGCAGGGCCGGCTTTCAGATGGAGTACAACCTGTTTTCCGGCTTCCAGGACACCGAGGAGGCCAGTTCGGTCCGTTCGGAAATCACCCGGGCCAAGAAGTCCCTGCTGGACCGCCGCCGCACGGTGGAGGAGAGTGTCCGCAATGCCTGGCTGGAACTGACCACCCTCAGGAAGAACGCGGAACTGTACGAGAACCAGGCCAACATCACCTGGGAATTCCTCGGGCTGGTCAAAAAGAAGAAAGCCACCGGCGAAGACGTCCGCCTGCTCGACATCCTGGTGGGCGAGCGCGACTACATCTCCGCAATCTCGGCCAAGGTCGCCACGGATATCGACATCATCATCGCCGCCTATTCACTTCTCTACCAGATGGGCCTGATCACCGAAGACGTCACCCAGGACAAGTAGGCGTTGCGGTCCCTCGGCCGCCCCGAAGGCTGTTCTGGCCGCAAGGATTCCGCATGAACGAGCTCTTCAGACGGCTTTTTCTTCATAAGCCGCTGGCTGCGCAGATCATCGTGGCCTCGTTCTTCATCAATATCCTCTTTCTCGCCTCTCCCATCTTCGTCATCCAGATCCTGAGCCGGTACATCGGCTACGGGTTCGACGGAACGCTCTATACCCTGACCATTGGCATGCTCATCGCCCTGGTTCTCGGCATGGGGTTTGGCATCATCCGCACGAAAATGTGTTCCATCGTCAGCGAGGAGTCGGATCACCGGCTACAAAGCCAGGTGCTCGACGGCCTGGCGCGGATCAAGGCGGCGGCCATGGAACGCATTCCGCCCGCGCGCATCCAGGACGTCCTGGCCGGCCCGCAGATCATCCAGAACGCCTACGAAGCGTCCCGCATCGCCTCGGTGCTGGACATGCCGTTTTTTCTGCTCTTCGTCCTGGCCATATTCGTCCTGAGTCCGGCCCTGGCTATCATCACGCTGCTGGCCGTGGTCGGAACCGTGGTGGCCGGCAAGCTGAACATGGACAAGACCCGCAAGCTCGAAAACGGACTACGCGAAGAATCGGTTCGGCACCGGGGCAGCGTCAACTCGGCCATCACCGGCACCGAAACGGTACGCGCCTTCCATGGCGGGGAGTACCTGAAACGGCTCTGGGATGAGCAGATCGGCCGGCTCATGGAGGCAAAGGACCGGATCGTCAACCAGAGGAGCTGGTCCCTGTCCATAGTCCAGGCGGTCAATTCCCTGCTTAAAGTCGCCATCTACGCCGTGGGCGCCAAACTGGTCGTCACCGGCGACCTGTCCGTAGGCGCGCTCATCGGTGCGAGCATTCTATCGGCCAAGGCGCTGCAAATTTCCTCCAGCTTCATGCAGACGGCCCTGCAACTGGGCATGGCCGAGGACGCCATGCGCCAGATCAACGAATTCATCAACCTGCCGCGCGAAACGGGCGGCGGCAAGGGGATGCGGGAATATTCGGGACGGCTGGAACTCCACGACGTGGCCATGGCCTTTCCGGGAGCGACGGGGCCGCTGTTCGAGTCCCTGTCCTATGTCATTGAACCGGGGACCGTGGTCGGCATCATGGGTGCCAACGGCACGGGCAAGACCACGCTGGTCAAACTGATCGTAGGGCTTTTGGACCCAGGCCGGGGCCAGGTCCTGGCCGACGGGGTGGACTTGCGTCAGTTGGCCCCGGAATGGTGGCGCAGGCAGGTCATGTACCTGCCGCAGGAGCCCATGTTTCTCAACGGCAGCTACAAGGACAACATCACCCTGCTCAACCCGGAGATCGATGGTGCCCAACTCAACGAGATTGTGCGCCAGGCGGACCTGCGCCGCTTCCTGGACGGCACGGCCACGGGCATCGACACCCAGATAGCCGATGCCGGCCGCAGCCTGCCCATGGGCATCCGCAAACGCCTGGCCCTGGCCCGCGCCCTTGTCGGCAATGGTCGGCTGGCCGTGTTCGACGAACCTACCGAAGGGCTTGACACGGAAGGGTGCGAAGCGATCTTCCAGGTGATGAATTCCCTGGTGCAGCGGGGAGTATCCATCGTCCTCGTTTCCCGGGACCCCAGTATAGTCAAAGGGTACGGGGCGATCATCGATCTCAATTCCAAGCCGGTGCCCAAGGTCGGCCTGGTCAGAAAAAAGTCCGCCCCCGAATCCGGGGCGAACCGGATGTAGGAGGTCGTCATGGGCGAGAAGAACCCCCGATACGGCCTGAGCCGCGCCACTCGGACCTTTTTTTATCTTTGTGTGGCGTTTTGCGTCAGTTTCTTCATCTGGGCCTCGGTCAGCCCGCTGGACATCGTCAGCAACGCCATGGGCGAGGTCATCCCCAGTTCCAGGGTCAAGCGCATCCAGCACCTGGAAGGCGGCATCGTTCACGAACTCAATGTGCGCGAGGGCGAGAATGTCGTTACCGGGCAGCCGCTCATCGTGCTTGAAGCCACGGCCAGCGATTCGTCGGTGGAGGAGATCAACGTCCGCATCAACTCCCTGCGGACGGAGATCGCCCGGTTGGAGGCTGAATCCAGCTGGTTCGGCCCTCTGGGCGAAACGGCTTCGGCCAACGCAACCGTTGCGGAATCCGCCAACACCACGACGGCACGGGACGCCAATGCCCAGACGGGACAGATCATCCAGACCACCAGGGATATCTTGGCCGTGGAGCCGGTTTTTCCCGAGGATCTGGTCAGCAAGTTTCCGGACATCGTGACCCAGGCGCGGGATTTGTACGACGCCCGGCGCGACAGGTTCATCAGCGACGTCAACGGCCAAATGGAGAAGATCAAGCAGCGCGAGGAGGACATAAACGAAATCGCCGCGCGCATCCGCAACCAGCGGCAAAATCTGGAATATTTGCGTGAGCAGATCGCGATCAGCCAGGGGTTGCTCGAAGAGAAGCTGACCACCCGCTACAAGCACCTGAGCTTTCTCAAGGAGGAATCCACCCTCAAGAGCCGCATTCAGGAGGACACGGCCGCCCTGGCCCGATCCAAGTCCGCCCTGGCTGCCGCCGCCGACGCCCTGGACAAGATCCACAGCGCCCACCACGAGGAAGTTCAGGAGTCCCTGCGCAAGTCGCGGCGGGAGGTGCTGGAATTCACCCAGCGGCTGCGAAAGACGTCCGACAGCTTGCAGCGCACGGTGATCCGCGCGCCCATCGACGGCATCGTCAAGAACGTTTATGTGCGCGGCGTAGGCGAGGTGGTGCAGCCGGGCATGACCGTTCTGGACATCGTGCCTGCGGGCGACAAGTTGATCATCGAAGCCCATCTGGCCCTGGGCGATATCGGCTATGTCCAGCCCGGCCAGCCCGCAACGGTGACTCTGGCCAGCAGCGACGCACGCATGTTCGGCCAGCTTTCGGGCACGGTGACGAACATCAGTCCGGACGCGGTCACGGTTCCGGACCAGGGCACCTTCTACAAGGTATTGGTCGTGACCAAAAACGATCATTTTGAGAAGGGGGGCCGCCGCTATCAGTTGTATCCCGGCATGCGGCTTCTGGTGGGCATCAAGACCGGCGAGCGCACGGTGATGGAATACCTGCTTTATCCCTACTTCGACACGCTGTACCAGGGTTTTGGCGAACGCTGACCCGAACGCCTTCCCGGCGGGACCTTCCGCCCGCCATTGCCTACACGTTTCTGAACAGCATCAGGCCGCCGAGCGTCAGGACCAGGACTAGGGCCAGGCGGCGGTAGCCGTGGTCCGAGATGCGGCCGTAGGCGATGCTGCCGAGCGCAATCCCTGCGGCCAGGGCGGGCAGGGCGTGCAGGAAGAGGCGGATCACATCGTCCGTGATCAGTCCCGAGACGGCATGGGTGGAGGAGACGAAGATGCCCGAGAGGAGGAAATACAAGGCCAGGGTCGCCTTGGCCCGGTTTTTGTCCCATGGCCGCAGGGTGGAATAGATGATCACCGGCGGGCCGCCCGCGCCGATGCTGCCCGCGAGGGCGCCGGAGATCAATCCGGCAAAGAGCGTCCAGCCCGTGCCGAGGTCGCGCTGCGCGGGTCTGGCCAGGAGTTGGTGCGAGGTGAAGGCGACCATGAGTGCGCCCAGGGTGATGGACAGATACGGAGCCGGGACGTGTTTGAGCAGGTAGACCCCGAACGGCACGGCGGGCAGGGTGGCCGCAAAAAGCAGGGTGATGCATTTCAGGTCCACGTGCTTGCGGAGTTGAAGGCTCAGGGCCAGGCTGATGCACAGCGCCAGCAGGCAGGCCAGGGGGATGATGGTCTTGAGCGGGAGGAACAGGTCGAGCAGGGGCAGGGCGATGAGCACGAAACCGAACCCGGTGAGCCCCTGGAGGAATCCGGCGGCCATGATGATGGCGGAAAAGAAGAGGATTTCAGGCATGGAGTGGGATACCCGCCGCCCCCATGACCGTCAAGACGCGCTGTATGCATTTTCTTTGGGATGATAAAAAGGGTTGCAACAAAATTGCGTCAGGGGGTATATTTAATGGTAGCTATGCATTGGCGTCAATTTATCATCAATTGTTTCAGGAGGATTAGCCATGGCTATTGTCATTGATCACGATGAATGTATCGGCTGCGAATCTTGCGTCGAGATTTGCCCGGAGGTTTTTGAAATGGACGACGACGGCGAAAAGGCTCGCGTCATCAACCCCGACTCCACCGCAGCCTGCGTGGACGAGGCCATCGAAACTTGCCCGAACGAGGCAATTTCGAAATAACGTTCCTGAACCGGATACAATGGAAACGGCCGCTTCGAGCGGCCGTTTCCATTTTTGAGCATGGACCGGTTTCCCCTTGCCATAAGAATCCAGCCCAACTACCGTGCCGGGATATAACTCTCACATGCGGTACGGGTCATGACTGTTGAATTCACGACGAAAAGAATCGACAACTATTATCTGATAGACGTTGTGGGCAGAATCGAGACCCATAAAGACATTCTCGTCTATTGGACTCCGGCCCGGGAAGAGGCGATACGGCGCGGGGTTAAACGTTTTTTGATCAATTACGAGAAGGTCGATTTCAGGCTGGACTATTATGAGATGGTGCAATTGTCCAACCATGCGGAAAAAATCAAATTTCAGGCTTATGGTTGCAAGATCGCCATAGTCGTACTCCCGGCAGATTTGAAAAAACACAAGGAATATCAAACCCCCGCCCTGAATCGGGGCTTCAACTTCCATTCCTTCACCAGCGAACTGGAGGCCCTGTCCTGGCTTCTGGATGGCTGATCCTCCCGTATAGGGAATGAGCGCATAAAGAGAAGGCTTCTTCGCAAGACGGGGTGGGCTTTGGGGTTTCCGCTTCCTTCTGATCCGACCCTGTCATACTGTCGACGGCCCCGGCTGTGGCCGAAGGTCCCTGATGTGTCCCGTTCGGCCTGGCTCCCGAGATGGATTAATCGAAATGAAGTATAAAATAATAATTTGCCAATGGACATGCCCGCAATGATGGTGTAGGCGTTTCCGATTAGGTGGAAATTCTATTTTGGGGTACTTGATGCGCGTCCTGACAATAGCGGCTGTCGCGTTGCTTCTGTGTTGCCCGGCTGTTTTTGCCGAGGGCATCAGCATGCAGGCGATCGTTTATCCGCCCCTGGTATATGAGGCGGACGGCGATGTGCGGGGCGTGGCTCCCGATGTGGTCAGAGCCATCCAGGCGGAATTGGGGGATACCAACCCGCTGGTGGTCATGCCCTGGCTGCGGGCCTATGAACTGACCCGGAAGGGGACGCGCCAGGCCTTGTTCGCCATTGTCCGCATTCCCGAGCGCGAGGCCCTTTTCAAGTGGGTCGGGCCGGTCTTCAGCGAGGGCGATTACTTTTTCCAGAAGCGTGGCGGAGGGCTGTCGATCAAGACCCTGGAAGACGCCCGCAATGTCGCCCGCATTGCCGTGCGCCGGGACGGCTACACCCACCAGGCGCTCAAGGCTGCGGGATTCACCAACCTCGACGTGGGGCCGAGTTATGACTCCAGCTACCGGAAGCTGGTCGAGGGGAGGGTGGAGCTTGTACTCATGGGCGAGCGCACTTACTACTACATGGTCAAGAGCGCCGGGCTTGATCCCGACGATTTCGAGCCCACGGAATACCAGTTCGCTGAATCTTCGGCCTGGCTGGCGTTTTCCAGGGACATCCCGGATGAAACCATCGCCCGCTGGCAGCAGGCCCTGGACAAGCTTAAGGCCAACGGCACGTATGACGCCATTCTGGAGCAAAACTTCCGACATTGATCTGGAATGTTGATTGAAACAGGAAAAGCCCCGGTCCGAACAGTCCAGGGCTTTGTTATTTTTGGCGGAGAGGGTGAGATTCAAAAATGAGCCATGTATTCGCTGGAATCATTGATGTTTTAAGTTCAACCATCTGCCGATGGCGTACAGCTTGGGGGGCAGTTGGCAAGGCTTCATGATCACGTCAACTCGCGCTAGATAGCTGTGTCGAGCCATGCATCCACAACACCCCGGTATGCTTGAATGAAATCGCTTCTTCCACAAAGGTCACAATTCATCAACATGGTGTAGCAGGCATTTACACTGTCACGAATTTCTTTGGCTGATAGCTCTGCGAGAAAGACAGCAACAAAGTCTATGATGTCCACAATAGCAATATCTCGTCCAATTGGTTCAACGAAACGAAGCAATTCTTCTGGACTGGACAATTTGTCGTCGCTGTTTACATCGCTGGCAATAATGACATACTTGGTAAGGCCATAGTTGTCCATTTTGGCACGAAAGTCAGAAATTCTGTTTTTCCAATCAGGACGAACCGTCACTTCATAAGCTGCATTTAGCTCCCCAGCATGAAATTCTTCTATGTCTCCAGCCGTTTCATCAAAGGTATCCGATGCGTGAGGGTGATGCGTACGGACCTCAAGGCCATGCCTATCTCTGTGAATCTTCAAAAGAGCTGCAATTAAAAATTGTTGGACATGGCCTTCCGTCCTTAACTTTAAGAGCATGTTGAATAAGTTCTTGGCTCTGGCGAAAGTAAGGACGTCTGGAGAAACTGCTGGGAGTGCTTGTGGCACGAAAACTGAAATCGCTGAAGTAGCTGCAAAATACGACACCATTTTTCTTCGTGTTTCTGCCGAGGCATTAGCAAGATAAGCAACCAATGAGGAAAACCGCTCGTCGGTCGAAAGGTCGAACCGGGTGACGTTGCCCTTCCAGCCAAGATTCTCTCCAAAGGCGGTGATTGACTTGTGAATCGTAACATTCCGGCGGTTAAAATTTTCAGACAGTAGTTTATCACCATATTGACCACGAATTCCGATTGGGATGCTTTTAAAATCCCACCCGGTATCGATTACGGAATAAGCCGTGAGAAAAATAGAGGCTAGACGCACACTTCCGGAGCGATGACTCAGCGCATCGTCACACTTTCTTCTTGCTTCTGTGCTTGGGTAATTCAACGGATTTTCAGCAATCGCATTGTCCAAGTCTCCAAGCACAAGTTGGACCGCCTCTTCAACCCGTGTGTTTCTTACCATGGAAACTCCAATTGACTCTGCGCCAGTTTGGGCTGCAGGAACTCCATTATTGGGATCTTGCTGCTGTCCAATTGTTTAACTACGGCTTTGCCGATTGCTTCTGCTAACTTTGGAGGAACCGCGTCGCCAATCTGCGTATACTGAGAACTCCGGGAGCCTGAAAAGTGGAGCCAACGAGGGAAGGACTGTATCAGTGCTGATTCTTCAACTGATAGTCGCCGTGCGCCATCTACGATGCCCTCATGAGGATTTCCGCCAGAAATCAAATATTGATGATACCTGGGGGCTACATCCAAAGTGTCAACCCAGTGAGTTTTGTAACCACCAGCCGAAGCCAAGATGGTTGGGCATGGTTCATCAAGATTGATAGGCCTACCACCTCCATTGTAAATATGGCCTGCATAAGGGCTTTTTCTTAAATCAGGATACTGGGCATATTTTACAGGACTTCGAGGTGGAGTTCCGATGGGCGTATCTTTGGACAAAAAATAGCTTGCCGGAACGTACTGGTTATCTCCATGAGGACCGTGTGTGGGTTTAGGAAAAAGAAGAAGGCGGTCAAGACAACCCAGGACGATAAGGCGCTTTCGTTTTTGCGCTACTCCATAATCGGCGGAGTATAAGATATCCCAATTTAATTTGTATCCAATAGCTGAAAACTTACGCAATGCATTGTGAAAATAGTTTATTTTATTTTTGGTGATTAATCCAGGCACATTTTCCATAATGAAAGCGTGCGGTTTGATGGTTTTTAAGGCTTCGATGAAGCTGGGAATCATGTCCCGCTTATCTTTTGCCCCCTTCATCAACCCACCAGTGGAAAAAGGCTGGCAAGGTGGTCCACCATAAACAAGTTCAACGCCTGTTTTGTGCTTGGCCAAATCAACCTTCCGGATGTCTTCGCAGTAGTGTATGGCATCAGGAGTGTGCGATGAATAGGTGTCGGCCGCATCTTTTGAAACTTCGACGCTACATATGGGATCAATGCCAGCTTCTTTGAGGCCAAGAGCCAGACCGCCTGGCCCAGAAAACAAATCTATCGCTTTCAACGCGGAGTCCTAGAGTTAATAATTTAGAATTTGGTAAGATATCAGTGGGCGAGACAAAACTCAAGTCACCAGAATTATGGTGACAGCGGAATTATGGTGAGACCATACCTATTTGAAGTACGCTTTAGCCGGATGAACCAAAAAAAGATCCCGCCG
>JAZHDH010000285.1:0-45719 GCA_036584335.1 Pseudodesulfovibrio sp. | reverse complement strand
ACCATACCTATTTGAAGTACGCTTTAGCCGGATGAACCAAAAAAAGATCCCGCCGGACTGCTTCCGGCGGAATCTGTGTCATCATTTATGTTTGGAAGCGGACTAGAAGCGCTCGAATTCGCCGTCGTCCTCTCCTTTCATATCCAGGCTCAGGCCGCTCTTGGCCTTCCCCGCATTGGCCCTGGGGCCGGGAAGCGCCGCATTGGGGGTCTTGGCCGCGCGGACCACGGTGCGGCGGGATGCGGCGTGGTCTTCCACCTGGAAGAAGGCCATGACCTTTTGCAGCTGTCGGCCCTGGTCCGCCAGCTGGTCGCTGGTGGATGCCATTTCCTCGGCGGCTGCGGCGTTCTGCTGAATGACGGAATCCAGCTGGCCTATGGCCGAGGTGATCTGCTTGGCCCCGGCGTCCTGCTCGTTGCACGCGGCGCTGATCTCCTGGACCAGCGCTGCGGTCTTCTCGATGTCCGGCACCAGGGTTTTCAGCATGCCGCCGGCTTTTTCGGCCACGGCCACGCTGCTGCTGGACAACTCGCTGATCTCTGCTGCGGCCGTGCCGCTGCGTTCCGCCAGCTTGCGCACTTCGGCCGCGACCACGGCGAATCCCTTGCCGTGCTCACCGGCGCGCGCGGCCTCGATGGCCGCGTTGAGGGCCAGCAGGTTGGTCTGGCGGGCGATCTCCTCAACGATGGATATCTTCTCCGCGATGCTGCGCATGGAGTCAACGGTCTGCATCACCGCTTCGCCGCTGATCCGGGCGTCGTTGGCCGCCTTGGTGGCCAGGTCGTCGGTCTGCAAGGCGTTTTTTGCATTCTGCCCGATGTTGGCGGTCATCACCTCCATCGACGAAGTGACCTCTTCAATGGAAGCGGCCTGCTCGGTGGCGCCCTGGGACACGGTGCCCGAGGAATTCGACATCTCGGCGCTGCCGTCGGCCACGTTTTCGGACGCCGTCATGACCTGCACGACCACCCCCTTGAGGTTGTCCGCCATCTCCTTGAGCGTGTTGGAGAGCATGCCGACCTCGTCCCTTTGCTTCACGTCGATCTCGTTGTTCCTGAAATCACCGCCCGCGATCTTTTCGGTGAAGGCCACGGCCGTCCGGATGGGTGTGACGATGCCGCCCGCCAGGAACCAGATGCCCAGACAGGCCAGGAAGGCCAGCACGGCGCCCGCAAGGACCGCGATGATCGCGTTGCTATTGGCGTCGGCGGCCATGGCCTCGTTGAGCGCCACGGCGTCGGCGAAGACCAGGCCCCGGTCCACGGTGATGCGTATGGACCAGGACGTGCCGGTCCTGCCGAGGGAAATGGGCGCGCCCACCTCGACCACAGAGGAAGAATCGGAAATGGTAACGTAGGATTTGCCGCCCTGCACGTTCTGAATCAGCTTGTCGGCCCCGCTCTCGAGGATGTCTCTGAGGGATTTGCCCACGCTGTCGGGATTGGCGCTGTCAGCCACCATGACACCCAGGTAACTGATGACCTGGACCACGGCCTTGCCATCATACATGGACTTGGCCACTTCCTCACTCAGCTTCTGCACAAAGGCCAAGCGGAGATCCGTGCCGCCGATACCCAGGAAATTGCCGCCCACGATGATGGGCGCGGACATGGTCGTCAGCCACTCCTGCTTGCCCTGAACAATGTAGGGGAACGGATCCAGGATGTTCTCACGCCGCTTTTCGCGTGGGAAGAGGAACCAGCCGCCCTTGGTCACTCCGTTGGGGTACAGCGAGGCATCCTCGTAGCCTACCAGGGCCTGGCGGGCGATCTTGCCGCTTTCGTCCCTGTTCCAGTAGGGAATGAATCGGCCGGTGTCGTCGTGTCCGCTCTCGGCGTCCCCCGCGTAAAGCGAATCCTTGCCGTCCAGAGCGTTGGGCATCCAGGCGCTGTATGCGCCCAGGAACTCCGGGTTGTCCTTGAGTACGGTCAGCAAAATATCGTTGAAGACCCGGCGGCGATCAAAGCCCGATTCGGCTTTGGATCCTTCCACCATGGCCTTGAAGGCGGCGGCGATGGTCCGGGCCGTATCCAGATTGATGTTCAGCTTTTCGCTTATGGCGTTGGCCTCGCGCTGGGCCACGGCCAGAAGCCGCTGCTCGGTCTGGCTCTGGATGAGGGCGTTGACCTTTTCCGAAACGAAATGGGCCGATTTCTGTTGCGAGTAGACCTGCATGGCTACAAGAACGGTCACGGTGACCAAAAGACAGACCCCCGCAATGAGGACGATCTTCGTCTTGATAGATTTGAACTGCATCCAAAACCCACTTGGTTGTTGTTGACACGCGGGACAATCACAGTAGGCTCTTTATATCAATGAAATTGTGCCGCCGATATTATAACCTTGGGCTTTCATTTGTCGGATTTCATCGTTTTTGAAACGAATCACACATTAAATCACCCATTGTCGTTCCAAAGCCCATAAAAAAGGGCTACAGTTTTATACTGTAACCCATTGAAATCTGGCGGAGAGGGTGGGATTCGAACCCACGTGCGGGCTATTAACCCGCAACTCGATTTCGAGTCGAGCGCGTTACGACCGGGCTTCGCTACCTCTCCGCAGGGATAGCGGCATTTGGCAAATGCCGGTGTGGAATGGGGTTATAAACAGACTCGGGCCGGGTGGCAAGCACTTTTGCCCGAATCGAAGCCTGCCGGGGCGCGGGCGGGGCGTCAGCCCTTGCGCCGTTCCAGGAAAAAACGCTTGAGCAGGGCCGAACATTCCGGCTCCATGACGCCCTGCATTACCCACAGCTCGTGGTTGGCGAAAGGCAGGGCGTGGCCCGGGAGGTTGGTCACCAGCGCACCGGCGCGGGGGTCGGGCGCGCCGAAGAGTACCCCGGCCACGCGGGCGTGGACGAGCGCGCCCGTGCACATCAGGCACGGCTCCAGGGTCACGGCCAGGATGGTTCCGGTCAGGCGGTAGTTTCCGATTCTTCCGGCGGCCTGGCGCAGGCAGAGGATTTCGGCGTGGGCCGTGGGGTCGTTGGTCGCGATGGGCGAGTTGTGCGCCCTGGCCAGCAGCTCGCCCGAGGCGGAAAACAGGGCCGCGCCCACCGGAGATTCGCCTTCGCGGGCGGCCTGGCAGGCCTCCTCGAAGGCCACGTCCATGAACGCGCGCCAAGTGGTCCCGGCGGGGGCTTCGGACGGCGGATGGAGGGGCAAGGGCGGTCCCCGCCTATTGCGTCTTGAGGTAGTTCACTCCGGCTTCGAGCATGGCCAGGCCGAGCGGGATGTCGGGCGTGCCGCCGCGGGTCCAGGTCGGGTGATTGGTGGGGTGGTTGTATGCCTCGGGGTGGGGCATCAGGCCGAGGATGCGGCCGGTGGGATCGGTCAGCCCGGCAATGCCCAGGGGCGAGCCGTTGGGATTGTAGGGATACTGCTCGGTGGGCTGGCGGGTGGCCGGGTCCACGTATTGCAGCACATGAAGGTTGTTGGCCAGGATGGCGTTCAGCGTGGCGTCGTCCATGGGAATGATCTTGCCCTCGCCATGGCGCACCGGGGCTTCGAGGTACTCGATGCCCTTGGTGAAGACGCAGGGGGAGGCCGGGTTGGCCTTCATGGTCACCCAACGGTCCTCGAACCGGCCGGAGTCGTTGTAGGAGAGGGAAACCTGGCGTTCGAAATATTCGCTGCCGACGGCCGGGAGCAGGCCGAGCTTGCACAGCAGTTGGAAGCCGTTGCAGATGCCGAGGATGATGCCGCCGGAATTGAAGAAGCCCTTCAACTGATCCAGAACCGGGTTGCCGTCCCTGGTGACGGCCCAGCGCCAGCGCAGGGCGGCCGCCTGAGCCGCGCCCAGATCGTCTCCGTCGAGGAACCCGCCGGGGCAGAGCAGAAAGTTGTAGGCATCCATGCGCACATGGCCGGCGGCAAGGTCGGAGAAGTACACGATATCGGCATTTTCCGCACCGGCCGCCTTCAGGGCGTAGGCGGATTCCTCGTGGCAGTTGGTGCCGTATCCCGTGATGACGAGAGCGTTGACGCGAGCCATGAAAATCTCCTCTTCATATTGACTTTACTCCAGTACCCTGCAAAATTTGCAAAGCGGCGTTGTGCTGGGCAGGAACATACGTGTCCGAAGCATGACAGTCAATAAGGTCGAACCGGCTGACAACGCAAAGTATTCCATATAATTCAAGCATTACCAAGGGGCTTTCCTTCGTATGAAAACCAAATTCATTTTTATCACCGGTGGTGTTCTCTCCTCCCTGGGAAAAGGTCTGGCGGCGGCATCCATCGGGGCTTTGCTTCAGGCGAGGGGCCTCAAGGCGACCATCCAGAAACTCGATCCTTACATTAATGTCGATCCGGGCACGATGAATCCCTTCCAGCACGGCGAAGTCTACGTCACCGACGACGGCGCCGAGACCGACCTCGACCTCGGCCACTACGAACGCTACCTGGGCAAATCCCTCAGCCAGCAGAACAATTACACCTCCGGCTCCATCTACAACTCCGTCATCCAGAAGGAACGCCGCGGCGATTACCTCGGCGGCACGGTCCAGGTCATCCCGCACATCACCGACGCCATCAAGGAAGCGGTCATCAACCTGCCCAACGGCGAGGATGTCTCCCTCATCGAGATCGGCGGCACGGTGGGCGACATCGAGGGCCAGCCCTTCCTGGAGGCCATTCGCCAGCTCAAGAACGATCTGGGCAAGGAAAACGTCCTATACATCCACCTGACCCTGGTGCCTTACATCAAGGCGGCCGGCGAACTGAAGACCAAGCCCACCCAGCACTCGGTCAAGGAACTGCGCAGCGTGGGCATCCAGCCGGATATCATCATCTGTCGCTCCGAAGTGGAGTTGCCCGACGACCTCAAGCGCAAGATCGCCCTGTTCTGCGACGTGGACCAGGATGCCGTCTTCACCGGCGTGGACGTCTCCAACATCTACGAGGTCCCTCTGAAGTTTTACGAGGAGGGCGTGGACCAGAAGATCGCCATCCTGCTCAAGCTCCCGGCCCGCAACGCCGAGCTCGGCCCCTGGGAGAACCTGGTTCACAAGCTGCACAACCCCAAGGGCACGGTCAAGATCGGCATCATCGGCAAGTACGTGGACCTGACCGAAGCCTACAAAAGCCTGCATGAGGCGCTGGTTCACGGCGGAATTGCCAATGATGTCAAAGTGGAGTTGGAGTACGTCAACTCCGAAAAAGTCACGCCCAAGAACGTCGAGAAGAAGCTGACGGGCCTGGACGGCATCCTGGTGCCGGGCGGCTTCGGATCGCGCGGCGTGGAGGGCAAGATCCTGTCCATCCAGTTCGCCCGCGAAAACAGGATTCCGTTCTTCGGCATCTGTCTGGGCATGCAGTGCGCCTGCATCGAGTTCGCGCGCAACGTCATCGGCCTGGAAGGGGCCAATTCCGAGGAATTCGACCCGGTTACCCCGCACAACATCATCTATCTGATGAAGGAGTGGTACGACTTCCGCACCAAGAAGGTGGAGGTCCGGAACGAAGGGTCCAACAAGGGCGGCACCATGCGGCTGGGGGCCTACCCCTGCAAGCTCAAGAAGGATACCGTGGCCTACGCCGCCTACCAGGCCATCAACATCGACGAACGCCACCGCCACCGTTTCGAGTTCAACAACAAGTTCATCGAGGCCTTCGAGCAAAACGGCATGGTCCTTTCCGGAACGGCTCCGGACGAATCCCTGGTGGAGATAGTCGAACTGCCTGGGCACCCCTGGTTCCTGGGTTGCCAGTTCCACCCGGAGTTCAAGTCCAACCCCATGAATCCACACCCATTGTTCCGGGAGTTCATCAAGGCGGCCAAGCTCGACAAGGCAAAGAAGAAGGGCAAATAGTTGGCGCCAATGGATTTGTACCAAACCAGCCGGTCCGGTCCGTTCATTCTGGCCGGACCGTGCGTCATTGAAAGCCGGGAGCTCGCCCTGTCCACGGCCGCATCCCTGGCGGCCATCGCCGACAGGCTCGGATTGCCGCTGGTCTACAAGAGTTCCTTCGACAAGGCGAACCGCACTTCGGTCACCAGTTTCCGCGGCCCGGGACTGGAAGAGGGACTGGCCATCCTGGCCGAGGTCAAGCGCGAGACCGGGCTGCCCGTGGTCACGGACATCCACCTGCCCGATCAGGCCGCAGCCGTGGCCGAGGTGGCCGACGTACTCCAGGTGCCCGCGTTCCTCTGCCGCCAGACCGACCTGCTGGTGGCGGCCGCGTCCACAGGGCGCATCGTCAATGTCAAGAAAGGGCAGTTCCTCGCCCCGTGGGACATGAAGAACGCCCTGGACAAACTCCGCAGCACCGGCAACGGCAAGATCTGGCTGACCGAGCGCGGTTCCTCATTCGGGTACAACAACCTGGTCGTGGACATGCGCTCCATTGCCCAGATGCGCGTCTTCGACGTGCCCGTGGTCTTCGACGCCACGCATTCGGTGCAGTTGCCCGGCGGACTGGGCGGAATCTCGGGCGGCCAGCGCGAATTCGTGTCCGTCCTCGCCTCGGCAGCCGTGGCCGCCGGGGCCGACGGCGTGTTCATGGAAACCCATCCCGATCCGGACAGGGCGCTTTGCGACGGGCCGAACAGCCTGCCGCTCGGCCAAATGGAATCCCTGCTGACCCGGCTCAAGGCCATCTGGGAGCTGACCCGTGATTGATCGCGCCCGAAAACTCGCCCGGAACATCAAGCTGCTGGTGCTCGACGTGGACGGCGTCCTGACCGACGGCGGCCTGTATTACGACGCCGACGGCATGGCCATGAAGCGCTTCGACGTGCAGGACGGTTTCGGCATCAAGCTCGCCCAATCGGTGAATCTCGAAATCGGCGTCATATCGGGCCTGGACCAGCCGCCCGTGGCCAAGCGCGTGGCCGAACTGGGCATCCGCCACTATTATCCCGGCAAACACCGCAAGGTTCCGCTTTTCGAGGAAATGTGCGGGAAGGTCGGCGTGGACGTCACCGAGGCGGCGTTCATGGGAGACGACTGGATCGACCTCGCGGTCATGGAGCGCGCGGGTCTGGCCATGTGCGTGCCCAACGCCATGCCCGAAGTGATCCAGGCAGCCGACTGGGTGGCCCCCCGGCCCGGAGGCCACGGCGCGGTGCGCGACGCCATCGGCTTCATCCTGGAGGCCAGAGGCCTGCTGGACGAAGCCATGAAGCAATGGGCGGGATAGATGAACAGGCGTTCCGCGCTGTTTCTCGTCCTGATCTTCGCCGTGGGCCTCGTCGCGGGCATTGCCGTCAAGGCCGTGTTCTTTTCCGATCCCATCGTGGAGCCGCCCTCTGCCACGCAGACGACCCCGCAATCCCGCCAGAAGCTCCTTGAAGAGGCGGACATTACCGCCACGGACATCGAACTGGTGCAGGGCAAGGCGGGGGCCATGACCTGGAAGCTGCTCGCCTCGGAGGCCAAGTACAATCAGGAGAACAAGCTGATCGGCGTTGACCATCCGCAGCTCACCGCCTACTACGGCCGTGACCGGCAGGAAGTGTATGTCAAGGCGGACCGGGGCGAAGTGGACCAGAAGAACGACAACCTGACGCTTTACGACAACGTCACCGGCCGGTTCGGCGACCTGGCGCTGGAAGCGCAGCACCTGGATTACGTCGGGGCCATCAACAAGGTATACCTCAAGGGCGGGGTGACCATCCGGCGGCCGGACATGACCTTCAGCGCCGTGGCCGTGGAGATCGACCTCGTCAACTACGAGGTGGTGGCCGCCGGAGGCGTCAAGGCGCTACTGGCTTCTGCGGGCTTTGAAGAAAATCCGCTTTCGCGGTAACATGAGGATATGACTTCCATGAAAGCTGCCTACAAGATCGGATGGACCCTGCTGCTGGCCCTCTTTTTCGCCGTCCCGGCCATGGCCGGGGATTGGGGCGAAATCCGTGAGGCCACCGTCAACCTGAATGTCCGGGCCGAGCGCGACAAGAATGCAGAACACGCCATGACTCTGGCCAAAGGCGAACGGGTCAAGTGTGATTTTCTCAAGGATGGCTGGGTCGCCATCTTCGATCTGGACGAGCCCGACCGGGACGAAAAGAAGGCCGTGGGCTACGCCAACATCAAATACCTGAAGCTGGTAATAGTTTCCGAATCCGCCCCCGAACCAACGCCCGCCAAGGCGCCGGAGCCTGCGGCCAAGGTCGCGCCCGAGCCCGTGGCCGCCGAACCGGAAGCGGAGGGGGCCGTCAAGGCCCCGGTGGCCGAGGCCGCGCCGAAGCCGATCCAGATCGGTGTGGACCCGAGCAGGATGCCGGTCCAGATATCCTCGGACCGCATGGTTTACGACGAAAACGGGAAGGTCGTGTCTTTCGTGGGCAACGTGGTGGCCGAACACGGCGAACTGACCCTGTGGGCACAGAAGCTTTCGGCCTACTTCTCCTCCAGGTCGGGCAAGAAATTCACCGTGGACAGCGTGGACCGCATCGTGGCCGAAGGCGACGTCAGGGCCAAGAAGGGCAAGACCGAAGGCGAATGCCAGAAGGTGACCTACTACGTGGACAAGCAACTGCTGACCATGGAAGGGGACCCGGTCCTGCGCGACGGTCCCAACAGCCTGACCGGCGGGGTGATCAATTTCAATGTCCGCGAGAACCGCAGCGAGGTGATTCGCGACAAGGACAAGCGCGTGCGAGCCATCTTCATGACCCCGGCCAAGATCAAGGGGCAATAGCGCCATGGCCAAGGGATTGCATGCGGCCAACCTGACCAAGCGGTACGGCCAGAAAGAGGTGGTGCGCGGCATCAACCTCGAACTGAACGCCAAGGAAGTCGTGGGATTGCTTGGCCCGAACGGGGCGGGGAAGACCACCACGTTCTACATGCTGGTCGGCATCGTCAAGCCCAATACCGGGCTCGTGGCCCTGGACGGCGTGCCGCTCACGGACAAGCCGCTGCATGAGCGGGCGCGCATGGGCGTCAGCTATCTGCCGCAGGAAAGCTCCATCTTCCGCAAGCTGACTGTGCGACAGAACCTGGAGATCATTCTGGAGCAGACTTCACTCAACTCGGCGGCCCAGCGCAAACGGGCCAGTGAACTGATGGAGATGTTCACCATCACCAAGCTGGCGGACCAGGCGGCCATGTTTCTTTCCGGCGGAGAGCGGCGGCGGCTGGAAATCGCCCGGGCCTTGATCATGGACCCTAAGTTCATCCTGCTCGACGAACCGTTTGCCGGCATCGATCCCATCGCGGTCATCGATATTCAGGAGATCATCTCCGTACTCAAAAGCATGGGCATCGGCATTCTTATCTCCGACCACAACGTTCGAGAAACATTGAACATCTGCGACAGGGCCTACCTGGTGTACGAAGGGGCGGTCATCCTCGAAGGCACCCCCGGCGACATCGTTCACAGCAGCCGGGCCAGGCAAATATACCTGGGCGAGGACTTTCGCCTCTAGCCGTTTTTTCCCCAGTTGCCGCCAACTTCCGATTTACAGCATCGGCAATCATTGGTACATTTTTTTCATACCTTTCCAGTTGCTCTCATTAATCCAACACCGACAGTTAGTTATAACAATTTTGTTGCTTCCTTGAAGTGAGTGTGGCATAATGGAAAGCAAGAAATGGCAGGGGTATTGAAAGAAAAGAATTGCATACGGGGAACACGCCAAACGACACGGCCTCCCGAGGCTTTTGCATATGGGCCTTGAACTCAGACAACAACTCAAGCTCTCCCAGCAACTGGTCATGACGCCCCAGTTGCAGCAGGCGATCAAGCTGCTGCAGCTCTCGCGTCTCGAGTTGCTGGAGACCGTTCAGCAGGAGCTCATGGAGAATCCGTTTCTCGATGAGGTCGAGACCGAGGCGGACGTGCGGGAGCCCGAGGAGAAGATGACCGAGTCTCAGGCCGAGGAGGAGTTGGTCCGCACGGCGGACTGGGAGAACTACCTGGGCGAGTTTTCCAGCACCTCCAAGCAGGCCATGTCCCGCGACCAGGAAATCCCCGAGGAGGGCCTTTCCTTTGAGGCCCGGCTGGCGTCCAAGCCGACGCTGGAGGGGCATTTGAGCTGGCAGATGCGTCTGTCCAATTTCACCGAACACGAATTGGAAATCGGTGATGTCGTCGTCGGCAACCTGGACGGCAACGGCTATCTCCAGGCATCCACCGAAGAAATCCTCGGCCTGGTCCAGGCCACTCCGGAAGAGATAGAATCCGTCGTCCACCGGGTGCAGCGGCTCGACCCCGTGGGCATCGGCGCGCGTACCCCGCAGGAATGTCTGCTCGTCCAGATGGAGGTTTTGGGGTACGACGACCCGATCCTGGTTTCCCTGGTTCAGGACCACCTGGAAGACCTGGAAAAGAACCGCTACAAGCCCCTTGCCCGCAAGTTTAAAATTTCCCTGGAGGAACTCAAGGAATACCTCGATCTTCTCCAGACCCTCGACCCCATGCCCGGAGCGAGCTTCTCCAGCAGCGATCCCCACTATGTCAGCCCGGACGTCTTCGTCTACCGCTACGGCGAAGAGTTTGTGATCATCCTCAACGAGGACGGGCTGCCGCGCCTGCAGATGAACACCTACTATATGGACACCATGAAGGGGGCGGCGAGCAAGGAGAAGGAGTATTTCCAGGAAAAGATGCGTTCCGCCGCATGGTTGATGAAAAGTCTGTACCAGAGGCAGCGAACGCTGTACAAAGTAGTCGAGAGTATTGTCCGCTTTCAGCGGGGATTCTTCGAGCACGGCGTGACCAAGCTCAAACCGCTCATCCTCAAGGAGGTCGCCGAAGACATCGAGATGCACGAATCCACGGTAAGCCGCATAACGACCAGCAAGTACGTGTCCACGCCGCACGGCATCTTCGAGTTGAAGTTTTTCTTCAACAGCGCGCTGGACCTGAACGACGGCTCGCAGGTGGGTTCGGAAAGCGTGAAGGCGCTCATCAAGCAGATGATCGCCGAGGAGGACTCCAAGAAGCCGCTGAGCGACGAACGGATCGGCGAAATCCTCCAGGAAAAGCTGGAAGTGAACATCGCCAGGCGCACCGTGGCCAAATACCGTTCCGCCATGGGCATAGCGTCCTCCTCCAAGCGCAAGCAGTATTTCTAGCCAGCTTGTTGGCACATACAACCAGGAGGTAGCGTATGAACATCAGCTTCACTTTCAAGAACTTCGAGCCCTCGGACCACCTCAAGGGGTATGCACAGAAGCGTTTTGAAAAGGTGAGCAAGTTCGTTTCGGATTCCGAAGCGGATTTGCAGGTCAACCTGCTGGTGGACAAGTTCCGGCACAAGGCGGACGTGATCCTCAACGCCGACAATATTCATATCTCCGCATACGAGGACTCCGAAGACATGTACTCCACCATCGACATGGTGCTGGACAAGGTCGAGGCGCAACTGCGCAGGATGCGCGAGAAGATGAAGGGCCGCAACCGTCAGGCGCGCGGCTCCAAGGCCCAGATGAGCCTTGTCACCTACGAGGATCTTTCGGGCGAGAACCGCCCGACCATCGTCGGGACCGATTCCTACGAGCCCAAGCCCATGAGCGTGGATGAGGCCGCCATGCAGCTCGAATCCATGGACAATGAATTTTTGGTGTTCCTGAATGCGGAAACGGATGGCGTGAACGTCATCTACAAGAGAAAGAACGGCGATTACGGCCTGATCGACCCTGGATACTGATTATGCAACTCGGTGACTTCCTGGAGAAGGACCTCGTCCTTCCCGACCTCGCCTCCGCAACAAAGTCGGAGGTGCTTGCTGAACTGATCGCCCCCCTGGGGACGAAATATCCCGAGATGGACACGGACCAGGCGGTCCGTGTCCTTCTCGATCGTGAAAAACTCGGCACCACGGGCATCGGCGACGGCATCGCCATTCCCCACGGCAAGCTCGAAGACCTGGAACAGGTCATCGTCATCGTGGGCCGCAGCCTAAGCGGCGTCGAATTCGAGGCCCTGGACCATGCGCCGTGCTCCATCTTCTTCCTGGTCCTGGCGCCGGAACAGGTGGCCGGCATGCACCTGCGCATCCTGGCGCAGATCTCGCGCCTGCTCAAGGATGAAAGCTTCCGAAAACAGTTCCTGGCTGCCGACGACCTCGACAGCCTGTGGACGATGCTCAAGAACGTCTAGACCGCCCGCCCGCAGGATCGCACCTTGACTCCTTCGAATCCCTTCCCCGTCGTCGTCGTCACCGGCATTTCCGGTTCGGGCAAAAGTACGGCGCTCCGGGTGTTCGAGGACCTCGGGTTCTTCTGCATCGACGGTCTGCCGTCGCGCATGTCGCCCAAGATTGCGGAACTGATCTTCACCCGGGATTCCCGTTACCGGGGGCTCGCTTTGGGAATGGATATGCGCCAGCCCGAGTTCCTGGAAGGGTGGGAGAGCGCGTTCAAGGAGTTCGCCTCCATGGGCATAGCGCCCCAGGTTCTGTTCCTCGAAGCCAAACGCAGTGAACTGGTGCGCCGCTATGCCACCACGCGTCGCCCGCACCCTCTGGAAAGCCGTGAACTGGGCCTGGAGCAGGCGCTGGAGCAGGAAAAGAACCTGTTGGGCGACATCCGGCAGAATGCGGATCTGGTCCTGGACACCTCGGACTATTCCGTGCACGACCTGCGCCGCGTCATCCAGACCAAATGGTCGGCCATTGAGGAAATGGGCCGGGGCATGCGAGTGCACATCATCACCTTCGGCTTCAAGTATGGCGTGCCCACCGAGGCGGACATCGTCTTCGATCTCCGCTTCCTGCCGAACCCATACTTCGACAAGACCCTGCGCTCCATGAGCGGCATGGACCCGGCCGTTGCCGACTATGTGCTCAAGAACGACATCGGTTTGAAGTTTAACGAGAAATTTTCCGATTTCATGATTTTTGTCCTTCCACTGTATGCCAATGAGGGACGCTACCGCATCACACTTGCCCTGGGGTGCACCGGCGGGCGCCACCGTTCCGTGGCCGTGGCCGAATCCATGCTGGCGACGCTGAGGAAAAACAGGTATGCAGTCACCATTGAACACAGACACATGGAATTGGGGTGACGGTGGCTAAAGAGAAAAAGGAATCCATGGTCGGCGTGGTGGTCGTCACGCATGGCTCCTTCGGGCAATCCCTGCTCGATGTGGCCGAGATCGTTCTCGGCCCCCAGGAGTACTGCCAGGCTGTCGGTGTCGACGTGAACAAAGGTGTGGACGAGACCGTGGACACCATCCGCAAGACGATCCGTTCCGTGGAGACCGGGAAGGGCGTGGTGGCCCTGACCGATTTGTTCGGCGGTTCGCCTACTACCATGAGTCTGTCGCTGATGAAGTCCGAAAACCTGGAAGTCATCACCGGAGTCAACCTGCCCATGCTGGTGGCAACGCTCCAGTCCCGGATGATGCACCTTGACGCGCTGGCCGAGAAGGTCCGAGATTCCGGGCAGCAGGGCATCAAGGTGGCGGGGGCCATGCTCCGGAAAAAAATCAAGAAATAGGGACAGGCCATGCTTCTCGTGCGCATAGACAACCGGTTAATTCACGGTCAGGTCATCGAGGCCTGGCTGCCGTATACCGGCGCCAAGACCGTCATCGTGGCCAACGACGAACTGGCCGACGATGTGTTGCAGCAGGAAATAATGTCCTTGGCCATACCCCAGACCGTTTCCAGCGTTTTCGTCAATGTGGACAAGCTGGTCGCGGCCGTGGAGTTTGCTGCCCCCACGGATGTGCTCGTTCTCTTCTCGAACTGTAGCGACGCCCGGCGCGCCTTCGACACCGGGTTCTCCTTCCACCTGCTCAACATCGGCAATGTTCACTATCTGCCAGGGAAGAAACAAATTTCTCCCAGTGTCGCACTTTCGGACGAAGATGAAGGGTGCTTGCGCCATTTGTCACGAAGGGGCGTGGAACTCGATTTTCGGTGCGTGCCCAACGATCCCATTCAGGTGAGGTTCTGAGCATGGCCCTGTCCAATCCCTATCTCTGGTTCGCACTGGTCGCTTTTTTTTTGCCCTGTTCTCCCTGTTCCGTTCGTCGCTGAGCATCGGGCTGCTGGAACGGCCCCTGGTCATCGGGCTGTTCTGGAGCCTCTTATTCCGCGACACGACCACGAGCCTGTACATAGCGATTTTTTTTGAGCTTTTTTGGCTCGATTTGATCCCTGTCGGCACGTTCATCCCACCGCACCTGACGGCAGCCACCTTTTCGGCCTTGGCCCTGACCACCTATTTCGGTTTCGATCATCCGGCCCGGATCATGGTCATCCTCTTTGCCAGCATGCCGCTGGCCTGGCTCGGCACCAAGGTCGAGGGGATGCTCCGCGAGCGGGAAAAGGACAGCTACAACCAGCTGCTCAACTGGACCCGCAACCCGCAGGAACCCAACCTTCCTACGCTGCTGGTCCTGCGCTCCCTGGTCCGGTCGTTCCTGGCCGCCTGGGTTTCCTTCTTCGTGGCGATCATGATCCTCAAGTATGCCATCAGCGGGCTGCTCGCCGTCTACCCCGGCGTTCTCTCGACCATGGACGTGACCTGGCCCTATCTCTGGATAGCCGCAACCCTCGGCGGGCTCATGGCTTTGCGTGTGAAACGGGCCTATGTCATTTTGGGAGTGGGCATAGCTCTTTTCACTCTTTTCATGCTTTGGCCCCGCTTTTAGCTTGGCAGCCGACAAAGTTTGTGATATTCGGCACATTCTATTTCCAGTGCAGATTTTCCTGATTTCAGGACACTACAATTAGGAGGACTTTGATATGGCTATTTTGGTTGTTGGACACAAGAACCCCGATACCGACACCGTCGCTTCCGCGATCGCTGTCGCCGACCTGTTCACCAAACGCGGCCAGGAGGCCCAGGCTATCACCCAGGGTGCCGTTGCTCCCGAGACCGCCTTCGTTCTCGACAAGTTCGGCTTCGCCGCTCCCGAGATCGTGACCGATGCCACCGGCAAGAAGATCATCCTGGTCGACCACACCGACATCTCCCAGACCATCGACAACCTGGACAAGGGCGAACTGCTGGCCGTCGTCGACCACCACAAGCTGGGCGACGTGACCACCTCCAACCCGCTCGAGATGTGGGTCTGGCCCGTGGGCTGCACCGGCACCGTCATCAAGTCCATGTACGACTTCTACGGCGTGGAAGTTCCCAAGAACATCGCGGGCGTCCTGCTGTGTGCCATCCTGAGCGACACCGTCATGTTCAAGTCCCCCACCAGCACCCCGCAGGACAAGGCCGCCGTCGAGGCGCTGGCCAAGATCGCCGGTGTTGCCGACGTCATGGCCCTGGGCATGGAAATGTTCAAGGTCAAGTCCGCCGTTGACGGCACCTCCGCCACCGACCTGGTCTTCCGCGACTACAAGGACTTCGACATGTCCGGCAAGAAGGTCGGCATAGGCCAACTGGAAGTCGTGGACCTGTCCATGCTGGACGCCCACAAGGCCGGTCTCCAGGCCGAAATCCAGAAGGTGAAGGCCGAAGGCCGTCACTCCGTTTTCCTGCTGCTGACCGACATCATGAAGGAAGGCACCGAGATGCTCATCGCCTCCGACGATCCTTCCGTGGTCGAGAAGGCCTTCGGTGTCGCCTCCAAGGGTGAGCCGGTTTGGCTGGACGGCGTCATGAGCCGCAAGAAGCAGGTTGTCCCCAGCTTCGAAAAGGCCTTCAAGGCCTAGTTTAGCAGGTATACGCGCAAAGTCTGGCCCGTCAGCGTTGTGCTGGCGGGCCTTTTGCTGTTCTAGCGGGCCACGGGCAGTTCGTTCCAGCATGTGGTGAACCGTTGCGACAGCCGGTGCTGGCGCATGTGCCACGCCTTTTGCCCCACGCCCGCCCCGGCGAAGCGCAGGACGTCGCGCCCGAAACGCGCGTTGACCTCATCCAGGGCGTGCATCAGGCCGACCTGCCGGGCTGCGACCTCCTCCTGTTCATATTCGGCAAAAGTCAGCTGACGATGGTCACGACCGATCAGGTCGAGAAGAAGGACGCCCACCTTCTGGTAACGGTAGCCGGGGCGGAAAAGGCTGCGCAGCACCTCGTTCGCCCTGGCGAGCAGGGCGGGGGTGTAGTCCGTGGGCGCGGCAAGGGGCAGGCATCCGCTGTTGGAATACTGCGGGTCGTCGGAGAGGCGCGCCGTGGTCAGGAAGACCTGCACCGCACCGGCCAGGAGCCGACGCGCCCGCAGCCGCTCCGAGGCCCGCTGTACATAGGTCGACAGGGCCTCCTCCAGGGGCGCGCGTTCGGTCATGCGCGTGCCGAAGGAACGGGAGCAGGTGATGCTTTTGGCCGGAGGAGCCTCCTCCATGGGGATGGCCGGGATGCCCTGCAACTCCATCACCGTGCGCAGGCCGCAGACCGTGAGCTTTTCGCGTACCCAGTCGCGGGTTTTTCGCGTCAGGTCCAGGGCGGTGCGCACCCCCAGCCGGTTCAGCTTGGCCGCATTGCGCCGCCCGATGCCCCAGACGTCTCCCACCGCGAGCAGGGACAGCTCCCGGCGAATGTCCGCCGGGGTATCGAGCATCCATACGCCGTCGGATTCGGGCCGCTTCTTGGCCAGCCGGTTGGCCACCTTGGCCAGGGTCTTGGTCCGGGCCAGCCCCACGCATACGGGAATCCCCGTCCAAAGCCCCACCGTGCGCCGGATTTCCGCAGCCAGGCCGAGCAGTCTGTCGCGGTCCGCATTTCCTGGAAACAGCAGGAAACACTCGTCGATGGAGTAGCGTTCGATCTCGGGAGAGAAACGGGCCAGGACCTCGTGCACTCGGGCCGACATGTCGCCGTAGAGCGCATAGTTGGAGGAGAAGACTCGCACCCCGTGATGGACGAAGAACCCTTTGCGCTTGAACGCGGGCTCGCCCATGCCGATGCCCAACTCCTTGGCCTCGTTGGACCGGGCGATGACGCAGCCGTCGTTGTTGGAGAGGACCACCATCGGCACATTCTCCAGGGCGGGGTTGAAGGCCCGCTCGCAGGAGACGTAGAAGTTGTTGCAGTCCACCATGGCGTACCAGGGCAACCGCATCACAGCTTCCGCACGACCCCGGTGACCACGCCCCAGACGGTCAATTCCTGGCCTTCGCGGACCTCAATGGGCTCGTAGACGTCGTTTTCCGGCATCAGGACGATCCGCCCCCGGCGGCGGCACAGCCGTTTGACCGTCAGTTCGCCATCCAGCACGGCGACCACGATCCGACCCGGTACCGGGTCACGGGAGCGGTCCACTACAAGCACGTCGCCGTCCCGAATCCCGGCCCCGGTCATGGAATCCCCGCAGACCCGGACCATGAACGTGGCCGCCGGATTGGCCACCAGGTAGCGGTTCAGGTCCAGGGCGGTCTCCACGTAGTCGTCGGCGGGCGAGGGAAAACCGGCCGGGACGGCGTCCAGATACAGGGGGATCGCCAGACGCGAAGCGGATTCGGGCACGGCCTTGCCCAGAGGCTCCAACCTAGGTGAATCCTTGGGCGAATGCGAAAATTTCGGCGTTGTGAAAGACATGGCGGACGTCCATTTTGTTTACTTTTGATAAACTATCACGGTCGCAGGCCGCACACAAGCCTTTCGTTACGGGGGAGAAAAGGAAAGGGGCGGCCCGAGCCGCCCCTTGGGGGGAGATGGAAACGAAGAGCCCCGGCCGCAAGGGCAGGGGCTCTTTGAAATTACAAAAGACCGGCCTTTTTGAGGACCTTTTCCAGTTTGGGTTTGTTTTCGGCCTGCAGGGGCACGATGGGGAGGCGGAAGGAGGCTTCCGGGAAGATGCCCATCATGTTCAAGGCGGTCTTCACGGGGATGGGATTGGTCTCCATGAACATGGCGCGGTTGACCGGGGCCATCTTGAGGCTCAGGTCCAGGGCGGCGGCGTGCTCCTTCTCGCGGAAAAGGCGGCACATGTCGCTCATGGCCTTGGGCATGATGTTGGAAACCACGGAGATGACGCCGCGACCGCCGACGGCCAGCAGGGGCAGGACGGTGAAGTCGTCGCCGGAGAGCAGGCAGAAGTCCTTGCCGCACTCCTCGATGACCTGGGCGCACTGGCAGAGGTTGCCGGTGGCCTCCTTGACGGCGATCGCTTCGGGTACTGCGTCCACGATCATCTTCAAGTGGGCGGGCAACAGGTTCAGCCCGGTGCGGCCCGGCACGTTGTAGATGACGAACGGCATGGACGCCTCGGCCGCGATGGCCTTGAAATGCTCGACCAGGCCGGTGGGCGTGGGCTTGTTGTAGTAGGGCGTGATCTGGAGGGCGGCGTCGGCGCCGGCCTCCTTGGCCAGCTTGGTCAGCTCGATGGCCTCGCGGGTGCTGTTGGAGCCCGCTCCGGCTACGACCGGCACGCGGCCTTTGACCTGTTCCACGCAGATCCTGATGATGCGTCCCTGTTCCGCGTGGCTCATGGTGGCCGCTTCGCCGGTTGTGCCGCAAGGCACAAGCCCGTCGATGCCCTGTTCGATCTGCCATTCGATGAAGTCCCGGTAGGTGGACTCGTCCACCTCACCGTTCCTGAACGGCGTCGAGAGGGCGGTGAATGCTCCTCGAAGTTCCATGTTTCCTTCTCCCCTAGATGGTTGTTTGTCCGGCGCAGGCGGCTACTGGAAAAGCGTGCTCACGTCCGGGTTGTCAACATATTGGTCGCCCAGCGGAAGGCTTGTCGTCCGGGCGGCGTCCGGGGACTTCCACGGGGGCTTGCGCGAATGGTCGGGCCAGGACGCGAGCCTGATCTCGCTCAGGGTGCGTCCCTTGTCATAGGGGCGAACCCACAGGCAGCGCCCATCAGACTCGAAGCGCCCGTCCACGGCCGCCCCCCAGCCGCTGCCCAGCAGGATGTCCGGCACAGCGTCCGGTTTACCGTCCAGGTATTCCCTTTCGGCGATCCATCCCCAATCGGACAGGGCGACGATGAGGCGGGTCTTTTCGCGTTCCGCCCGGATTTTCCGGGAAATCTTGTCGATCATGTCCTGCGGCGGGGCCTGATCGGCCTTGTGCAAGGCGGGAAGACGGAGGAAGGCGACTTCGTCGCCGTCACGGGTGGTTATGACCGTGATCGGAGCCTCCTGCGCCGTCTTGCGTGCCGAATCGAAGGTGATGCCTTGTCCCTCAAGGACCTTGGCCTCCTCCCCGGCGAGCAGGCCTACATCATATTTCATCAAATCAAATGCATTGGCAAGCGCCATTGTCGTACCGACAGGGGGCGCGCCCTCGTCGGGATGCAGGAACTCCCAGCCACCGGAAACGAGCAAGCGCTGGGAGTCTGACTTGTGGACATCAAGAAAATAGGTGGCCCGCCGGGCCACACCGCCAAGAGTCCGGCCTCCTCAGGAGGGGCAGGGCTTGATGACGCCGTAGGTGTTCGCCGAGTAGAGGATCGTCAGCACCGATTCCTGCGCCCGAGCGGGAAACGAGAAGGAGAGGGCGACGAGGACCAGGAGCAGGCAGGAATACAGCCGACGCATCCTAATCGTTGATGTACTCTTTCAACTCTTTGCCCGGACGGAAGAAGGGAAGCTTTTTCGACCGGACCTGGACGACACTGCCGGTCTTGGGATTGCGGCCGGTATAGCCTTCGTAGTCCTTGATCTTGAAGCTGCCGAAGCCCCTGATCTCGACACGATCGCCACGGAGCAGGGCTTCCTTGACGGAATCCACGAACGCGCTCACCACCTTGGTGGCCTCGTCCACATGCATTTTCTTCTGTTCCGACAGAGCCTTGATCAATTCGCTCTTATTCATGGTTTCCCCCTGAAACAGTGCGTTGCCTACAGCCTGCGAAGGCAGGTTGCAGGGGAACAAATTGGAGTCACAAATTAAATTCTCACTAACTATGCCAAAAAATGGCTCTTTTCGTCAACCCCTATTTGTTTTTCACATTGAGATTAAATCCTTCAGGATGGGGCGCTCGGAGATGCGCTCCTGATTATCCTGGCGATAGCGCATGAGGCGCTGGGCCAACCCCTTGATATCCTTGCTTGCTTTGGCGTTGGGAGCGTACTTCAGAAGCGGAGTCTGGCGGCGGACGGATTCCACCAGCGTGGGATCGTGATGGATGAAGCCGAGATTGCTGACGGTGATGTTCAGGAAATTCTTGCAAGCCATGGACAACCGATCAAAGGTCTGCTTTGCCTCGGCGGCCGAGATGGCCTGGTTGACCAGGATCAGAAAGTCCCTGACCTGATGCTGGGTTGCAAGCACCTTGATCATGGCGTAGCTGTCGGTGAGCGAAGTGGGCTCGGGCGTGACAACCACGATGCGCAGCTGGGTCAGGGCGGCAAACGAGAGCACGGTATGGCTGATGCCCGCGCCCAGGTCGAGCATGAGGTAGTCGTACTTGCCCGCCAAGTTGATCAGCTTGCGGAAGAGCACGTCCTGCATGTCCTCGTCCATTTCAACCAATTCGGGCATGCCGCTGGTGGCCGGGAGCATGTCGAACCCGTCCTCGATGGCCACGAGTACGTCCTCGGCGTTCACGCCGGTTTGAAGCAGGTCATGCAGGTTCCGCTCCGGCGAGATGCCGAGCAGCACGTCGAGATTGGCCAGGCCGAGGTCGCAGTCCATCAGCATGGCCGTCATCCCGGTCTGGTGCAGGGCATAGCCCAGGTTGAGGACGATATTGGTCTTGCCGACGCCGCCCTTGCCGCTCATGATGGATAGACTCAGGGTCTTGTTTTCGTTCATATCCTGTCTCCGTTACTTCCCGCCAAACAGGAATTGCTTTTCGTGGGCCTGTACCAGGGTGTCGTTGGGCACGTTGTCCAGAAAGGGCAACTTGGAAACCTTGACCTGGTCCTTGCCCGACGTCTTGGCCTCGTAGAGCGCCCCGTCGGCCAGATCGATCAATTCCTTGTCCGAAATGTCGGCCGCGCCCTTGTAGCAGGTCAGCCCGACCGAACAGGTGACGGAGAACGTTCCCAGGCCGTCGGGTCGCTGAAATTCGATCTGCTTGAATTCCGTAAGGAATCGACCCAGCATCCGTTGCGCCTTGACCACGCCCGTGCCCGCCATGATCAGGGCGAACTCCTCGCCGCCGAAGCGGGCCGCCAGATCGTAGCGGCGGGTGGTGGCGCGCAGTTTTTCGGCAAAAGTCGCCAGGACCTCGTCGCCCTTGGAATGGCCGTAGGTGTCGTTGATGGACTTGAAGTTGTCCAGGTCGAACATGGCCAGGGAGAGCGGCGTGCGCGCCCGCTTGGTCCGCTCCATCTCCATGTCGAGGGTGCGGTCGAAGGCGCGGCGGTTGGCCAGGCCGGTCAGGGGGTCGTGATCCCGCTGATGGGCCAGGCGTTCCAGGGTTTCCTGAAACCGGTACAGGTGGGGAAAGGCGTCGCCGTCGATGGGCAGGCTCAGCCAATTGCGGAAGTCGTGCCGGTTGCAGACCGCCTCCCATTCCTCGGGCGTGACGCCCTGAAAGAGACGGAACACCCAGACCGATGCCTCGTCGCCGTTGCCGTCGCTGTTAAAGGAACGCAGCTCCTGCTGGAGCATGGAAAGCTCCGACGCCAGCTCGTTTTCGGGGAAATTAATGTCGGTGTCCTTGGGCATGTATGTAGAGTAGGTGGTTTCGGATCATTTCGTCCAGGTCTCCGTCCAGAAAGGCGTCCACGTTGCCGCTTTCGCTGCCTGAACGGTGGTCCTTCACCAGCCGGTAGGGTTGAAGGGTGTAGGTCCTGATCTGGCTGCCCCAGGCGATGGCGTCCTTGGATTCGTAGTCCTGCCTGCGGCTCTCCTCGATTTTCTGCAATTCCATCTCGTACAGACGGGCCTTGACGATGCGCAGGGCCGTGGCCTTGTTGCGGTGCTGCGATTTCTCGTTCTGGCACTGTGCCACGATGCCGGTGGGAATGTGGGTGATGCGCACGGCCGAACTGGTCTTGTTCACGCTCTGGCCGCCGGGGCCGCTGGAGCGGAAGGTGTCTATGCGCAGGTCCTCGTCCTTGACCTCGATCTCGATATCCTCGTCCATGTCGGGATAAACATCCACGGAGGCAAAGGAGGTATGCCGTCGTCCCGAGGAATCAAAGGGGGAGATGCGGATCAGGCGGTGCACGCCCGATTCGCCCTTGAGCAGGCCGTAGGCGTACAGCCCCTCGACCTGGAGGGTGACGGACTTGACGCCCGCCTCCTCGCCCTGCTGGAAGTCGAGTTGGTCGGTCTTGAACCCCTTGCGCTCGGCATAGCGCGTGTACATGCGAAGCAGCATTTCGGCCCAGTCCTGGGACTCCACACCGCCCGCGCCGGGATGAATCTCGAGGATGGCGCTGTTCTTGTCATGCTCGAAGGTGAACATGGTGGCCATCTCGGTGATGCCCAGCCGCTCACGGAAGGTGCCGACCTGGGCATCCAGGGCCGTCAGCGATTCCTCGGTGGGTTCCTCCTGGGCCAGTTCCAGCCATGCCTCAAGGTCCTCCTTGGCGGCGACCAGGGAGTCGTACATGTCGAGCTTGCCGGAGAGCTGGCTTTTTTCCTTGAGAATGGGCGTCAGGGAATCCGGTTTGTCCCAGGCGCCGGGGCGGGAAAGTTCCTGCTCGATGGTTTCGAGCCGTCCCTTGGTCTGGGCGTAGTCAAAGACGCCTCCAGAGCGATTCGAATTTGTCCAGGAGTTGTGAAGAGATGGTCTTGAGTTCCGGATATTCAAGCATTGGATGAAGTTTCCTTTGTGCGTTTGCCTTGCCCGAAGAGAATACCCCCAAACCCCAAGATGGTCAGCAAATAAATGCCGTTTCGCATGGAATAGAAGGCGCGGTGGAAAGGGGTGGTCTTCGAGAGGGGCGCAATCTTTTCGCTCAGGACGTCGGCCACGAATTGATCGGTTCGGGCGACGACGCGCCCGGTGGGGTCGATGAACGCGGAAATGCCGGTGTTGGTGGATCTGACCAGCCAACGCCCCTGTTCCACGGCGCGCATGACGGCCAGATCCAGGTGCTGGCCGGGAGCGGACGTGTCGCCGAACCAGGCGTCGTTGCTGATGTTGATCAGGGCGCTCGCGCCGCGCTCCACCTGCTGCTGGGCCAGTTCGGGAAAGATGGCCTCGTAGCAGATGAGCACGCCAAGCGCCATGCCGCCGAGCATGAGCGGCTGATTGTTCGTGCCCGGCACGAAGTTGCCTGCGGCCTGGACCAGCTTGTCGAAGGGCATCCATTCCTTGAGCGGCATGTATTCGCCGAAGGGAACAAGGTGCTCCTTGTCGTAGGACTGGTTGGTGCGGCCGGTCTCGTCCATGAGCCAGGCGCGGTTCAGGAGCACGTAGTTGCGCGTGGCCAGGTCGATGACGCGATAGGCCGGAGCGCCGATGATCAGATCCGTGCCGGTGTCGCGGGCCAATATTTCCAGGGCCGCGCGGAATGCCGTCTGGTCCTGGAGGTAGAAGGGCATGGCCGTTTCGGGCCAGACCACGAGTCTGGACTGCGCCTGTTCGACGGCCTTGAGGGTCAGCTTGGCGTATTTTTCCACGGTCCCGGCCTGATAGGCGGGGTCCCACTTCTCGGCCTGGTCCACGTTGCCTTGGACGATGGACACGCCATAGTCTGGCGTTGGCCCGGTCATGGCGTCCAGGCGGTAGAATCCGAAGGCGGTGAGGGTTACGGCCAGCCCCAGGGCCAGGAACAGGGCGCTGCGATACGTGGAATAGAGCAGCAGGGCCACGGCCAGAGCGGTGAACACCCCGGACAGGCCGTAGGCCCCGACCACGGAGGCCCCCTGGATGGCGAAGGGCCAGGGCGCGAAGGCCGAGGCGAGGTTCATCCACGGGAATCCGGTGAATACCGAGCCCAGAAGCATTTCGAGCGCGCTCCAGGACAACCCGGCCAGAAGGCACAGGGAAATGCCGGAGATGCGCTGCCCGGCGAAATGGACGCCCAGGCTGAACAGGCCGTAATATATCGCCAGAAACGCGCCGAGGAGCACGGGGCAGGGCAGGGCCACGAACCATGGCAGCCCGCCGTAGAACTGCACCGGGATGACCATCCAGTAAAAGCAGCCCACGCAGGCGAGGAGTCCGGTGAGCCAGCCGTATGCGAACGCCTTTTTCAGCGAGGTCGCGCGCAGTCCGATCCACGCCAGTCCCAGGGGAAAGGCGAGAACGGCCAGCGGGAATTGAAACAGGGGGTTGGCGAACCCGACCCAGGCGCCGAGGGTTGCCAGCAGAACCAGTTTGGGCACGGTTATCCTTCCAGCGGCTCTATCTTGATCGACCATATCTGGCGATCATCCGCTTCGAGGACCGTAAACCGTTTGCCGTCGAAGGTGAAGAATTCATCGACCTTGGGAATGCGCCCGGCCATGGCGGCCAGGAATCCGCCGATGGAGTCCACCTCGCCGCTCTCCAACTCCAGGGAGCAATGCTCGCAGACCTCGTCCAGCGGCACCCGGCCCGAAACGACGAACGCGCCGTCGCCCAGATCCCGGATTTCATCCGGCCGGTCCTGGTCGTACTCGTCGGAGATGTCGCCGACGATCTCCTCCAGCACGTCCTCCATGGTCACCATTCCCGATGTTCCGCCGTACTCGTCCACGACGATGGCCATGTGCAGCTTCTCGCGCTTGAAGGTGGACAGGACGTTGTCCAGGCTCATGTCCTCGGGCACGAAATAGACCGGGCGCATGATGTCGTGCACGGAAAGGTCGCCATTCCCTTCCAGCAGCGGGCCGAGCAGGTCCTTGGCGTGGATCACGCCGATGATGTGGTCCTTGTTTTCCTTGAAGACCGGAATGCGTGAATGAGCCCCCTGGTTGACGATGGCGTCGGCCACGTCGCGCAGCGTACCCGTGACGTCCACGCAGATCATGTCCGTCCGCGGGACCATGATCTCCGAGACCTCGATCTGGTCAAAGCCCAGGATATTGAGGAGCATCGAGACTTCCTCCCGATCGATCTCCCCCTCCGCGCTGGCTTCGAGGATGTGTGCTTCCAGTTGTTGCTCGTTCGAGCCGAAGATGCGTTTGAAAAGTGAGGCGATTCGACTGTCAGACCCTTCGTCCAAGACCAGACTCCTTAGAAAGTGTTAACGGCCTCCCCGGATGGGGAAGCGCCCGACAGGGCGGGCACGCATGATATAGGAAATTCTTAGACAGTGGCCTTCGCCCTGTCAATAGCGCTATCGACCGGAATTGTTACAATAGGCCCAGTTTCTTGAGATGGATTTCCAGGCAGGAGATGGCTGCCGGGGTGATGCCGGAGATGCGGCTGGCCTGCCCGAGCGTCATCGGCTGGACCGCAGTCAGCTTTTCGACGACCTCGCGGGTGAACCCGGCCACGGCCGCATAGTCCAGCCCGGCGGGTAGCGGCACGTCCTCCAGCAGCTTGAATTTGGCCACCAGTTCCTCCTGCTTGACCAGGTAGCCCTCGTAGCGGATGCGGGTCTCGGCCTCGCGCAGGACCTCCTCATCCATTTCGGCAAGTTCCGGGTAGAAAACGGTCAGCGAAGCGATCTCCACCTGCGGCTGGCGGAGCAGGGCGGCCAGCTCCACGGCCTTGCCCGGCACCGCTGCGCCGATGGCCTCGATGGTGTCCCTGGTGGCCGCGTCCGGCCGGATGCGGATGGAATGGAGGCCTTCCAGCACGGCGTCGAGCTGGGCGCGTTTGACGCTGAACAGACGCCAGTGGTCATCGTCCACCAGCCCGAGGTCGCGGCCGACGGCGGTCAGCCGGTCGTCCGCATTGCCTTCGCGCAGCAGCAGCCGATGCTCGGCGCGCGATGTGAACATGCGGTAGGGCTCGCGGGTGCCCTTGGTCACCAGGTCGTCCACCAGCACGGCCATGTACGCCTGGTCGCGCGAGAGCAGGAAGGGCGGGCGGCCCTGCTGGGCGCAAGCCGCGTTGATCGCCGCCCATATGCCCTGGGCCGCCGCCTCTTCGTACCCGCTGGTGCCGTTGATCTGCCCGGCCAGATACAGCCCGGGCAGAACCTTGGACTCCAAGGTGGGCCGCAGCTGGGTGGGCGGGACATAGTCGTATTCGATGGCGTAACCGGGCCGGACGATATGGGCGTTCTCCAGACCGACAATGGCCCGGACCATCCGTTTCTGGACGTCGAAGGGCAGGCTGGTGGGGATGCCGCTCGGGTACATCTCCGGATGGTCGAGACCCTCCGGCTCCACGAAAATCTGGTGCCGGTCCTTTTCCGGAAAACGGGCGACCTTGTCCTCGATGGACGGGCAGTAGCGCGCCCCGGTGCCCTCGATGACGCCGGTGAACATGGGCGAGCGGTCGAAGCCGGAGCGGATGATTTTGTGCGCTTCGGGATTGGTGTAGGTCAGGTAGCACGGCACCTGCGGCATGGGCACGGTCGTGTTGCGGAAACTGAACGGCCGGGGCGGGGTATCGCCAGGCTGCTCCTGCATCTTTTCAAAATCTATGGAGGACTTGAGAATACGCGGCGTGGTGCCGGTCTTGAGCCGACCCAGTTCCAATCCGATGGCCCGCAGGCTGTCGGACAGCCCGTTGGAGGCCGGATCGCCCATGCGCCCGCTGCTGAAGTGGTTGAGCCCGACATGAACCAGTCCGCGCAGGAAGGTGCCGGTGGTCAGAAGCACCGCCCGGGAGCGCAACACCTCGCCCAGCTGGGTGCGCACGCCGCAGGCGCGGCCGTTTTCCACGAGTACGGCCTCGGCCATGTCCTGGAATACCCAGAGGTTGGGCTCGTTGAAGACGGAACGCTGGACCACGCGCATGTACTCGGCGCGGTCGATCTGGGCGCGGCTGGAGCGGACGGCTGGCCCCTTGCGCGTGTTCAGGACGCGGAACTGGATGCCTGCGGCGTCGGCCCACAGCCCCATCATGCCGCCCAGGGCGTCGATCTCCTTGACCATGTGACCCTTGGCCAGGCCACCGATGGCCGGGTTGCAGGAAAGGTGGCCGATACGTTCGACATTGATGGTCAGGAGCAGGGCGGCAAGCCCCATGCGCGCGGCGGCCATGGCCGCCTCGCATCCCGCGTGACCTGCGCCGACGATGATCAGGTCGAACTGGTCGGGAAACCGGGCCTTGTCCTGCATGTACGCCCCGACCGGGCTCAGGAAACCAGCATGTCGGCGATGACCTTGGCGTCGCCGATGGCGTTCCTGATGGATGCTGATTCGTTGGGCTGGTGCGCGTTGTGATGCAGGGTGGCCCAGACCACGGCCGGGTGCCCCTTGCGCCGCAGGAACGCGGCCACGGTGCCGCCGCCCACGCCCACCGGGCGCGGATGGTTGCCGTACACCTTGCGGATGCTGGCCATGGACTTGCGCACGATCTCGCTGTCCTCGGACGTGGCCGGGGCAGCCTCTTCCTCCATCTCCTTCTCGTAGGAGATGCGCACGCCGTACTCGCGCTCCACCTCCACGCCGAACCCGCGGATCTTGTCCAGAACGTCGGACAGGGCGTATTCGGGCATGACGCGGCAGTCCACGTAGAACACATCGCGTCCGGGGATGGTGTTGATGTTCTCCACGTTGGCTTCCTTCTTGGTGGGCTGGAATGTGGAGACGGGCGGATTGTAGAGATCGTTCTTCGCGTCGAAGATGGTTTCGAGCTGCTTGATCTTGAGAATCAGGGCTGCGGCCGGCACCAGGGTGTTCACACCCTGGTTCGGGGTGGAGGCGTGGCACTGCTTGCCTTCGACAACGACCTTGAGCCAGAACATGGACTTCTCGGCGATCTCGACCATCTCGCCGTCGGCCTCACCGAAGTCGGGCACCAGGAAAAGGTCGTCCGGTCCGAACAGATCCTCGTGTTCGCGTACCAGGAAATCCAGGCCGAAGCCGCTGCCGGTCTCCTCGTCGGCAACGAAAAGCATGCCGAGGTTGATCTTCGGGGTGATCTTCAGGTCGAGCAGGGCCTGGCCCGCCAGGATGGTGGAGACGATGCCCTGCTGGTTGTCTTCCACGCCCCGGCCGATGAGGGTGTCGCCCTCGCGGACCATGGTGTAGGGATCGCTGTTCCACAGGGCCAGATCGCCCGGGGGCACCACGTCGATGTGGGAAATGACCCACAGGGTCTTGGCCGTGTCGGTGCCGGGGATGACGGCTGCAATGTTCGGCCGGAAGCCGCAGGAAACCGAATCGTCCGGGGCCGGGTATTCGCGGATGTCCTCGATGCCCATTCCCCTGAGGTGGGCCAGCAGGTAGTCCGCCTTGTCCTTTTCGCCATCGCCGCCGTTGCGCGGGCCAAGGGCCGGAATGGCCGTCAGGGCACGCTGGAGTTCGACAACGGTCTCGGTCTGCCGGTCCAGTTCCTCAAACAATGCGCTCATGGTGTCTCCGTCTGTTCGGGCGTGATGCTGTCGGCCCATTATGGTCCAACCGCGATGATCAGGCAACCTCGGCCAACAAAAAAGGCGGGGACATGCCCCGCCTCATGTTCGGTCTTCCTGAGGTCTACCGACCGCGAGCGGCGCGCTTGGAGGCCTTGAGCGGGTTGATCTTGACCTTGCCGCCCTTTTCCACTTCGGCGCGGACGTGGGTGGCGAAATTGCAGACGCCGGTCAGCCACTTGCGGGAGGGCTGGGCGTAGGTGGGGCAGTACTTGGCGTCCTCGAAGTCAACGGCGCGTTCGCAACCTTCACACTTCTCGACGATCGGCTCCATGACGACGCCCTTGTAGATCAGGCCCGCATCGGTCTTGACGGCACCTTCCAGGGATACGGTGTTTTTCTTAGCCATGATATTCCTTCCTTTCGTATTGATGCGGCGTGGGCCGACATAACATATCGTACGGGTGCAAGAGCAGATTTCGATAGGCGGCCAGGCCGGGTGTTGTCAAGTTCTTTTGGTATTTTTTTGCGTATCGCGGACGGTGCGCGCCCAACGCGCCGCATCCTTCGCTTCGGAGCGCAGCGTGGCGATGTCCATGGTCCGGTATTCGCCGTAGAGGTAAAGCACCCGGCCCGCGACCATGGTCATGCACACCTCCGAACCCGTGGCGGCGTAGACCGCATGAGACACGGGGTCGTAGATCGGAGTCAGGTTGGGGCTTGCCAGTTCCAGGGCGATCATGTCCGCCGGGCATCCCGCCTGAATGCGGCCCAGTCCGTCCCAGCCCAGGCATCGGGCCGATCCCCGGGTGGCCATGTCCAGAACGGTGGACGCGCTCACGGCCGAGGCGTCGCCGCTGCGGACCTTGCCTATCAGGGCGGCCACGGCCATGTCGCGAAAGAGGTTGAGCTGGTTGTTGCTCGCCGCGCCGTCGGTGCCCAGGCCGACCGTCGCCCCGGCGTCCACCAGCCGCTGGACCGGGGAAATGCCCGAACACAGCTTGAGGTTCGAGACCGGGCAATGGACCACGCAGGCCCCGCTGTCGGCCAGGAGTTCTATCTCCTCGTCGGTCAGGTCCACGCAGTGGTGCAGCACGGTGCGCGGGGAAAGGAGCCCCTCGTCGCGCAGGATCTCCAGAGGCCGCTTGCCGTATTTTTCCATGCAGGTGGCGGTCTCCGCCGGGGATTCCGCCGCGTGGACCTGCCAGGGGATGTTCAGTTCGCGGGCCAGTTCGAAGCTGGCGGCCAACTCCTGCGGGGCCACGGTGAAGACCGCGTGCGGCGTGACCGCCGTGCGCACCAGGTGATCGTCCGCGAATGCGGCGTCGAGGCGGCGGATGGTGGTCCAACACGCCTCGGCGTCGGGGAAGTGGGGGGAGGGGAAATGGAAGAATCCCTCGCCCAGCACAGCCCGGAGGCCTGCGGCCGAAGCGGCCTTGCCGGTGATCTGTTCATGGAAATAGCCGTTGAGGAAGGCTGTGCAGCCGGTGCGGATCAGTTCGGCGCAGCCGATGCGCGCGCCGATGTCCAGCAGCGCCTCGTTCAGCTGGAATTCCACGGGCCAAATGTGTTCCTGGAGCCAGGCCATGAGCGGCAGGTCGTCGGCGAACCCCCGAAACAAGGTCATGGGCAGGTGGGTATGGCCGTTGACCAACCCCGGCATGAGCATCTTGCCGCCCAGGTCAAGCCGTTCGACGGGGTCGTACTCCCGCTCCAGGTCCGTATACCGGCCCACGGCCGTCACCAGGCCGTCCAGCACGGCCACGCCGCCGTTCTCGATGATGGTACGCGCGTCGTTCTGGGTGACGACGAGGTCGGCCCGAACGAGCAGGTCGCAGCGGCGGGGCTCGGGTGAGGTTGCTTTGATGGACATGGTCTAGTCGATGGCCTTGATCGTTTCGAAGAGCAGGGAAACCACCTTCTCGACGTTCCCCTTGAAGACCTTGAGGATTTCGTCCCAGGTGACCGGGGCCTCATCCGTCTTCCAGCAGTCGTAGTCGGTGCTCATGGCCACGCAGCCATAGGGAATCCCTGCTTCGCCCGCCAGGATGCACTCCGGAGCGACGCTCATGTTGATCACGTCCGCCCCCCACAGCCGATACATGTTGGATTCGGCGCGGGTGGAGAAGCGTGAGCCCTCGATGGTGACCACGGTGCCGGTCCGGTGATGGGGCAGGCCCAGCTTCTCGCAACTGGCGATCAGCAGGGAGCGCAATTTTTCATCAAAAGGGTCGGCCATGGCGGTGTGCACTGCTCCGTGCGGCTCGAATTCTTCAAAAAAGGAAACGGGGCGCAGGCGCGTGAAATCGATGAACTGGTCAAGGACCACCAGATGCCCCCGTTCGATTCCCTGACGCAGGGAGCCGCAGGCCGTGGTCGCCAGGATCACGTCGCAGCCCGCGTCCCTGAGGGCCTGGATGTTGGCCCGGTAGTTGACAAAGGTGGGAGGGATGGTGTGATCGCGGCCGTGGCGGGCCAGCAGTACGACCTCCCGGCCCGCAATGACGCCGACGTTGAGAGGGGCCGAAGGGCGGCCGTATCGGGTCTCCACCGCCACATCCCGCGCTCCCTGAAGGATGTCGGGGTTGTCCAGTCCGCTGCCGCCGATGATGCCGATCTTGGTCATTGTCGAGTCCCGAACTTAGTTGATTTCCAGCAGAAAGCAGTACTTCTGCCCTGCGTTTTCCATGATCTTGGGTCCGTTCAGGAAGCCGAGCTGGACCACGAAGCCGCAGCCCACGATGTCGGCGCCGGATTCGCGGACCAGTTGCAGCATGCCTTCGGCCGTGCCGCCGGTGGCCAGCAGGTCGTCGATGACCAGGACCTTTTCGCCGGGCGCGATGGCGTCCTCGTGCATGCACAGGGTGTCGCTCCCGTATTCCAGATCGTAGGTCACGCAACGGCTCTTGTAGGGCAGCTTGCCCGGCTTGCGCACGGGCACGAAGCCGATGCCCATCTTGTACGCCAGGGGTGCGCCGAAGATGAAGCCCCGGGCTTCGGCGGCCACGACTTTGGTTGCGCCGGAATCCTTGAATTTCTCGGCCAGGCAATCCACAGTGTAGCGAAACGCGTCGGGATCGCTGAGGATGGGGGTGATATCGAAAAAGACAATGCCTTCCTTGGGATAGTCGGGGATGTCTCGAATGTAGTCGCGGATGTTCATATAGCCCTCCTGGTAGTCAATACCGGTGACTCATAAGTGGTATGAAGCGGTGGTGTCAATGCGGTTGCCAGCTTTCCCGGGTTCGGCTAGTGATGGCGCACACGGAGAGAAATGAACATGCACCGCGAACCGGACGGCCACCGGGCCAAGAAGAGCCTCGGCCAGAATTTCCTGCAAGACGACAACATCTGCCGCAAGATCGTGGACGCGCTCGACATCGGGCCTGCGGACCGGATCATCGAGATCGGGCCGGGGCAGGGCGCCTTGACCCGGTTCATCGCGGACGCGGCTCCCGGACGGTTCACGGCCGTGGAAAAGGACGACTCCCTGGCCGACCTGCTGGAAGCCGGGTTCCCCTCCGTCGAGGTCGTGCGGCAGGACGCCCTGAAATACCCATGGGCCGAACTGACCGAGGCCCAACCGTGCAAGATCGTGGGCAACCTTCCCTATAATATAGGTTCCAAGCTCATCTGGGACATCGTCAGCACGGCAACGGGCATGGAGCGGGCGGTGTTCATGGTTCAGCACGAGGTGGCCCTGCGGCTTACGGCCGCCCCCGGCGGCAAGGCCTACGGAGGGCTGACCGCCTGGGTGAAAAATTTCTGCGCCCCCCGTTACCTGTTCAAGGTGCCCCCCACGGTCTTTCGGCCCCGTCCGAAAGTGGATTCGGCCGTGGTCTTGTTCATCCCGTTGCCCCCGGACTCCAGACCAGAGCATCCCGAAAAACTTTCGAGACTGCTCAAGCTCCTTTTCCAGCAACGGCGGAAGCAGATTTCGACCATTCTGAGGAAGGAGTGGAGCGCCGGAACGGAGCAGTGGTTTGCCGACCAGGGACTTGACCCGCGCTTGCGGCCCGAAAACCTCTCTCCCGAACAGTTGCGAGCGCTTTCTGTGGTGTTTTAGTTCGTTTTTTCACGAAATACTCGGTTTCAAAGGCTTTCCCGGATTATCAACCATGGAATGGATGGCGTCGCCGAACAGGTCCGACCGCCCTGAAAGCACCATATTACGGGGTTTTTTTCTGTTTTTTTACCGCTCCGGGCTGGACACGATGGGAAAGTTCCTTTAAAGCCCAGAAAGGTACTTGGCTGGAAACAAAGTGCGTGTGTCATTTGCTGCCGACTGCACTTGAACTCAATAGGATTTTATTTTGAGGAGGAAGGACTGATGACTAAGGCTGATCTGATCGTCAAAATCGCGGAAAAGGCAAATCTCACCAAAGCCAACGCCGAACGTGCCCTGAACGCTTTCCTGGAAACCGTCGAGGCCACCCTGGTCAAGGAAGGCAAGCTGACCCTGACCGGCTTCGGCACCTTCAACGTGGACAAGCGCAAGGCCCGCGTCGGCCGCAACCCCCGCACCGGTGCCGAAATCAAGATTCCGGCCACCAAGGTTGTCAAGTTCCATCCCGGCAAGGTCCTCAAGGACGCCGTTAAGTAATCTGGAGGACTCCAATGATTCACGGTGAAACCGTTCACAGCCCGCTTCCCCAGGATCTCCCCTGGTGGATGCCTGATCACTTTGTTTTCTTCGGCGTGCTTTATGTCGTTCTGGGCGTCATCGGCATCGGCTTGGCCTACACCGTTTTCAAGTCCCTCATGGACGCCAAGTCCGCGCACCACTAGGCGCGAATTCCCGCAAGTGAACAGGCCTGCCGCTTGAGCGGCAGGCCCTTTTGCTTCGCCCGCCCCACGGGGGAGAGGGCCGGTGTGTCTATTTTACGAAAATAAGGTTGCATTTCGTTTGATATGCAGCTATTGAATTTTTCTTATTTTGCCAGCCAGCCACATACCATGCTGGTTCACCGAGGAGGTGATTTACTTTGCCCGGCGTATACTTAGACGATAGCGACAACTTCGACATCTCTCTCCGCCGCTTCAAAAAGCAGGTGGAGAAGGCCGGAATCCTTTCCGAGTTGAAGAAGCGTCAGCACTACGAAAAGCCCAGCGTGCAGAAGAAGAAAAAGAAAGCTGCCGCCAAAAAGAGGCTTGCCAAGAAAATCCGCAAACAGCGCGGTGTGTAGTCATGCGTCTCTCCGAGAAGATAGACGCTGACTATATCGTGGCCTACAAGGCCAAAGATACGGTTAAGGTGGCCGTCTTGAGACACCTCAAGACGGCCATTAAAAACCGTATGGTCGAGGAAATCAGCGACGCGCTTTCCGACGAAACCGTACTCGACCTCGTCGCCAAGCAGGTAAAGCAGCGCAAGGACGCCTTCGACCAATACGCCAAAGCGGGCCGTGACGATCTTGCCAAGGTGGAAGCAGACGAACTGGCCGAGCTTGAGAAGTACATGCCCAAGCCGTTGAGCGATGACGAGCTTTCCGCAGCCATTGATGCGATCATCGCGGAAACCGGTGCCTGCGGCCTCAAAGATATGGGCAAGGTCATGGGAGCTGTTCTCGCCGCCCACAAGGGGCAGGTGGACGGCAAGAAGGCCAGCGATCTGGTCAAGTCCAGGCTTTCCGCCTAAACTATCCAACCATAGTCGACTCAGATGGAGTCAAGAACATTCGAGCTATTGGAATTCCCCAAGATACTTGGGGCATTGGCCGGTTTCGCCGTTTCGGAACCGGGGTCTTTGGCGTGCCGCGCCATTCATCCGTTCGATACCCTTGACGCCGTGCGTCGAGCCGCGACCCTCTACGAGCAGGCCGCCGCCTGGGTCGACGAATCCGGCTTTTCCTTCGTCGCCTTCCCCGAACTCGACGGCATGCTCACCTACCTGGGGAACCCCAAGAGCGTTCTGGACCAGGACGATCTCTTCGCGCTCAAGCAGGTCCTCGAGATCGCCCGGGAAGCCAGGGAATCCATCGGACGCTTCGCCAATCGGGGCTGGGATACCCTCTTCGGCTCTCTTTTCAACTACGACTGGCCGACCAAAACCGTGTCCGGCATCGGCCGCTGCCTGGATAGGGAAGGGCAGATCAGGGACGACAGCTCACCCGGGCTGATGGATGTGCGGCGCGAGATCCGGGGCATTCACCAGCGCTGCACCAAGCGGGTCAAGGATTTCATTCTCCAGGAAAACCTGGGCAATGCGCTCCAGGACGACTTCATGACCATCTCGTCCGACCGCTACGTGCTGCCGCTCAAGTCGAATTTCAAAAACAAGACCAAGGGCATCATTCACGACTATTCCCAAACCGGCGAGACCTGCTATTTTGAACCGCTCTTCCTGGTGGAGACCAACAACCGCCTCCAGGAACTGAAACGCCAGGAGCGCGACGAGGAATACAAGGTTCTTACGTACCTGACCGGCCTGGTCCGTGATGAGGAACAGGGCGTGCACGATGCCTACGCGGGCATGGTGGACATGGACGTGCTGATGGCCAAGGTCAAGCTGGCCCGCGCGTTCGACGGACAGGCCATCGAGATCACTGACCAGGGCGAGCCCAGGCTGCGCAAGGCGCGCCATCCGCTCCTGGCCCTGGCCGACGAATCGGTCCACCCCCTCGACATCGAACTGCTGCATGGGCAGCGGGCGCTGATCGTCAGCGGCGGCAACGCGGGCGGCAAGACCGTCTGCCTCAAGACCCTTGGCCTGATCGGCCTGATGGCCCTTGCCGGGCTGCCTGTTCCGGCGGCAGAGGGCAGCACGCTGCCGCTCTGGACCACCGTCTTCGTGGTCATGGGCGACGAACAGTCCCTGGAGGAGAACGTCTCCACTTTCACCGCACAGATTCACTATTTGAAGCGCGTCTGGGATCGCATCGACGGCCGGACCCTGTTCATTCTGGACGAATTCGGCGCGGGCACCGACCCCACTCAGGGGGCGGCCCTGGCCCAGGCCGTGGTCGACAACCTGGTGGAAAAGGGCGCAACCTCCCTGATCGCCACCCATTTTCCCGCCCTCAAGGCCTACGCCATGGCCGCCAGGGGCGTGCGCGCCGCCAGCGTACTCTTTGATCCGTCCACCAAGAAGCCCCTCTACCGGCTGGCGTACGACCAGGTGGGCGCGTCCATCGCCCTGGAGGTGGCCCGGGAGCACGGCCTGCCTGCCGAAGTGCTGGAACGCGCCGAAAAATATTTGCTGCTGGACGGTTCGGACACCTCGGCGGTGCTTGACCGGCTCAACGCCATGGCCGTGCGCCGCGAAAACGAACTGGACGCCATCGAGGCCGAGCGCACCAAGCTGGAGGCCAAGCGGACCCGGCTGGAGGAGCGTTTCGAGAAGGAACGCGGCTCTCTGCTCAAGGATATCCAGACCCAGGCCCAGACCATCGTCCGCCAATGGCAGGCGGACAAGATAGGCCGCAAGGAAACGCGCAAGAAACTGGCCGACGTGCGCGAGCGCATCCTTGATCTCGGACCCGAGCCGCAGCCGGAGGTTCCGGCATTTTCGTTCGAAGACATTGTCCCGGGGCGGAAGGTGTCGTATCCGGCTTGGAACAAATCCGGTCAGGTCCTGGAAGTCAATGCCCGGAAGAAGCAGGCCAAGGTGGATATCGGCGGCGTGGCCATGTGGATCAAGGCCGAACATTTGGCCCAGGCCGACGCCGACCCGGACTTCTCCCAGGGAAGCCTCGGACCGGTTGCCGCACCTTCGTCCGGCCCAGCCCTGGAGGTGGATCTGCGCGGCCAGCGGGCAGACATGGCCCTGAGCATTCTGGAGCGCGCTCTGGACGACGCCCTGCGCAAGGGGGCGGGGCGGCTGGAGATCATTCACGGGCGCGGAACCGGCGCGCTGCGGCGCGAAGTGCACGATTTTCTGAGCCATTACCCGGCAGTGGAAAGCTTTTCCCTGGCCAACGAGGAACGGGGCGGGGATGGCATGACCGAAGCGGTCCTCAAATAGCCTGTCCTCGGACAGGAGCGGAGCAAGGCAATGGACAGGAGCGCCCTCGAGGCCATCAAGGCCCGAATCAGCATTGCGGACGTGATTCGCCGCTATGTCGACCTGAAGCCGGTTTCCGGCCGATGGATGGGGGCCTGTCCTTTCCACCAGGAGACCAAGCCCTCCATGTCGGTCAACGACGAGGAAGGATTTTTCTATTGTTTCGGCTGCCAGGCTTCGGGCGATGTGTTCGATTTCTACGCCCGCATCAACGGCCTGGAGTTCCGGGAGGCCCTGGAACAACTCGCCGCCGAAGCGGGTGTGGAGCTGGGCGCTGTGCAGCATGACCCGCACGCCGCCGAACGCAAGGAGCACAAGAACCTGCTGATGACCATGCACGACGAGTCGGCCTCATGGTTCCAGCGGAACCTGCGCATGGCTTCTGGCGAAATCGCCCGGAACTACCTCGCCCACCGGGGAACGACCCAGGACGTGATCGGGAAATTCGGCCTGGGCTACAGCCCGGACGACTGGCATGGCCTGGAGAACCACCTGAAGAGCAAAGGGCGGACGCCGGAATTGGGGGTTGAGGCCGGGCTGTTGTCGAAAAATGAAAAAGGCAATATCTATGACCGGTTTCGTGGACGGCTCATTTTCCCCATCCAAAATTTATCGGGCCGGGTTATTGCTTTTGGCGGCAGAATAATTACAGAGGGAGAACCCAAGTATCTTAACAGCTCGGACACGCCGATATACAAGAAGGGCGACCACCTGTACGGGTTGAACTTGGCGCGGACGACCATGACCCGCTCCAAGCGGGCATTGCTGACCGAGGGATACATGGATGTGATCTCGCTGCATCAGTTCGGCTACACCGATGCCTGCGGCGTTCTGGGCACCGCCCTGACGTCGGATCAGGTCAAACGGGTGGCCGGTTTTTGTTCGCGCGTCGACCTGGTTTTCGATGCGGACGGTGCCGGACGTAAAGCTGCGCTCAAAAGCAGCCGAATGATCCTGCTGCAGGGCGTGGCCTGCAAGGTGATCCTGATGCCCGACGGCGAGGACGTCGACAGCCTGCTCCAGGCCCACGGCCGGGACGGCTTCGATGCATGCCTGGAAAAGGCCCCGGACGGACTGGATTTTTGCATGGACACTTTGCGCAACGAGTTTGCGCCGAGGGACATCATGGCTTGGGCGAAGTCGTTCATGGCGGAGTTGGCCGACCCGTCGCTGCGCGCGTACTATCTGCCGCGCATCGTCGGCGGATTGGGCCTCTCCGAAGCCGATTTCCGGCGCGAGGCCGGGGCCGCCCCGGTCCGGCATGCGCCGCAAAGGCAAGGGCAGAGTGGAGCGGCCGGGCAGCGGAGGGGCCTGGCGACCACCGGCAAGGAGGACAAGGACGATCAATATTTTTTGCGGTTCCCCATCCAGTATCCGGACTATGTGCCGGAACTGGCCAGGAGAGGATTTGAACGGATTCTCGGCACGCAGTGGGCAAGAGACATTTGGGAAAAGCTCGTCAATGCGCAGCAAGGCCACATCGTGAGTCTGCTGAATGAACAGGAAAAGAGCTTTTACATCAGATGCCGCGAGGAGATGCGGGAAAACATCCTTTCCGGAAGCGAACTGCTGGACGAATGGGAACACATCTGTAATAAAATCGCGGTTGGACAGCAGAAACTGAATCGGCAGCAGCTCAAAGAGGCCCTGCGTGAGGCGCAGATCAGCGGAGACAGCCGACAAATCGACGAATGTTTTCGGGCCTTGGAAGAATCTCTCAGGAGGGATGATGAGCAACATTAAGGAAATCCAACAGATAAAGACCCTGATCTCCGAGGGCAAGAAACGCGGATTCCTGACGTACGAAGAGTTGAGCAAGGCACTGCCTTCCGACTATAATACCCCGGAACAACTGGAAGAAATCCATTCCATTTTCGACCAGATGGGCATTGCCCTGGTGGACGAAGACGAGGACGTCAAGGATCTGGAGCCCGACAAGGAGCTTGATCTGGCGGACGACAAGGATGAGGACGGCGCGGATTACGCCTCCCGCAGCACGGACCCGGTACGCATGTACCTGCGCGAAATGGGCGCCGTGCCGCTGCTCGACCGCGAGGGAGAGGTCGTCATCGCCAAGAAGATCGAAAACGGCGAGATGGAGGTCCTGTACTCCCTGGTGGAGGTCCCTGTCGCCGTCGAGGAGCTCGTCGTCGTGGGCGACGACTTGCGTGACGGCCGCGTCAAGCTCAAGGACGTGGTCAAGACCATCGAGGAAGACGACCCGAGCGAGGACGAGATGAACCAGCGCCAGCGCGTCATCTTCCTGCTCGACGAGGTCAAGAAACTCTACAAGAAGAAAAAGAAAATCTACGAGAAGCTGGATTACTGCGCCCAGACCGACAAGCGCGTCTACGGCGTGCAAAAAGACATCCTTAGCTACAAGGACGAGGTCGTCAACCGGCTGCGCGACATCAAGCTGGAAAAGACGCTCATCGACCGCATCATCGAGACGGTCAACGACTACGTCCGCCAGATGCACAACTGCCAGCGCGACCTCTCGGCCTACATCCTGTCCGTGGGGCAGACCAAGAACGAGATCGAAGTGCTGTTCAGGAAGGTGGACGACAGGGAGATCAATCCCGTGGTCGCCGCCGACGCCCTGGGCATGACCGTGGAGGAATTCTTCTCTTTCAAGGAAATGCTCGCGGGCAAGCTGGAAATCATGCACCGGTTGCAGGACAAATGCTGCCACTCGGTGCACGACCTGGAAGAGGTGCTGTGGCGCATCAAGCGCGGCAACCAGTCCGCCATGCGCGCCAAGCAGGAACTCATCCGCGCCAACCTGCGCCTGGTCGTCTCCATCGCCAAGAAGTACACCAACCGCGGCTTGCAGTTCCTGGACCTGATCCAGGAAGGCAACATCGGGCTGATGAAGGCCGTGGACAAATTCGAATACCAGCGCGGCTACAAGTTCTCGACCTACGCCACCTGGTGGATCCGCCAGGCCATCACCCGCGCCATCGCGGACCAGGCCCGGACCATCCGTATCCCGGTGCATATGATCGAGACCATCAACAAGCTCATCCGCACCTCGCGCTACCTGGTGCAGGAGCTGGGCCGCGACCCGTCGCCCGAAGAGATCGCCGAGCGCATGGATTACCCGCTCGAAAAGGTCAAGAAGGTGCTCAAGATCGCCAAGGAACCCATTTCCCTCGAAACCCCCATCGGTGACGAGGAGGATTCGAGCCTGGGCGATTTCATCGAGGACAAGAAGGCCGCCGCGCCCGCCGAGGAGGTAGTCTCCACCAAGCTCAGCGAGCAGATCGCCTCGGTGCTGTCCGACCTGACCCCGCGCGAGGAGCAGGTCCTGCGCAAGCGGTTTGGCATCGGCGAGAAATCCGACCACACCCTCGAAGAGGTGGGCAAGCTGTTCAACGTCACCCGCGAGCGCATCCGCCAGATCGAGGCCAAGGCCCTGCGCAAGCTGCGCCACCCCGTGCGCAGCGCGCTCTTGCGGTCCTACTTCGAAAACTAGACTCGACCGAGGGGCCGGGGGGATATCCCTCCGGCCCCTTTCTCCTTTTCGCCATGCAGTACGTATTCGCCTTCCTCGTCCCCGCCGTCGCCCTGATCCTGGATTCCCTGTTCGGGGACCCGCAGGGCATGCCTCATCCCGTCCGATGCATCGGCCGGGGGCTCGACCTCTACGAGGCTTCGGCCCGCAAGGTCGGCCTCAACCTGCGCGCCGCAGGCTGGGCCGCCGTGGTCCTCTTTGCCATCGGGGCGTGGTCCATTGCCGGGGTGCTGACGGCGCTCCCATATGTGGGGGCGTTCATCGCCATCTACCTGGCCTATGCCGGGCTGGCCATGGGCTGCCTGGTACGCGACGCCCGCCGGGTGGCCGCGCTGCTCGATTCCGACGACTTGCCCGGAGCGCGCCGGGCTCTGGCCATGCTTGTCAGCCGCGACACCTCCGCCCTCGATCCCGAAGGCGTGCGCAAGACCCTTGCCGAGACTGTGAGCGAAAACCTCAACGACGGCTTCGTGGCCCCCATGTTTTACCTGGCTCTTTTCGGCCCGGGCGGCATGTGGGCCTACAAGGCGATCAGCACCATGGACTCCATGTGGGGCTACCGCACCGACAGATTTCGGGATCTGGGACGCGGCGCGGCCAAAACGGACGATGTGCTGGCCTGGATTCCTGCCCGGCTCACGGCCTGGGCGCTGCTGCTGACAGGGCGGATGCGCGGTCTGGACTATGCACGCGCCAAGGCCAATTTCGCGGCCGATGCGGCCAAGATGGAGAGCCCCAACGCGGGCTGGCCCATGGCGGCGGCTGCGTGGCTCATGGACGCGCGCATGGGCGGTACGGCCGTCTACTTCGGCAAGGCGAAGGAAAAGCCGATCCTCGGCCCGGAGGGACGGTACTGGACCCGAGCGAAGGTGCGCAACCTGATCGCCCTGTGCAAGACTTCGGGTTATCGGGCAGGCTGGGCGTTCATTCTGCTGCTCGGATGGCTCCAGATCGCATTTTAGACAAAATTTGAACGAATGATAAAGAGAAGGGCTCCTTGCGGAGCCCTTTTCAATGTTTATTTGCCGAGTTCGATGCTTCGTTTATACGACTCGAACACACCATCAATTATGTCACCGCGCATGCCCTGGCGGTCGAAGTGCGTCAACGCCCGGATGGTGGTCCCTGCGGGCGATGTGACCATCTCCCGGAGCTGGGTGACGGGATGGTCGCTCTCGGCGGCCATCCGGGCCGAGCCGAGAAAGAGGCCCTTGACCATTTCGGTGGCCTGCGGGCGCGTCAACCCCAGGGCCACGCCGGACTCGATCATCGCCTCCATGAAATAGAAGACGTAGGCCGGGCCGGAGCCGATGACGCCGGTGAAGGCGTCAAAGAGCTTTTCGGGCAGGACGTGCACCTGGCCGATGCCCTTGAACAGCCCGGGGATGAAAGACCCGAGTTCGTCGCTCAGGTCCTTGTCGTCCAGGCAGACGGCGGAAACGGATTCGCCCACCAAGGCGGGCGTGTTGGGCATGACCCGAACAACCGGGCATCGGCCTTCGCACCAGTCCTTGAACCGTTCGACGGTCAGTCCGGCGCAGATGGAAACCAGGCATTTGGAGCCATCAAGGGCCAGGGCGACCTCCTTGACCAGATGCTCGGCGTGTTGCGGCTTGACCGCGATCACGACGATGGCGCATGCCTGGACCAGCGCTTCGGCGCTCTTGTGGGCCTTGAGGCCGCAGGAAACGGCCAACCGGGCCAGATTGTCCTGGTGCAGGTCAAACCCGTGCAGCTCGATATCATCGCGCGAGGCCAGGCCGTTGATGATGGCCGCCCCCATGTTGCCGGTGCCGATGAACCCGATTTTCTTGGTCATTATCCCACCAGTTCGTCGCTGTTGAAGAAGTAGGCCACCTCGGTCTTGGCGGTGTCGGAACCGTCGGAGCCGTGGCAGGCGTTGTTCTGGATGTCCAGACCGTACGCGGCGCGGATGGTGCCGGCCTCGGCCTGGGCCGGGTTGGTGGCGCCCATCAGCTTGCGGTAGTTCTCGATGGCGTTCTCGCCTTCCAGGCAGGAGACGACCACCGGGCCGGAGGTCATGTATTCCACCAACTCGCCGAAGAAGGGCCGCTCCCTGTGCACGGCGTAAAACCCTTCGGCCTTGGCCTTGTCCATGCGGATCATCTTCATGCCTTTGATCTTCAGGCCGGAGTCGGTGATCATCTTGAGGATGTCGGCGATCAGGCCGCGCTGAACGGCATCCGGCTTGATGATGGAAAAGGTGCGTTCGATAGCCATTGAAGCCTCCCTGTGTGTTGTCTGTCTTATACGTATCGGCAGGAATTTGCCAGTATGTCCCCGGAGCCGCGTCTGGCGACCCCTAACAAAGCAGCATGCGGTCGGAGACGCCTTCTTCGCCGCGCAGCTCGGAAAAACGACGCAGCAGGTCTTCGACCTTGAGATTCTTCTTTTCCTCCCCCGCGATGTCGAGGACGATTCCGCCCCGGTGGAACATGATCAGCCGGTTGCCCAAGGTGATGGCCTGGTTCATGTTATGGGTGACCATCAGCGCTGTCAGGCTCAGAGAGCGCACCAGCTCTTCGGTCAATTCCAGGATCATGCTCCCGGTCTTCGGGTCCAGGGCCGCCGTGTGTTCGTCGAGCAGCAGCAGGTGCGGCCGGACAAGGGTCGCCATGAGCATGGTCAGGGCCTGGCGCTGGCCGCCGGAGAGTAGGCCGGTGGAGGTCTTGAGCCGGTCCTCCAGCCCGAGCCTGAGTACGGAAAGCTTCTCGCGGAAGAATTCACGGTCCCGGGTCTTCACGCCCAGCCCAAGGGTGCGCCGCTGGCCTCGCTTCATGGCCATGGCCAAATTCTGCTCGATGGTCGCCCCGGCGCAGGTGCCGAGCAGCGGGTCCTGAAACACGCGGCCGATGAGCGCGGCGCGCTTGTACTCCGGCCATCGGGTCACGTCCTGGTCCTCCAGCACGATCCGGCCGGAATCCAGCGGGAAGGTCCCGGCTATGGCGTTGAGGAAGGTGGACTTGCCCGCGCCGTTGGAGCCGATGATGGTGATGAAGTCGCCGTCGTTGACCTCGAGATTCACGTCGTTCAGGGCCAGGACCTCGTTGACGTCGCCCCGGTTGAATGCCTTGGTCAGATGGGTGATGCCGATCATCGCGCGCCTCCCATGACCTTGCGTTTCATCCTGGGCATGACCAGGGCGAAGATGACGAGCAGGGCGGTGATCAGGTTGAGGTCGCTCGGGGTGAACGCAAAGGAGCCGAGCTTGAGCCCGAGCGCGAGGGCGATGGCCACTCGGTACAGCACCGAGCCGAGCAGGGCGGCGATGAGCGCCCGGGTGATGGACTTGCAGCCGAACACGGTCTCGCCGACGATGACCGAGGCAAGCCCGGCGATGATGGTGCCCACGCCCATGTTGACGTCGGCCGCGCCCTGGTTCTGCGCCACCAGTGCCCCGGAAACGGCCACCAGGGCGTTGGACAGCCCCACGCCGAAGATGATGACGGTGTCGGTGTTCACACCCTGGCTGGTGATCATCTGCATGTTGTCGCCGGTGGCCAGGAAAGCCAATCCCTTTTCCGTATGCAGGAACCAGATGAGTACGGCCACGGCCGCGAAACAGATGACGGCGAAAAAGATGGGCGTCGAGACATAGGAGGGCAGGCCGGTCAGATTCATGAACCAGTCGACCACGGTCTCTTTGCCCAGCAGGGTCATGTTCGGCCGCCCCATGATGCGCAGGTTGATGGAATAAAGGGCGATCATGGTCAGGATGGACGCCAGCAGGTGCAGGATCTTGAATTTCGTGTTCAGGATGCCGGTGACCGCTCCGGCGACGAACCCGGCCGAACCGGCCAGGAGGATAGCCGTGACAGGCGAATGCCCCGCAGTAATGACCACGGCGGACACTGCGGCCCCGAGCGGCAGGCTGCCGTCCACGGTCAGGTCCGGGAAGTCGAGCACCCGGAACGTCAGGTAAACGCCAATGACCATCAGGCCGTAGGCGAACCCCTGCTCCAGAGCGCCGAGTAGAGCGTAACTCGTCATGATTGTTTCCCTCTTCCTCCGTCCTAGGCAAGCGCTGCGCCCGGTGGCCCCGGGTGGCGAAAAAAAGGCGCGTTGCGGACAACGCGCCTTGTATACTGATTGCGATGAATACGCAAATGCGGGCTACTCGATGATCTTGGACGCCCGCTGGAGGGTGGCCTCGGGCAGGGTGACGCCCATGACGGCGGCAGCCGACTTGTTGACATGCAGGTTGAGGTCGTTGAGGAACTCGACGGGCATCAGGCCGGGATTCTCGCTCTCGGCCAGGATGCGGAAGGCCATGTCGCCGGTCTGCAACCCCATCTTGTAGTAATCCACGGCCACGGCAGCGACGGCGCCGCGGGCGACGGAGTCCACGTCGGCCGCGATCAACGGCAGCCTGTTCTCCTTGCATACCTTGACGGCGGACTCCAGGGCCGAAACCACGGTGTTGTCCGTGGGTACGTATACGGCCTGGCAGCGGCCCACGAGGCTCTTGGCGGCCTGGTAGACACCGCTGGAGTTGGCGATGGTCGCCTCCTCCACGGTCAGGCCGACCTTGGCCGCCTCTTCCTTGAGCTTGTTCACCAGGACGACGGAGTTGGGCTCACCGGCATTGTAGATGACGCCGACAGCCTGCACGCCGGGCACGATCTCCCGAATGAGGGCCACGTGCCTGTCCATGGGGCTGAAATCGGACATGCCGGTGATGTTCTTGCCGCCCGTGTTGGCCAAATCCTTGACCAGGCCAGCGGAAACCGGATCGGTGACGCCGGTGAAGAGGATCGGTCGGTCGTGAATCTTCTGGGCGGCGGCCTGTGCGCCGGGGGTGGCGATGGCCAGGACCAGGTCGGGCCGTTCGCCCATGATCTGGCTGATGATCTGGACGTTGGTGGCGGAATTGCCCTGGGCGATATGGACGTTGGCGGCCACGTCGAGTCCTTTTTCCTTGAGCCGGTCGAGCACGCCGTTGCGCATGGCGTCCAAGGCCGGGTGTTCGACGATCTGGGTCACGGAGACCACATACTGTTTGGCCTGGGCCGGGACGGCGCCAAGCAGCAGCATGGCGGCGACAACAAGCAGAAACTTCTTCATGAACGGATTCCTCCCATACAGCGGTAAAAGCGAATATTGAACTTGGGAAACATTTGAAGTCAAGGGGTTTCCCCAGGAACGCAAAGGGGCCGCATTTCGCGGCCCCGGTGAATTCACGGATCGGATCGATCAGAATCGGATGTCCTCTTCCTTGACGACCTTGAAGGCCTTGTTGCCCTTGACGCGGCCGGGCAACCCCTGGAACTTGCGTACCCCCTCGACCTCGGCTTCGAGCAGTTCGTCCTCGTCGGTGTCCAGGAGGATGATGTCGCCCTCCTGAAGGTAGAGGAGCTGGCGGCCGCTGATGGAAGTACGCCCCAGGCGGACCACCATCTCCACTGGCGTCTCCATCAGCCGCTCCTTGAAGCGGTTGATCCAGACGTGGTCCACCTCCAGCCGCTCGGACTGAAAGGAGGCGTGCAGCTTGGAGCGGATGGGCTCCATGGTGGCGTAGGGCAGGCAGACGATGAGCGAGCCGATGGCGTTTTCCAGTTCAACCTCGAAGGTGACGACGATGACGACGTCGGAGGGAGGCACGATGGCGGCGAACTGCGGGTTGACCTCGGTGCGGACCATCTCCACATGGACCTCGTGCACCGGCTTCCAGGATTCCTCCATGTTGGCCAGGGCTATCTTGACCACACGCTCGACGATGGCCTGCTCAATGGGCGTGAAGTCGCGGCCCTCCACCTTGGGCTGGCTGCCCGCGCCGCCAAAGAAGTTTTCGACCAGGGCGAATACCAGACGAGAGTCCACAACGAGCAGGGCGTTGCCGCGCAGGGGGTCCATCTTGAAGATGGAAATGGAGGTCGGCACCGGCAGGGAACGCATGAAGTCCCCGAACTTGGACATGTCGATGGAAATGGGATTGATGTCCACCCGCTTGCGCATGGTGTTGGCCAACGCATTGGTGCACAACCGCGAAAAGCGGTCGTTGACGATTTCGAGAACGGGCATCCGGCCTCGAATGATCCTGTCCTGATTGGCCAGGTCAAACGAGACCACACCGGA